>JAZLDD010000094.1:0-16035 GCA_045614585.1 Akkermansia sp. | reverse complement strand
GCGGTCAGCTCGGCATACTTGCGGCCGATGAGACGCTTGGCGGAGAACACCGTGTTGCGGGGATTGGTCACAGCCTGGCGCTTGGCAGCCTGGCCTACGATACGCTCGCCGTTCTTGGTGAAAGCGACGATGGAGGGGGTGGTACGTGCGCCCTCGCTGTTCTCAAGAACAGTGGCCTGACCGCCTTCCATGACGGCCATGCAGGAGTTCGTAGTACCAAGGTCAATACCGAGTATTTTGCTCATGGTTTTTGTCTTTCTATTTTGTGTTGTTTGAAATGGGTCGGGCTGCACATTTGCAGGCGCCTCTTATCTTCTCATGTTGCAAATTCCGTGCCAACTTTGGCAACATGCCGCCAAAAATAATCATAACCGCTTATATTTAAACATTTGGCATGCTGTCATAAATATTTTCACCGGACACGCAGCCTCACCAGAACAGTGACATTTTGCCGCATGTGCACATTTTGCCGCACCTCAACCCTGCGACATTTTGCCGCAACACAAAAAAGCCCTGCGCAATGCAGGGCTCAATAAATCAGGCACAAGCCAAACCGTTATATCAACGGGAGGACAAACTCTGCAAGCGCAGCGCGCTGGCATCGGCTTTCTTTCTTCTGGCAGGGCACGCGGCAGCCCAGATACCGGAAAGCACCATAAGAAGCACCCCGGCAGCCCCATACGCAACCAGAGCATTGCCAGGTTTCCGGGATACGGCCTTTGCAAGACGGGCGGCCCGCTTGCCCGCGCCACGTACCGAAAGCAATCTGGGCGACACAATAGAATGCGACACAAGCTCCTTATTCAGCTTCATCTCTTTATAAACCCTGTTATAAGCAGAATTGAGGTGCTGAAAACTTAACACAACCTCGCCAGAAGCATCCACCAGAGTTACACCTGGAGTTTTATCCGTCGGGACCGTGCTTCCCGACACCAGCATCGTGAGCGAAATGCACTCATCACCTTTCACATTCTGCACATTGATATTTTCTATAAGCTGAGAAAGAGGAACCCGCAAATGAGTTCTCCAGGGGGAACCTTGCCATTGCCCCACAATTCCCTCTTTAGAAATCATCAAACCAAGATCGCCGTGGTTGGCTTTCACTGAGACCAGCTCGGTATCCTCGTTCAGTTGCTCTGCTTCGCTCAGATTAAGCATCATCGATATCGAGCAAACCGGCACATCTTTACCATAGGCCTCGCTGCGCACCATACCACATATCTCTTTCTTGTCCGCTGAATAAATTCCCTGGTTTACAAAATCACTATCTGTCCTCATTTTTCTACCAAGAGCCAGAGGAGCTGAAAGATAACCAGCAGCACAGATAATCAGCAAAATTATAAAACGTTTCATATTCAAAGGAGAAAAGGCGGCGAAAACCAGTGTACATACTCAGCACAAATAGTCAAGCCAATAAAATACAGCCCCGGACAGAGGCGGGGAAAAATCAGGTAATTCGCTTGCTAAAAAATGCGTAATATGATATTTTGAGCTTCGAGAAGAGCCGATAGAATTGTATGTTCCACCGCACCCTCACCAGATTAGTACTCCCGCTTGCCGCAGTTCTCCCGGGCGCGGCTCAGGATGAAATCAACGAGATGGATGTGGAAGAAGCCGTGGAGATATCCACACTGGCGGAACATTCGTACCAGGCCGCGCAAGCTGGAGATGCAGAAGCTCAGTATGAGCTGGCACGCTGCTATTTCACAGGCTCCGGGGTAGTCAAATCAATACCCATGGCCATGCAGTGGCTGAAAAAAGCAGCAGACCAGGGGCTGGCTGCAGCACAATGCCACCTGGCAGAGTGCTACTACAACGGCACGGGCTGCGAAAAAGACACCACAGAAGCCTGCCGCTGGTGGGTCAAAGCAGCAAAGCAGCACCATACTGAATCCATGTTCCGGCTCGGCATGGCGCACCTGCAAGGTGAAGGGGTAGTGAAAAGCCATGTACTGGGCATTGCCTGGCTGGAACGCACCGCCGCAGCCGGGCACATGGACGCCATATTCAACCTGGGGTTCTGCCGCATGCAAGGAATCGGCGGAACCCAGAATTTTGAGCAAGCCGCAGCCTTGTTTCGCAAAGCAGCCGATATGGGGCACGCCAATGCCCGGTTCTGGCTAGGCTTTTTCACCCTGAATGGAATCAGCGAAAAGCGCGACCCCGAAGCCGCAATCCCCATACTACAGGAAGCGGCCGATGGGCTGAGCGCTCCAGCAGCCGTGCAACTCGGGCGGTGCTATGAAATAGGGCTGGGAGTGCAGAAGAACCAGGAGCAGGCCTTTGACTGGTACTGGACCGGCGCCCGGCTGGGGAATGCAGAGGCATGCTACCGGCTCGGTCTCATGCTGCTGGACGGGCGAGGCTGCAAGCAGAACAGAGAAAAAGCCATCAAATGGTTCAAGGAAGCGGCAGATGGAAAGCACACCCGTGCCCAGCAGAAGCTCGATGAACTGAAGCAGAACAACTAAGATGATGAAAAAAGGACTCATCATGGAAGGTGGAGCCATGCGAGGCATGTTCACCGCTGGCGTCATCGATGTGATGATGGAGCACGGAATCGAATTTGATGGTGCAATCGGCGTATCGGCAGGGGCGGCATTCGGCTGCAACTATAAATCTCGCCAGATTGGCCGCGCCATACGCTACAACGAACGCTTCTGCAACGACAAGCGGTACTGCAGCTGGGGCAATGTGTGGCGCGAAGGAAATCTGTACAGCACCCATTTCTGCTACAACGAAGTTCCGCTCGTACATGACCCGTTTGATTTCGCCACCTTTGAAGCCAATCCCATGGATTTCTACATCGTCTGCACAGATGTGGAAACCGGCTCCCCCGTCTACCACAGGTACGATGGATACGCCGACCACGGCTTCGACTGGATCCGCGCCTCGGCCAGCATGCCCCTGGTATCGCGGATAGTCGATATCGAAGGGCAAAAGCTGCTGGACGGTGGCATTTCCGATGCCATTCCGCTGAAATTCTTCGAGAGTCTCGGCTACACGCGCAACATAGTCATCCTGACCCAGCATGCGGAGTACGATAAGAAAGAAAGCGTGGCCTTGCCCTTTATCCGCCTCATGTACCGCAAATACCCTGCACTGGTAAAAGCCATGGAAGAGCGCCACCACATGTACAACGCTCAGCGGGATTATGTGAACCGGCAGGAAGCGGCAGGAAACACCCTGGTCATACGCCCCGCAGCCCCCCTGCCCGTCAAGCGCCTTACCCGGGAGCCCGCAGTACTCCGGGCCACATACAATCTGGGGCGGGCCGCCGCAGAAGAACGGCTGGAAGAAATAATACAATACCTAGCGCCCACTCACAGCTGATTTTCACCAGAGTTCCGTCTCATCTCGGAAAAATCGGACAAAACACCTCACAATGAATCAATAATATTCATTTTTGCTTGCAAGATGCCCCCGTGCTTGTTATAGTGCAAGACATGGGTAAATTTCTCTCCCTCGTTCTTATTACCATCTGCGCATGCCTGCTCAACAGCTGCGTCTATGTGAATACACACAAAGCATGCGCTGACCGGGGGCGCCAGTGCCAGGCCGTCATTCTGCCGGACCAGGAAAATCTGGTCATCTACAGGCACCATGGCAAACTCTACCTGCAGGGGGTGCTCACCAGTGTGCGACGCACGGGGCGCGATAAAATAAGCAGTTTCAAGGCCAATGATTTTTCCAGCGGGCAGTTTGTGCCCATAAAAGGAGCCCCACAGCGCTATGTTTACCGCGAAATCGGGCCGGAAGATATCATCGAGGACGATATTTTCACCATCATTCCCGGCAAGGCGCTGCCAAAAGGCGCCCGCACCCTGGGATACCGCAGAAATGCCACCGGCTACCAGATAGACTCGCTGAATTGCAACCCGGCTACAACCCGGTTACAACACGGTTGGAAAGCAGAGCTCCCGCGTTATGCCCGCCGTTATTACCGCAATATGGTAACCAGTGAACACCAGCAAACCGGCAGCCACCTCTGCAATACCCGCAGCGGGTTCATCATCCCCGTGACCAGGTCACGCACAAACAAACACGCGTGGTATGCCTATCCCCTTGCCGGGCTTTCATTTGCATGCGTGGATGTACCCGGCACCCTGCTGGCCAATACCGTAGTGCCGGTTATATACGGAGTTGCGGCCATCCCCTGCAGCATTTACGAAAAGGGGCGCCGGGTGTTCATCACGCCTACTAAGTAAATAGTCCGGGCTCCGGCCCGCCGCTCACCCCAGCCGAGCAAACTGGAGATGCATCCAGTCGTAGTTCTTTTCGCGGCCAAGCGAAATCGCACCGTGATTTTCCCAGATTCGCCACCAGGCTTCGCAATCCGGGTGCGAAAGCGAAGCGCGGGGTGATTTAAGCGCGTACGCATTTGCCTGCGGCGCAAAATCCAGCGCAATTCCCCAGGCATGCATGGAAAGCGATTTTCCGGATTTCGTAGGGCGGTAATGATAACTTCCGCCATACTGGTCCAGGCCCAGGCGGTGAATTTCAGCCTCACCGTAATGCTTCAGCACCTCAGCCAGAGCTGCTTTCACATGCGGGGCAACCAGGCGGTGCACCCGTATGCTGCGTACCGGTTTTCCCTCATAATACAGCTGGTAGGCCGGAATGATATTTACCAGCAGCTCCTCCCTGCCCGGCGCACCGAATATACTGCCGCCACGGCGGACTTCTGCCTGGGTCGGCCACGAAGGTATATCCTTAACCCCCAGAGCCGCAGCTATTGCAGCGAGAGTTTCCGGGCCGATGCACCCATCCTGAGCAACACCCAGATGCTTCTGAATAGAAAGTATACGGCGTTTCATTTGCTGCGGGGAAGAGTAAGATGCTCAATGGCAGATAAGCGGGTATCCATGGCACGCAGAATCTCCACAGTCTGAGCGGCCGTAGTTGCCTGATCCCGGGCAAGCTGCCGGAAATCACTGTACACAAAACACACCAGGGCGAAGCCACCAAAGGTGATTATCTCGCGGGTATATTCACGGGAAAGCAGCAGGTATTCTCGAAATGGTTTGCACATGCCTGAGATATAGCCTGCTCCTGTTGAGCTGACAAGAACCATAGATAATAAGGAACCGCTTTCCTCAGAGGAAAGCGGTTCCGGGTTACAGATTTCAGGGGGCCGTCCGTTACATACCGGCAGACATGGCTGCGGGAGCCGGAGCAGCAGGTGCCGCCACTGGCATGGGGGTTGCAGCAGGCTCAGCAGCACCAGGAGCAGGAGCTACCGGCTGGGGCTGAGGATTCGTGGTGGGTGGAGCCTCGGGCGGGGTGTATGTGTAGTACACCTGGCCATCAATGCTGGCATGGTACTGACCACCGGGAACAATGCTGATACCCAGAGTCTTGCCGGCATAGTTGGCAGGCGGGTTCACCTTGTAGCGACGGATTTCGGGCTGTCCCTCCTTATCCGGGTCGCGTACAATAACAGTAATCGGGCCTTTGATGGGAGCAGTCTGCTCGCAAGGCGTCACCGCACTGGCACCACCAGCCATTTCCCCGCAGGGGAACTCACGACCGGATGCATCACGGGCTTCCACAAGAATCTTACCGGGAGTGGTGTTTGTAATCTTCACGGAATAGCTCATCACGCCACCGGGTGCGGGCATGGGGGCAGCCACCGTCATATTAGGCACAGCCGTGGGCGGGGGCGCCACAGCCTCGCCGCTGGCATACACATTACCATCCACGCTGGCATGGTACTTACCGCCTTGAATAATGCTGACGCCCACAGTCTGTCCAGCATAATAGGCCGGGGGATTCACCTTGAAGCGACGGATTTCAGGAGCGCGTTCCTTATCGGGGTCACGCACCACAATGGTAATGGGACCGACGATGGGGTCTGCCTGCTCCAGAGGTGTAGTGGAACTGCGTCCGCCATCCAGGAATCCGCAGGGATAAATGGTACCAGCTGCATCCTGAGCCTCTACAAAAATACGACCAGGCGTGCTGTTCGTGATACGCACAGAATAATTCATGGGCACTGCGACACCCGGCACAGAGGGAGTCATCCCCACTGCAGCCTGACCGGGAAGCGCTGTCTGGTGAATATAAGCCGGCTGACCCGATGCCACCGCAGGAATCATCGGAGCAGGAGTCTGCTGAAGCGGTGCAAGCGCACCGGCCACCGTGTTTGCCGCAGCCTGGCCCATGGCCGCCCCCATGGCAGCCCCGGTCTGAGGCTGACCAGCATACTGAGCTACCTGGGAATCAAAAGCGGCATTCACATCTGCCCCCCCTACGGCTACGGCAGCCTGACCGGGAAGAGCGAGATACTGCGCAGGCTTGGAAACCTGCGGTTTTGTCACTACACTGGCACGATTGTTCACAACCGTGTTATCTGTAGAACTACAGGAGGCTACAATCACTGCAGCACTGGCTACTAGACAGTATTTCATCTTCATGCTGACACAGAAAGTAACACAAATGACAGAAAAAGGCAAGGATAATGTTAGCTCTTGAGCTCGAGGCGGAAGATTTTCCCGGTAATCGTCCTCATTTCCCGCATACTCCAGTTGTGCGCATGGCAGCCACAATTCAGAAACCCAAATCAACATTTGCACAGACAAGAACGCAGACTCCGGCAAGCATCTCTGCCCCATACTACAAAGCAGCGCGGCTGCACTCATATCGGCAAACGCGGATAACCCTCACCATCAGAGGAAGCATTTCTGAAAATCAGATGCACCATTCCCCAGCTTCCGTAATACCCATCTGGCACACGCGCGCGTTAATTTGTAGCATCGGGCATAACTTACAGCTTGCCATGCCTGACGCAATCTGATAGTATGGCAAGGATATGAACACCCTATTGCAGGAAAACGACAACGCAACGCTTGCAGAACTGGAAGCCCGGGCACGAGAACTGGAAAGCGAGCTGGCCGGTATTCAGTCGGCCATTGCCAGTCTGCGAACACGCATGGGCCATGAGCATTCACCTGCAAAGGGACACGATGTTCCCCTGGCTCCGATATGGGATACCCCCATACCAGTGCCGCCCGCGCCACACTCTCACCCCGCTGGTTCCGAGCCGGAAACCGGTGATATCTATCTGCAGAATCTGCCCCCGCACCACGCACTGCGCAACAAATGGGAGTTAGGCAACGGGCTGGAAGATGCCGGAGCGCCACCCTCAGTGCCGGAACCATACGAAACAGAATCCCCCATAGCCACTGAAATGCGGCTTTTCGGCTTGCTGCCCTCGGGGCTCCCGTGGGAGCAGCGCATACCTTTCAGCACCATAGCGCTTGAAAACGGTATCATCATAGGTCGCGACCCGGGTGTGGCCAATGTCACCCTGGAGGACGGCAGCGTTTCCCGCGCTCATATTCAGCTTGCGCTCAATGAGCAAGGTCTCACCGTAAGTGATATGGGGTCAACCAATGGAACCATCATCAACGGGCAGCCGCTTTCCCCGTATGATAATAACCACCCGCTTCTGGATGGAGATACTCTGACTCTCGGAAACATCTCTCTGCAAGTCGAGTTTATCTGATTAGCTACCTTTCTCCATATGAAATTACACAAGAAAATAACAGCAGCAATTATCTGCAGCGTTCCCTTTCTGAGCCTCGCAAAAGACGAGCATCCTGCGCAGGATTACCTCTGGTATAAACAACCTGCCATTGTCAACCCGGCCATTCTGCCATGGGCAGAAGGTGCATCCGACTCCGGCAACAAAGCAGGCAAAAGCAACAAAGACCCCTGGGAATCCCAATCCTTGCCCATAGGCAATGGCCGCATTGGTGGTACTATCTTCGGTGGAGACAAACGCGAGCGCATCAACCTCAACGAAGTAAGCCTCTGGACCGGCGGCCCCAACCTGCCCGGAAACGGCAGCGGATACGCCTATGGTCCCACCACAGGGAAAGATGGATTCGGCTCCTACCAGCCTTTCGGTAATCTCTACATCGACTTTGATTTGAATGGCGATACAAAAGATTATTACCGCTCACTGGATTTACGCGATGGCATAGCCAGAGTCTCATTCTCAAATGCAGGAGCCGAGCACGAGCGCGAATGCTTTGTCAGCGAACCGGACAACGTGCTCGTATATATGGCCCGGACAGATGCACCCAAAGGCATGAGCGCCAAAATCGCCCTCACGCCGAATCACGCCGTTTCATACAGCAAGCAGAAGAATGGCCTGGTCATGAGCGGAACTCTGGCCAACGGCGAAAAATTCGAAGGGCGTCTTCACATCAAGGCAAAGGGCGGTAAAGTGACCGTAAAAGGTAAAGCTGGCGCGGTAAATATCAAAGAATACGCAACGGTTGGCGGCAATCAGGATACCATGTATGCCGTCTACGATGCTGGCAACATGCCCTACATCCAGATAACCGGAGCGGAGGCGTTCATCGTCTATGTTTCGCTGGCAACCGACTACAAGATGGATTATGCAAGCGGCTGGAAGGGAACTGACCCTGCTTCCAAGAACAAGAAAATTCTTGCCGCTGCGGGTGAAAAGAACTATGCCGAGCTGAAAAAAGCCCATACCTCGCATTACAAGAAACTGTACAACAGACTGAGCATCAACTTAGGCAAGACTCCTGAAAACATTGCTTCCCTGGCCACAGATGAACGCATAGAGGCCTACAAAAGGAACGCCAACGACCCGGAGCTGGAGGCTACCATCTACCAGTATGGGCGATATGTGCTCATCAGCGGTTCCCGCCCCGGCAATCTGCCCGTTAACCTGCAGGGCATCTGGAACGACAAGGTGCACGCTGCCTGGGCATGTGATTATCACAACAACATCAATCTGCAGATGTGCTACTGGGGCGCAGAAGTTGGTAATCTCTCCGAATGCCACCTTCCTTTCCTCCATTTCATGAAATCCATGGAAATCCCGCTTACGGAGATGACCAGCAAGCATTTCGGAGCTTCAGTCAAAGGCTGGACCACGCGTATTTCCCAGAATCCGTGGGGTGGCGGCGGCTGGGTCAAGTGGAACCCACCTGTGAATGCCTGGTATGCCCTTCATGTATGGGACCACTATGCCTTCACCAGAGATAAAGACTTCCTCAAGAATACCGGTTATCCGCTTCTCAAGAATATCTGCGCATTCTGGGAAACCTATCTCAAAGAAGTTGGCGCAGGAGGCCAAGGACTCATGTCGGGCGGGAAACCCCTGGATGTCAGTAAGTATCCTGAACTCAAGGAAATCAAGGCAGGCTCTTTGGTTTCACCCAACAGCTGGTCCCACGAATGGGGTCCGGACGAAGACGGCGTCATGCATGACCAGCAGCTCATCTGGGAACTGTTTGACAACACAGCCAAGGCAGCCAAGGAACTGGGGGTGGATTCCAGCTGGGCAAAAAAACTCATCCAGCTCCGCAACAGACTGGTACCTAACCGCATCGGCTCCGGTGGCTACCTGCAGGAATGGATTATTGACCGCCCGGACAAAGTCAGCGGTCACCGCCACACGTCCCACCTCATCGGTGTATTCCCCGGCTCATCCATATCCATGGTAAAAACCCCGGAGCTGGCAAAAGCAGCAATGAAGAGTCTGGAACTGCGCGGCTGCGGCGGTGATAATCGACGCAGCTGGACCTGGCCATGGCGCACGGCTCTGTGGGCCCGTTTCGGCAACACTCAGCAGGCATACGAGATGGTGCAGAGCTACATCCGTTACAACATGCTGGATAACCTTTTCGGCAACCACCCGCCCATGCAGATGGACGGCACCTTCGGCATGACCGGTGGCATGAGCGAAATGCTGGTGCAAAGCCATGCCGGGCAGATAGAACTGCTTCCCACCCTGCCCCAGGCTTGGGAAAACGGTTATGTGAAAGGCATTCGCGCCCGCGGTGATATCACTATCGACATGGAGTGGAAAAACGGCAAAATCACCAAATACAGCCTCACCTCCAAATCCAACAGCAAACCGGTAACCGTTGTCGTAAACGGCAAAAAATCTAAAGTAACACCTACCAGCCCGGTTGACGCAGAGGACGACGACTCCGATGCTTCAGACAAAAAGAGCCAGAAGAAAGGCAAGAAAAAGAAAAAGGGTAAGAAAAAGAAGAAGAATTAATTCTGCAGCAGAAGGGGTTCCGCAAAACAAGGCGGAACCCCTTTTTATATGGAATGGAGAACCGTGACCAGCTTTAGGCTTGCAAGTGCAGATACAAATTGGTAGGATTGGCGCATGCTTTTTGAGAGGGAAACAGTCTCTGCACAGGACCGTCTGAACGCCATGGAGGAACTGTTTGCCCGCGTAGCCAGACGCAGCAACACTGTTCATGAGCCCGGGCGCGTGCCCGTTGAAGCGCTGGAAGCATATGGAGACCTGGAAACACCCCTGCGCTATATGCTCGAAGCCGCGGCAGCCGGCTGCAAGGACCGGAGCCGACTTGCCCAGCTGCGCAAGGTGGAAAAATGCCTCAATGCCCTGCCGGAAGCATTGATGGTCAGCCTTTCTGCCGGCCCGGCAGAAAACTGGATGTGCATGTTCCGGCATTTATTGCAGCTGCACACCCTGCTTACCGATACCGGAATAGGCACTGACGCAGCAGAGTATTCCTCACTGCTTCAGAAAATGGTACAGCTGGCAGAAAAGGTATCACAGGTTGCCGCAGTGGAAATAAGCCCGGCGTCCATGTTTACCCTGCTGCTGATGCAGGTGGAGATGCAGCGCATCAACCCTCCGAAACGGCGCCGCAAACCAGCACGCCGCCGGCGGCGCACCAGAAGCAAACGCGCAGCCACCACGAAATCGGAGAAATAGGGTAGCTTATGGTGCCTCTGCGGCCTCAGCAGCCTCCCCCACGTCAGGTGCGGGCTGCGAAAAATCGCATTTTTCAAGATAGTAAAGAGCTGTCTTATTGCCCTGAGCCGCTGCTTTCTGCCACCAGATTTGAGCAGCAGGGCGGTTCATCGGCACTCCGGCGCTGCCGGAATAAAGCATCAGCCCCAGCCGGAGTTGCGCGACAGGCTCCCCGGCAGCAGCTTTCTGCTCGAGCTCAGCGTGCACACGCACCAGACGCTCGCGCACTACCTCTGCAGAGGGTTCCGTTTTTTTCACCTTTTGCGGTGCTTTACCCAGTTTCAGCGCAACTCCGCCGGAGCTAAGCAACAAAGGCAGCAGAGCGCTCATCCAGAATGCCACCAGCCCCCATATGACCCAGCGCGGCATCTTCTTTCGCGCAGGAAGAATGGTAAAACGCCGCCGGATACCGCTGCGGCGCTTATCACCAGCGCGCCCCCGCCGCACCGAAAAACGCACTCGCCGCTTCATACCGGCAAGTTCCGGAGCATCTGCATAGCGGGTTTCGCGTTCGCGAGCCTCATCATACAAACGCCGCTCGCGCTCATCGCCTAGCACCCGGTATGCCTCGGCTATCAATTTGAAGCGTTCCTCTGCGGCGGGATTGCCCGGGTTGAGATCCGGATGGTAAATTCTGGCCTGGCGGTAATAGGCAGACTTGAGCTCAGCCTGCGGAACCGTGGGTTCCACATCCAGCAGCTCATAGTAATCCGGTCCCGGCATAACGCAGAATCAGTCTTTCCACTCGCGGGCAAGCTCCATAACAGAGCATATGGGCTCCCAACCCAGCTCTCGTATGCGGGAGCAATCCACCCGCATATCAGATGCACCGCGCACCGAGGGTTCGGATTCTTCCGGCACCGGATCCAGCCCGGTCAATTCGGTCAAACGGGCATAGATATCCCCTTTGGAGAAGCACTCACCGCTCACATTGTATATGCCATCCTGCAACCAGGGATGCGTTCCCAGCAGCAGCAGGGCATCTGCAGCATCTTCCACATGCAGATAATTCAGCAGTCTGGAATCCGCACCGGGCAGAACCGGCAGACGCTTCATGAAACGGTTCACCAACTCGCAGCGCTCATCTCCATACAGCGGAGCCAGGCGCACCACCACCCCACCACTGCTCAGAACCACTGATTCAGCATGCAGCAATATGGAGGCGCGCTCCGTCTGAGCCTGAGCAGGACTATCCTCGGTCACGGTTTCCCCATTCCGACCGGCATACACGGAGGTTGAAGAACAGAATATCACGCGCGTTCCGCTCAGCAGATGGTCCAGATTCACCACCGGCTCCAGATACGCCGCGCGGTAATCCTCCGGAGTGCCGCCGTGCGTGGCAGTACAGCAGAAAACGATATCCGGCACCAGGCGTTCAAGCGCATGCCGCAGCAGCGTTTCATCCGCCGCGCTCCCGCGCAGATTGGCCACCGCCTGGGGATCAATGGTCAGCACACGCGCGCCCTCGCGGCGACAAGCTTCTGCCAGGGTGGCGCCCAGGAACCCCGCACCGATAACCCAGATATTATGATTTCTCAGGCTCATGAGCGGTGTTTCCAAATCAGCTCAGCCAGCTCCAGGTCCCCCGGGAGAGTGATTTTGAGATTGGCCCCACCCTGCACCAGCTGGGTGGAAACGCCCAGCGCCTCTACGGCGGACACCTCATCCGTCACCACCAGTTTTTGAGATTTCACGTATTCATATGCCTCATGCAGCAGGGACAGCCGGAAAATCTGCGGTGTCTCCATACCCCACAAGTTCTCACGACTCACCTTTTCCGGCAGTGAGCGACCCTCGGCGTCTGCCCGCTTGAGCGTATCCACCACCGGGTGTGCACAGGTTGCCGCTCCGGTTTTCTCAGCCGCCGCCAGGCAGGCGCGAATTCCAGCCGGCGTAATCAACGGTCGGGCTCCGTCATGCACGGCCACCATGCGTGTACCCGCCGGCAGTGCCGCCATACCCGCGGCCACGGAATCCTGCCGTTCCGCGCCGCCATCAACCCGGCTCACAGGCACCGGAAAAGTGGCGGTTGCCAGGCCGGTTTCCTTCCAGCGGTTCTCAGGGCAGACCACCACCACAGCAGCGGCTCCTGCCGCCACGAACGCATCGACACTACGGCGCAGAACAGGCACCCCGTCCAGAAGCGCAGCCAGTTTATCGAACCCGGCCCGGCGGGAGCTGCCGGCTGCCACTATTACGGCGCAGAACATAGCAAAACCAGCTTAGTTCAGGCGGGAGCCCACCAGTGAAGAAAGAAGCTTACCGGGGGCGCGGCCCTCTGTGCGAGCCTGCATTTCCTTCATCACACGCCCCATATCCTTCTTCGAGCTCGCGCCCAGCTCTGCAATCACTGCTTCCAGCACAGGCAGAATCTCAGCCTCTGTCATTTCGGTGGGCAGCAGCGCAGCCAGCACTGTGATTTCTGCCTGTTCCTTCTCTACCTGCTCGGTGCGTCCGGCCTGTGCATACAGTGCAATGGCATCTTCTCTCTGCTTAATCTGCTTACGCACCACCCCCTGCTCTTCTGCTGCGCTCAATTCAGCATTCACGCTGCCCTTGGCCAGGCGGGCGGTCTGCATCGCGGCCTTCAATCCGCGCAGCGCCCCCAGAGCCACGCTGTCCTTGGCACGCATGGCCGTCTTCATTCCTTCCGTAATCTGATCATTGATAGAACTCATAATACTAGTTTCTAGCATACCTTCCCCGCTCCCGCAAGGTCAAACTGTGTCAGATGCAATATGCAGCGGCAAGTTTCCTGAAGCTAAGATACCTTCTCATATTTCCCAAAGAGATTACAATACACAGAAATATGCTCGACGGAAAACAGAGGCACCATTTACTTTGTACTCGTGCCGCATGAGATACCTGCCCCCGACGGGCGCGTTTCGTGCTTGCAGAGTGAGGCAAGGTGTTGTAGACTCTGCCACGTGAAGTACAACCGATTCGTCAACCTCCTGCTCAACATCTTGCGCGTAGGCCTTGGAATATTTTTTCTGGTCACCGGGCTACAGAAATTGACAGGCTTGAATGAAATGGTTGACTTCCTGACCCGGAGCCGCATATTACCGGCCTTTTTCTCATTTCCGCTGGCCTGTATCGGATTAGCCATGGAACTGGTGGTGGCGGTCTGCCTGCTCACCAGGCGGAGCTACCGCGGGGCCACGGTATGGGGGGTGATTATGTGCGGTACCTTTCTGATACTTTATATTCAGGGCTGGGCGCGTGGTCTGGAGCTGAGCTGCAACTGCCTGGGCAGCACGCATGCAATAACGGATTATCCCTTCGATACCGGCATGCGGCTGCTGTTACTAGGGGCTATGCTGCTGCTGTTCTGGGATTCACGGCGTCCGGCCCCTACGTTCATGAAGCTCCGCAAATACGAATTTGAGGATTATTAAAAAAGGGCCGCTACTCGCGGCCCTTGTGTCATTTGCCTGATTACTGAGCCATGGCGGCTTCGATATCATCCGGCTCGATGGGAGCGTTGGGAATGAGATCTTCCACTCCATCCTCGGTGATAAGCACATCCGTCTCCAGGCGGATCCCGATTTTTTCGGCCGGAATATAAATACCAGGCTCCACAGTCCACACCTGCCCCACGGCAAAACACTTGGTATCAGAGGCTACATCGTGCACATCGATTCCAAGAGAATGAGAAGTGCCGTGCATATAATATTTACGCACGCAGAGCGGATTTTCGGCCTGGGCTTCGACCTCCTGAGCAGTAAGCAGGCCAAGCTGTACCAATTCAGCAGCCATATTCACGCGCACAAGACGCTCATATTCCATTTTTTCGAGCCCCGGGCGCATGATGCTCATAGCATACCGCTGCACACGAAGCACCGCCTCATATACCGCCCGCTGGCGCGGGGTGAACTTACCGCTGGCAGGAATCGTGCGGGTCATATCACCAGCATAGCCGCCATATTCAGCACCGATATCAAGCAGAATCAGGTCACCCTCCTGCACCACCTTATGGTTGGATATATAATGAAGAACACAGGTATCGGCTCCGCTGGCTATGATAGGCAGGAATGAAAACTTGCGAGCCCGGCGGCGGATATAGGCTGCACTGAGAGCAGCTTCAATCTCCCACTCGCCCATACCAGGTTTCACCTGGGGAAGCAGCTCGGCAAAACCGGCACCGGTAATCTCGCAGGCACGCCGCATCTGCACCATTTCCTCCGGGGTTTTCACCAGGCGCATCTCAGCCAGCAGAGGATAGAGGCATTCCACCCTGGCATCCGGATATGATGCCCGCAGGGCAGCCGCCATGCGTTCATTCCGGGTCTGTACATACGTGAACCGGCGGGGGTGGTTATCCATCTCCAGCCAGAGAGAAGATGCGGCAGGAACCCACTCAGCCAACAAGGCATTATACGCATCTGTCCAGCGCACATCTTCCACACCGCTGAGCGCGGTAGCTGCGGCGGCGGTGAGGCGTGCGCCTTCCCAGATGACGATTTTCTCATTGGTCTCACGCAGCAGGAGCGTATCATCATGCTCACCGGCCTCGCCAACACGCATGAGCAGCACTGTTTCCTCCTGGTCAATGCCGGTCAGGTAAAACAGATTGGCGTTCTGGTGATGCGCCAGGGTGCCGTCTGCATTGGTGGGGTAGATATCATTTGCATGCACTATAACCAGAGCGCCTGCAGGAAGATGAGCAGCCAGCTGATCACGGCGACTCTGATAAAAAGATGCGGGAATGGGTTCGTAGCGGAGTGTATGGTTCATATCTTTCTGGAATGCAGTATACTCTTTCTGGCCGGCCGGTGCAATGCGAAATCATGTAAACGCAGGGCTTTTTCCTTGACAGGAAGGCTCTGCCGGGGTATGAAAGAGAGCACACACTGAAAGGAATCATTATGAATCGCGACGAAAAAACCCTTATTCTCTTCAAGCCGGACTGCGTCCGCAAGAATCTTTCCGGTATCATTCTGCAGCGTCTCCTGGGCGAAGGTTTCCGGCTGCGTGGTATGAAGATGATGCAGCTGGATGATGCCATTCTGCGCGAACACTACGCCCACATCATCGACCTCGTGATTGATGACAAGCCCCTGTTCCCGACCCTGTCTTACTTCATGCAGACCAGCCCGGTAGTGGCACTGGTGCTTTCCGGTCCCGGTGTTATCACCCGCGTGCGCTCCATCCTGGGGCCCACCAACTCCATGAAGGCTGATAAGGGCACCATCCGTGGTGATTTCGGCACCAATAGCATGCTCAACATTTGCCATGCCTCCGATTCTCCT
>JAZLDD010000093.1:0-50939 GCA_045614585.1 Akkermansia sp. | reverse complement strand
CTGCTTATGTGAACGGCTGGACGCTTGAAGAAATCCAGGATCTGACCGACATCGACCCCTGGTTCCTGGATCAGCTCAAGCAGCTGGCTGAGGCCGGTATGAAGCTGAAGGAACTCGACCTGCTCGAGGCCAAGAAGATGGGCTTCTCCGACCGCCAGATTGCTCTGGCCCGCAACTGCAGCGAGGACGATGTGCGCGCTGCCCGTAAGGCTCAGGGTGTAGTGCCCTGCTACCGCCTGGTGGACAGCTGCTCTGCTGAGTTCGAGGCTATCACGCCTTACTTCTACTCCTCCTACGGTGAGGAGAACGAAGCCCGCAAGACGGACAAGAAGAAGATTATGATTCTGGGCGGTGGTCCGAACCGCATCGGCCAGGGTATTGAGTTCGACTACTGCTGCTCGCACGCTTCCTTCGCACTGAAGGAGCTGGGCTACGAGACCATCATGGTGAACTCCAACCCCGAGACGGTTTCCACCGACTTTGATACCTCTGATAAGCTCTATTTCGAGCCGCTGACCCTGGAAGATGTGCTGAACATCTGCGACCAGGAGAAACCGGATGGCGTGATTGTGCAGTTCGGCGGCCAGACCCCGCTGAACCTGGCTGCAGCCCTGCAGGAGCGCGGTGTGCCCATCATCGGCACCAGCCCCCGCAGCATCGAGCTGGCCGAGGACCGCAAGTACTTCTCTGCTCTGCTGGATGAAATCGGCCTGAAGCAGGCTGAGGCCGGCACCGCCACGAATGAGGATGAGGCTGTGGCCGTAGCAAACCGCATCGGTTACCCGGTGCTGGTGCGCCCGAGCTTCGTGCTGGGCGGCCGCGCCATGATGATTGTGTACGATGAGCAGGAGCTGCGCACCTACATGCGCGAGGCTGTGGATGCTTCTCCCGAGCGCCCGGTGCTGGTGGACCGTTTCCTGGAGCACGCCATGGAGATTGACGTGGACGTGATTGCCGATGGCGAGACGAGCGTGGTGGGTGCCATCATGCAGCACGTGGAGCCGGCTGGTATTCACTCCGGCGACTCTGCCTGCATGATTCCGCCGAACCGTGTATCTGTGGGCATGCACAAGGAGATGATGCGCGCCGCCAAGGAACTGGCCGCCAAGCTGAACGTGAAGGGTCTCATGAACTGCCAGTTTGCCGTGAAGGATGAACAGCTGTATGTGATTGAGGTGAATCCCCGCGCTTCCCGTACGGTTCCCTTCGTTTCCAAGTCCATTGGTGTGCCGCTGGCCAAGCTGGCTGCCAAGGTGATGAGCGGCTGCAAGCTCAAGGACCTGGGCTTCACCAAGGAAGTGGTGCCGCCGTACTACACCGTGAAGGAAGCCGTGTTCCCCTGGAATCGCTTCCCGGGTATCGATGTGGTGCTGGGGCCGGAAATGCACTCCACCGGTGAGGTGATGGGCATTGACTCCGACCCTGATGTGGCCTACCTGAAAAGCCAGATTTCTGCTTTCAACGCCCTGCCCAAGGAGGGACTGGTGTTCATCTCGGTGAGCGACCGCGATAAGCACATCGTGACCGATATTGCCCGCACACTGGAGAAAGCAGGTTTCGATATCTGCGCCACCAAGGGTACCATGATTCACCTGCTGCAGAACGGTATTGAATGCGAACGCGCCTACAAAGTGCATGAGCGCCGCCGCCCGGATATCGTGGACCGCATCAAGAACGGTGATATCGTATTCGTGATCAACACACCCGGTTCTCACGATGCCCGTGAGGATGAAGTGGCCATCCGCGCTGCCGCGGTGAGCAGCAATATCTCCTACACCACGGACCTTTCCAGTGCCCGTGCCTGCGCCGCTGCCATGCTGCACGCCAAGAATATGGAGACTACGGTGCGCACGCTGCAGGAATACCACGCTGAGGCTGCTGCCGAATACCAGAACTGATACGCCCGCTGATTTATCGCGCCCCCTGAACCACAGGGGGCGCGCTTTTTTTCATGTTGGATGTTGAATTGAAGATTTGAATGTGTTAAATTCCGCGGGCATTCCACCCGCCTGATTTCTCCAATTGTCAATAGTCACTAGTCAATGCCCACTCGTCTTCTCTCCACAGCCTGCCTTTTCTACTTGCTGCTGCCTTGCCTGATATTCCTGGGCGGGTGGGTGCAGCCCTGGCTGGCCTGGCCGGTGGGAATCATGTTGACTTGCAGTACGCTCTGGATTGCGTTGCAATGCCCGGCGCGCCCGGTGCAATGGAGCCTGGCCGGCACGGTGCGGCTGGTGCTGCTGCTGGCGCTGGGCTGGTTGTGGGTGCAGAGTATAGGCCTGGGTGGCGTGGTAGCGCAAAGCGGGGACTGCACGGTGCGCAATGCCATTTATGCAGCACTGGTGCGTGATTCCTGGCCGCTCTCGGTGCAGGGAGAAGCTTTCATCTATTATCTCGGTTTCTGGTTGCCCCCTGCTCTTGCAGCAAAGCTGGGTGCGCCGGCAGAACTGGCGCTGGAGCTCTGGGTGCTGCTGGGGGTGTGGCTGGCGCTGCTGGCAGTGGCCGCGGGCAGAGGAACCCGGCGCGCGCTGGTTTTTCTGGTGGTTCTTCTGCTGCTGGGAGACATGATGAACTGGGTGAACCGCGCGTATTACAAGCTGCTGGCCGGTTCTGAATGCGATGTTTTTCAGGATTGGGTGCTGTTCTTCGATTTGCATTTCACGCCCTCCTGCGTGCAGTTGAGAAACACCTTCAACCACTACCTGGCTCCGCTGGTGCTGCTGGCTATGCTGGCAGGAAAACTGCTGCCGAGCCGGTATGGTCTGGCAGCGGGTGCCCTGGTGCTTATATGCTCGCCTCTGGCAGCACTTGCTCTGCTGCCCCTGCTGCTGTGGCGGGGTAAGCTTGCTCTGATGAACGGATCCACTGCGGTGGCGACCCTTTTTGCTCTGCTTCCTGTGTGCTACCTGGCTGGTAGCGCAGGCGGGCAGCTGGCTCTCCTTCGCCCGACCGGCGATTCCTGCCTGGCAGATCTGGAAACATACCGGCTCTGGATGCGCTACGGCTTGCAGGTGGTGATGATTAGTCTGCCTGCCCTGCTCCTGCTCTGGCGCTGGCGGCACACATCCTGGTTCGCCAGCTCCCTGTTGCTGGCAGTGGTTCTTCCCATGCTCTGGGTGGGCATGTGGAACAATGAATTCATTTACAAAGGCGCGGCTGTGCTGTGGTTCTGCCTGGCCTGGCTCTATTCTTCTGCCTGGTGCCACTGCCAGGGGACCAGAAAGGCTCTTCTGGCCGTTTTCCTGCTCCTCTCCGCATCCGATGCCTACGGCCAGCTGCTGGGCGCGCTGAAGAGCTTCTCAACGCATCCTGCAGCCATGCAGCTGAATATCCGGAACGAATGGCAGGGGAAGCTGCACCAGCCTCAGGATTCGCGGGCATCTCAATTCAAAGGAGCCCCTTTACTGCCTGAGCTTTTCTTATTTTAGGAATTGCTGACATAGAGGACGCACATTTTCGTTGACTATACTCTATGATTCGTGCAGAATACCGCACCTCATGCGTTTCCCCCTCATACTCATCAAGAACAGTGCAGATTCCTGCCCGGAGCTGATTACAGCACCCTGGCAGCTGGGGCAGCCCGGTCTTGATGTGCTCCAGAAGCGTGATATCTGGATAGGCTCAAACTGCTACATGGACGATATGCACTGCCGCATCACCAATGTGAGCAGCGTACGCAAGGGCCGATTCTGGGAAAGCCTGCTTCACCGCAGTAACCCTTCCTACTGGAATGTTCAGGTGGAAACCACGATGTCCCGCACCCACGAGCTGGATGTAGTCAAGATGGAACTCATGCAAGCGGTGGAGGAAGATGAAATGAACCTCACCGAGTATTACTCTCCGGAATGCATCACCTACCTCATTAACCGCTGTGAAACATTTGGCGAAATTCTGGTTGTGGGCTGCCTTACCGGTATGTGGAACGCTGATAATTCCACAGCTCACCTCCCTGCCCTGCTCCCCAATGCTGAAAACCGGGATTGCATTCCCTGTGTAACCGCGCAGGATTACAACGGCCCTTTCTCCATGGAAAACATCCGCTCCCTGGCCAGAAAAATCGTGTTTACTGAACACGACGGCCTTTTCGAAGAAATTTCCTCAGCGGATTAAATCTGCTATTCTCTCCGCAATGGCACGGGGACTGTCCTTAGCTGTAACCACAATGGGAGTCAGCCATGTTTCACGCCGCAACCAGGTGCGCTGTCGCTTCGCATACTGACGTGTTGCCAGACTTATCGCTGAAGCGAGCTCAGAGCGCGTTAAACCGCCTTTCAGGTAATCCTGCACCTGGGCCAAGCCTAGCGTCTTTGAGGCCGTTGCAGAGAGCGTGAGACCCTCCAGCGCAGCTACTTCCTCAATAGCACCATCACGCAGCATCTGCTCCGCTCTGCGAGCGATGCGAGCATCCAGCTCTACGGTGTCTCGCACAATGCAGAAACCCTGCCCGCATGGCTCAGTCCAGTTGTTCCTCCAATAGGACAATGGTTTGCCCCCGAGAAGAACAATTTCAAGATTACGCACCACATACCGCGCATTGTGTAAATCTGTGCTGGCGGCTCCTTCAGGATCTATCTCTTTGAATCGTCGGATCAATTCTTCCAGCGGAAGCGCGTTCAATTCCTCGCGTAATGCTGCATCTGAGGGAGGCGCAGGGGAAATTCCGTGAGATATAAACTTAACGTAAAGACCTGAGCCTCCTGTGTGTATGGGTAGCATGCCACCCTCTTGTATCTGTCGCCTGCAAGCCTCTGCCCGACGCGCATGCTCGGCTGCATCATTGTTCTCTGTCGGCTCCATAAAGCCTACCAGATGATGTTTCACATGGAACATTTCCTCTTTTGTGGGAGCAGCGGTGATAATCGGCATCCTCTTATATACCTGGTAAGCATCTGTACTGATAATTTCAGCTTTTCCTAATAATACTGCTAATTCTACAGCCACAGAACTTTTTCCACTACCAGTAGGTCCCAGAATAAAAATAGATTTTGTTCCATGTGGAACTTTTAAACCGTCATTCTGCCGAGATGCTGCTTCCATACTCACGATTTCATTCAATCACTTAATACATGGTGCAGGACCAAACTTATTAGGACCGGTATGGCCAGGAATAAACATGCACACCACCATGAAAATGCTAATCAAAATAAAGCTTATAACCGAAATACCAAGAATCAACATCATTAAAAGTTCTGTGATAGCAGGTTGAATATCAATAACTTGTGAAGATGCTACTAGATCAAACAAGTAAGATGTCATCAAAAACAAACCACTTAAGGAAACTACTATAAGCATATAGGAAACACATCCGCAGATGACAGGAGCTGCACTGATTCCAATATCATGAAGTCTTCTGACGGAAACCGAAAGAAAAGGAAAGAGCATAATCAAACAATACAGAGAAACAACAGAAACAGATGCAACAACTACTGTATCAGAGAAATATTTTGATAACGCATCTATTACAGACTGCAAACTGTCGCCCGGCATAACTGCATTCAATTCGAAGATCCTGGTTTGCTCAGCAGTGCAATACTGGGCAATTTCAGAAAGAATAATATTGATAATATAATAAACGAGGTAAAACAGCCAGAATTCTCTACGCCCTGCCCTGCCCCGAAAATTGAACGCATTCCTGACCACGTAAACGAATGTTCCCCACACTCCACGCTTTGAACAATACATCGTCTTACCACATTCAGGACATACAGCGGTAACATGATCAGAACCAAGGTTGGCATGACAATGTGAACAATTGTTCCACGTGGAACTTTTTACTTCTTCCAATCTTGAAAAAACAGAAGCTAAAGATTTCCATGAGGATTCCCCTGCACTTGCTACAAGTGTATCAGCGGATATCATGCCAGAACTCAAAAATGATTTCAACTCCTCAGCAGTATGCGGCCCCTGCGGTTTCTTCTCGTTATCCAGGTAGTAGTATCTCATTTGTCTGTGCGTATTATGCCTGTAAGAACAATGATAGTCAAGTTCCTTTTCGCTTGTCTATCAATGATTACATGGTATAATAAATGAGACATCATGAGTAAGTTACCGTCCATCAGCATACTGGTTATGAGCCACAATCAGGAAGCATTCATCGGCGAATGCGTTAACTCAGTATTAGCCCAGGAATACGATGGTGAACTTGAGTTCATTTTTTGCGACGATAATTCTACCGATTCTACATTTGATATTATTCAGGAAAAAGTAAAAAATTATACCGGTACGAGACGTATAGTAACGCACAAGTGTTCTAAGAATGGTCGCGTGGCTGTTAACATGAATATCGCTGTTTCCTTATCGAAAAACGATTGGTTGATGAGGGTTGATGGTGACGATATTTTGCATCCTGACAGAACCAGGTTATCAGCACTGGCTATATCCAAGTTCCCTGACGCAACCGCTATCAGCGGGCAGCTAGTTCCCTTTTCGCATTCCCATATACCCGTCAAAAACGTTTCCGATTCTGAACTTCGCTTTAAAGAATATAACATTGACGATATTTCTGACTATACTATCCCCAAAGGACTTGAATGGTGGGGTTGCATGATGTGTATGTCCCGAAGAATTTTCGCAGAATTCGGAAACTTGCCTGCAGAATGTTATACACTCGATGACACTATGTTTGCCAGCCGTGCGCTGATGCTCGGTAGCTTCGTAATTATAGAGAACGGTATACTTCTCTACTACCGCAGACACTCAGGTAATATTTCTTCAAATCGTGATAATGGAAACGATCTCAATCTTTTACAATTAATCAAACAAGACGCTGATTCACGACATTACTACGAGCGAGGTATACTCTCGCATCAACCGATTCTAGATGAAATTAAGCGTTACGTAACTATTCATCCTGAATACAGAGTTCTCTATACTTACTTCCAAAATCGGTTTACGGAGTTAAAAAGGCAAGCGTTTTTCTGGAAGAAATCCTGGAATGAAAGAATAAACGATGCCCATATTTCTGGACCTTTCTGGAAAAAAATACCTTGGGCACTGCGTGTAATGTGCCCTTTCACTTATGCTTTAGCAGCCAAATATATGAAAAAATCCTGATTTCTTGAGAAATCAGGATTCATTCAAAAAGTTTACCGCCATGCCGTCAGTGGTGAAAGAGCCACGTTCCCTGTAATCAGGTGGGTGCGGAGCCTGGGTCGTCTGAGGTATCCATTGGACGGAACATAATACCCATATAAGCTTAATGCCCCATGTAGTTCTATAACGGTCCGGGCCTGTGAAACCACGCGTCACGAACACAGCAGCTGATTATGTATATACCATAAGAGGGCTGAATTTTCAAGAATTTTAACCAACAAAATTGTTCCACGTGGAACAAAAATAGAGGCGCTGCACGCTGTGTAACATTGACAAATGAGTGCAAAACGTGTAAAATTCGGCCAGAAATATGACTATACCTAAGCTACTTTCGACTCAGCTGCTGACAGCACTTCAAACTGTTTTGGGAGAAGGACTTCCGGTAGATTTTGCACCGGCGGTGACACCTTCTCAGGATTTACGTTTTGGCGATTACCAGAGTAATGCCGCCATGATGCTCGCCAAGCAGGCACGCATGAATCCTCGCGCTCTGGCAACAGAGCTTGTTGAAAAATTCGGCGAATCTGAAATTGCAAGTCTCGAAATTGCCGGTCCTGGATTCATCAATTTCCGTGTCAAGCCAGAGTATTTCGCAAAGCGCGCAGCTGCAATGCTTAATGATGAACGCCTTGGTGTATCAGTAGTAGATGAACCCAAGACCATCGTCATTGACTTTTCCGCACCGAATGTTGCCAAACCGATGCACGTGGGACATATTCGTTCCACCATTATTGGTGATACACTGGCCCGGCTTGCTCGTTTTCTGGGTCACAAAGTTATCAGTGATAATCACATAGGCGACTGGGGAACTCAGTTTGGCATGATTCTGTGGGGATGGAAGAATATTCTGGACCTCAATGAATTAGAAAATGATCCTATTGAAGCACTTCTTAATGTATATAAGGAAGTAAACCAGCGTTGTAAGGAAGATGAGAAACTGCTTCCCCTCTGCAAGGAAGAACTGGTAAAACTTCAGGGTGGCAACGAGGAGAATCTCGCAATCTGGAAACAGTGTATCGCTGTAACCAAGATTGGATTGGAGAAAATTTACTCTCAGCTGGATATCAGCTTTGACTACTGGTTAGGCGAAAGTGCTTATAACGATGCACTTGCGCCTCTCGTAGAAGACCTGATAGAGAAGGGGATTGCCCGCGAAAGTGATGGCGCAATCTGCGTATTCTCAGATGGTTATCACAAACCACAGAATGACCCGTTCCTTGTACAGAAGGATGGTGAATGGTGCCCGGTTCCCGCTATCATCCGCAAGGCTGATGGTGGATTCCTTTATGCTACTACAGATCTGGCTACTCTGGATTATCGAACAGAGAATTTCAAAGCCGATGCAATCTGGTATGTAGTAGGTGCACCCCAGGAAAAACACTTCAAGCAGATATTCGATATCGAACGCATGCGCGGCGTAACCGGAGACTTCCGTCACGTGGCATTCGGTTCCATTCTAGGTAAGGACCGTCGCCCGTTCAAGACTCGTTCCGGCGATACCGTAAGTTTGCAAGATGTTATTGATGAAGCAATTACACGTGCAACAGCAGTTGTTGAGGCCAAGAGCCCGGATATGCCTGCTGAAGAAAAGGCAGCAGTTGCCAAGGCAGTTGGTATCGGTGCCATCAAGTTTGCGGAACTTTCCCAGAATCGCATGAGCGACTACATTTTCGACTGGGAAAAGATGCTCGCTCTCACTGGCGATACTGCACCTTATCTTCAGAATTCCTACGTACGCGTACGTTCCATCTTCCGCAAGATTGATGGTGAGTTTGTAGCACCTGAATCATTGATTATCAATGAGAACGCAGAAATTAACCTCGCACGTCTGCTCGTACGATTCGGTGAGGTTGTACCTTCCACACTCGATGACTGCCGCCCGAATCTCCTGGCAGCCTATCTCTATGAACTTGCCAAGGCATTCCACAGTTTCTACGAAGCATGCCCGGTTCTGAAGAGCGAAGGCACTACGCGAGAAACACGACTTGCCCTCTGCGATCTTACTGCAAAGGTACTCAAGAAAGGTATGGGCCTGTTCGGTATCAACATGCCGGAACGCATGTAAATACACCCATCATGAAGATGTTAAATTCCATCCTCTGTCTGGCAATTGCAACACATTGCTGGGCAGAGGATAACATTTTAAAAAAACAAGCATTTTCTAGCGCGGAAAATGCCGCTCTGGAACTGCCTGTAATATGCGAAAATCCTGAAGCCAGAAGACACCTTAATCTTGGTCTCCAGAACTGCATTCTCAACTATCCTGAAAAAGCTGAATATCATTTTCAATCTGCGATAATAGCAGATTCTTCGTGCTTATTAGCTCACGTGGGAATGCTCATGGTAAGCCCCGCCGGCAGTGCTGCATACAAATCACACCTCAGCATCGTCAATCAGCTTATTGAAGCAGCAGCTTTAACTCCCATTGAGGAATGGTATCTTTCTGTTTTATTGCAATATATTTCCGGCGACTTGCACGGTGCAGCTGCCGCTTTCAAACAGCGTGCATCAATCTATCGGCGGGATCTTATGGCCTCATGCTGGGATATTCTTCTGAATCATTATGCCGCAGAGCAGGGGGGCGATATTACCTTCAGAGCAGATAAGCTCGTGGATAAATATCCTGAAAATCCCATTGTTCATTACTTGCGCGCCTTGCTGGATGAATATCTGCCAGTGCCTACCGAGAATGGTCTCAGATGCACTGAAAAATGCTCAGAATTGCTGCCGGAATGTCCCAATGCACATTTACTTTCCGGGCATCTTCTCATGCGCGCCGGAAGCTATAATGAAGCATTAAATCACTTCCAGAACGCTCAGAAAGCCTCCCAGAAGGATTTATCAACGATTTCAGCTGATCTCACAGGTCCGTATTGTACTGCCGTATTAGCTGAAATATGCACCAGGTGGCAGCTCGGGAATAAAATGGAAGCTCTGCAGATATGCTCACAATTGCTAAAAAAGCGTAAAGAACAATCAGAAAGAGCAGGGGATGCTTATATTCTCATGCAATGGGAGGCGGGTACTCTGCCTCTTCGCCTATTGGTTCTGCAAGCATCTGCCCCAGGCGGTGCCGCTATCAATGCTGCTGCGGCCGCCTGTGCTGCTCCCGCAGATTCCCCCCTCGTGCATGTTCAGAACTGCCTGGTGGAAGCCATACGCACCCGCTCTTTAGCTGATTCAGGGCGAACCAGCTCAGCCTCGCTGACTCTGACTAAGGCTGAGCAGCATCTCAAACTCCTTTTGAAGCAGAAAGATGAAATTAATCGCACTGCTGGACTCACCCTCAGCTGCTATAACCGCAGTGTAAGAGCATGTCAGGGTGCTATCTACAGGGCAAAGCTTGCCCTCTACAAGGACAGCCAGACAATCTGGCAACCACACCTCGATGAGGTAACAACCATGCCGGAACCCCGCTTCCTGCCACCTGTTCTGCCCAGGTCTGAAGCCGCCCGTTAATCTATCCGAAGGATGTTCCACGTGGAACATCCTTTATTTTTGCAAGCGTTTTCTTTACAAGTATCATTCAATATGCTAGAGTGGACGCATGACTATCGGAGCGTGCATCAGGTCCTGTATTCTGGCGGGTAGCGCATTACTTTCCTCGTGTGCCTATATGCAGACACACAAGAATATTGAAGAAAGCTACCGCCAAAGCACCGGATACGCCATCACACCATCTCTTGAATTGTACAAGGCGGGTAACGAATATTACCTTGCAGTGGAGAAAATGTCTGTTCGAATGAGGTATCCGGTGATTCACGATTCGATTTTTCTCACAGGCTCAAACGAGCCTGTGCTGGAAAGAACGAATCCGGATACCCAGATTGTGTACAGACACATTTCCAGAGGTACTGCACTTGTGCTGCAGGCTGGTGATGGCTATGCAGATTTAACAACGCTGAGCGATGAGCTGAGAAATGATGGTGAACCATGGCTGACAAGCCTGCCAGCCGGCGCTTCGCGGTGCCATACAAAAGCGGAGATAGCAGGTAAGGCCATTACCTGGAAAGAAGAAGATGAAAGTGCATCTCCTCCTCTATCTGCCAGCATGCTCAGCGCAGTAGACAGAGTTTTCATCGACTGGCCCGGGACCATTCTTTATAATGCAGCCATACCTATCATGGCTCCCTTTGTTTTCTTTCACGAATTTTTAAACGACAATTAAATACAATATAACCATGAAAAAACTTGTAATCAGTGCATTAAGTATCATCTGCGCTTTAACCACTACATCATGCAGTGTCTGCACCAGTGTATCTGTGGCAGATATGGGACGGAGCGCCGATGCTATTCTCTTACCCCTCGAGCAGCCCAGAATGTGCCAGGTAAACAAACAGTGGTACATGTGCGGCCACAAAGTCACTGTTGAACGCCACAATGCCCCCTGGGTACGCCCGGAGCAGTTAGCTGCAGAAAAGCGCCACCCTGAGCGCTACACGCTCGATAGCGACGAGATGAGCCCCATGTATGCACCCATACCCGAAACGCTGGCCAACAGCCTTCTGAAGGGCAAATACACGCATTCTGATGCCATCAGCTTCATCAACAGAAAATGGGTTGATCAGCTCCCGGAAGGTAAGAAGAAGGAAGTGCAGCTGAAAACATCTGCTCCGGCATTTTTCCGCAATATGTCTTCACATCGTCTCATGCAGACAGAGCAGGGCAGCTACCTGATTGCGAATATCGGGGAAATGAGCGCAGATTTCAGTGCTATCCTGGCGTATCCGCTGGCAGCTGTCACCACCATCCTCATTGATACACCGGCCAGCTTCTTCTATAGCCCGCCCGTGCAGAAACCGCAGGTTGCCCAGCCGGAGGAAGTCGAATAACATCCACTGCCACACTATCTCATCTTATGAGCCTCATCTTGCTGAAAGGTGAGGCTTATTTATTGATGTTCATTGTGTTATTATACTTATCCACAAAACCTGTTGATAAGTATGTGGATAAGCTGTGAATGAGGGAGTGCATAAATAATCTCCACAGGTGGAGATGTGGTTCCGCACCGGATTATGCACAATTTTCACCCCATGTAATAATCTGATACATAATATATAAAATAAGATATCCACATATCCACACCGGCTGATGATGATGGATATATTTATATACTGTAGATACATCTTATCAGAAAGAAAAACAGTCAGCACCCAAGTGCTTGCCTTGACAGCTTGCTATTGGCTGTTACAATAGCCCCCATGCAAGAGCAAATAGATGAGAAGTGGATGCAACGCGCCTTGAAACTGGCACGTCTGGGATTAGGGCTTACCAGTCCCAATCCACCTGTAGGTGCTCTTATTATACGTGATGGCCGGATTCTCGGCGAGGGATACCATGAGATGGCTGGAGAAGCCCATGCTGAGCGCCGGGCCATAGCAGACGCTTATGAAAAGGGAAATGGTGCACTCATAGCAGGCTCCACCATTTACATCACTCTGGAGCCATGCTCCAGCATAGGCAGAACCGGTGCCTGCACCACCGCCATTATAGAAGAGAAGATATCCCGCGTGGTCTATGGTTCCACAGACCCGGATATGCGCCACCAGGGCCGCGCTAAAGCGATTTTGGAAGCCGCAGGTATATCTGTGACCCCCGGGGTGCTGCAAGAAGCTTGTGACCGCTTTCTGCGCTCCTGGTTTCACGCCGTGATGACCGGCAGACCCTGGGTAACAGCCAAAGTAGCTACAACACTGGATGGTCGCATGACGCGCCGCCAGAAATTCTGGTTAAGCGGGGTAGATACACTCCGATACGCGCATCAGTTGAGATTGGAGAGTGATGCCATACTCATAGGCGGCAATACCCTCCGGACAGATAACCCGGCTCTCACCATCCGCAATCCTCTTCATGACCCTTCACCTCGCAAAAAGCAACCGTGGAGAATCGTGCTCACCGATAATCTGCTTTCTTTGCCACCCATGGCAAAACTGTTCACAGATGAATATCACAAGCGGACCCTGGTATGGGAAAATGTCAAAGATTTACGAGGACTCCTCAATGAATTGTATACCCGCTATGGTATTGTGAATCTCATGCTTGAATGCGGCGGGCGCCTTTTGCGGCGTTTTCTGGATGACGGACTCGTGAATGAATGGATGCAGAGCATTTCTCCCATGGTTGGTGCCGGACCAGACCATGTTGTACCCGGTGATTTCTTACCGCAGGAATTCATTTTCCAACGAGAGGAATTAACTGAATGCGGCCGCGATATCATTATACGCGGACTGTTAGGTTAACATAGGTGTCATTACACTTATTCCTCTTATATTTCAAGCGGTTTTGTTCCACGTGGAACAAAATGATAAACGGAAAGCAGGGATTAAGCTTGCGATGAAAGAAAAGATGATGTAGAATGCGCGGCCTTTTTTCAGCATGATGAGGAAAACAATAAGCCAGTTATGCATGGGGATACTAGCTGCCGTGGCGGTGACATCGTGTTACCCGCCGCAGGTGCAGTATCCCTATACAGCCATGGTAACACACCGGCGTATACTTCTGAAGGATAATTTGCTGGCATTGCTTCCAAGAGAAGAGCAGGTACAGGCAGCCGCTCAGGAAGAAGCAAGCTGGCTGGCAGATACCGCCTATAAAGCTGCGGCCGGCATTGCCCGGCTGAATGGGTCTGCATTTCCCGGTTGGGCAGGAAATGCGCTGATTAATGCTCGTCTGCAAGATCGTGGATTATGCTGGCACTACCAGCATGATATGTACAGAGAACTACGCCGCCGTCATTTGAACTATTTCCGCATAGGGTGCTGTGTGAGAGATGGTGGAAAGGCCTCTGAGCATAACTGCATCTACCTTGCGGCAAAGAATGATGCGTGGCCGAAAGCCTGGGTTCTGGATGCGTGGATGTGGAATGGCCGATTGAAAGTGGATGATGCCCGGAAATTGAGTGCGGCCCGTTGGGCCGATTTGCCGACCATATGTCGGGTGCAGTCTATTTACTATGCGGAGGGGCACCACTGGCCTATAGAGCATTGGAGCGTACTCCGGGGGCCTGATGGTGAATATGAAGGATACTGGTTGCCCGAAATGCGGCGTTCATCTCAATACCGCCGCATGTATAATAACATTGAAAGGGGAAAGAAAGAACACCCCGGGAAATTGACAAATTATTGATATGAGATACATCTGTATACTGTTTTCATGCATCTTCACCATGCTTCTGGCGGCCTGCCAGAATGCGCCCGCGCCGGACTATGTAGAAAAGCCGCACATCGTAGAGCAGAGAATCAATCTGCAGCAGAAATTAATCAGCATGCTGCCGGAGGAAAAACAGGCAGCCGCCCGCGAGGAGGCAGCCTGGCTGGCCGATACCGCTTACAAGGCCTCAGCCGCCATAGCCCGATATAATGACCCCATTTTTGTGAACTGGCTGAATAACCGCATGGTCAATACACGAAAACACGTACGCCATCGTGGGCTCTGCTGGCATTATCAGCATGATCTTTATCGTGAATTGCGTCGCCGCCCGCTCAAGTACTTCCGTCTGGGCTGCTGTGTGAAGGACCGCGGGCGCTCTGGTGAGCATCATGTGGTTTACATCGTGGATAAGGATGGTCCATGGCCGGCGCGCTCCATAGCACTGTTGGATGCCTGGTGGTATGCCGGGCGACTTCGTGTGGAAGATGAGCGCGATGGTAAAGAATGGATGGATGACCCTAAGACTGTCGAAAACCTGAATCGAATCTATCCCGAGGGACACAACCGCCCCATGGAGCATTGGTCCATGGTGCGCGTGAGTACCCGTTACATGGATTATGTATACAGCGATTTGCCGGAGGCCCGCAATACACCCCAGTGGAATTACATGCAGGAACAGATGAAAAAGGGCCTGGAAAGGCGTGGTGGAAAAGCATTTGATTATTAAGATAACATCATTAGTTAGAGAATACTCTAGCAAAATACATGTAAGCGCATATTTTGCTTGCCTTTAGGAGCGGCATATCCTAAACTGTGCGCGTGCAACAAATCGCTTTTAACGAAATCAGTGCGGCGGAAGTATCTGCTATACCCGCTATGAAACAGCTGAAGCTCTTCTTTGCTTTCAAAGTAGACGAAGGGTGCCTCAGTGGTGAGCCTGTGGATTCACGATTCGGTGTTATAGAGCGCGATGGTCGTCGTATTTTCCGGTTCCGTTCAGATGATGATTACCGCATCTATTTTACGATAGAAAAGAACCAGGACGGTGATACTGTGGTGGTCATCCAGCGTGTGCTGCACGCAGATTCGCTGAAGGACTTTTTCTTCCGCAGTGGCATGGCCCCGGACGGTGAAGATAAGAAACTGGGTAAATCCCGCAGTTTCTGGAAATTCATCGAAGAAGGCGAAAAAGCTGCCCGCAAATAATAACATCATAGCATGCCCGCACCAATTCAGTATCTGGTGCAAATGCCAGCAAGAGTTTCGGCTGTGGCAGGAGTAACGCTCACCCAGCTGGTGCGCATGCGTTTATTTCTGGTGCCGGCAGTTGTTGTTATACTGTTTCTGGCATTGCAATTCATTCCATACCAGGAGAATATCGGTATAGAGTATCAAGGGATAGCCCAGCTGCAATTCATCAAGGATGTCAGCCTGGGCTGCATGCAGCTTTTTGGTCTTATATTCTGTGTATCAGCCACGGCACTGCTGCTGCCGAGAGATGCAGAAGACCGCATCTTGTACACCATACTCTGCAAACCCGTGCCTCGTTTTGATTATCTGGCAGGAAAAGCCCTGGGAGTTATCGCATTGCTGGTGCTCATGATAGGTCTGCTGGATGGAGCCATGAGCCTGCTGCTTACCCAGCGGGTGAGCAGTATCTGTGCCGATTTATCTGCCACCCTGGCTGCAAATGGCTACAGCCCGGAAGATATGGCACCGTATCTGGAGCAGGTACATGCAGCCGGCAATAGCTGGAACACCCAGCGCGGCGTGCTTACCACTCTGCTGGGGTACAGCGTTCTGACCACACTCACGCTGCTTATCTCATGTTTCACCAGCGGAACCATCGTCAGCATCATATTCGGGCTGGGAGCATATTTTATCGGGATGTTTCAGGATATGTTGTTTTCTGCCATATCGGCGGGGCAGGGCACTACCGCTGCCATGCGCTGGGCAGAGCAGATCTGCGCCATCCTCCTGCCGGATTTCGGCCTGTTCACTGTGGCAGATACCGCCAGCGCCGGGGCTGAGCTCAGCGGTTCCTTACTGTTGGGGCTATTTGTCATCGCAACAGGATATATGCTGCTGCACCTGCTGACAGCCACCTGGATATTCAGCAAGAAAGAATTCTGAACCATGCTGGATGAAATTCGAGCCAGGGCTGCCGCAGGAGATGCAGATGCCTGCCTGCACCTGGCCAAGAAATTGATACGAGGTCGTGGCGAAGGCCGGAATTTTGAAGAAGCCGTGGAGTGGTTCGACCGCGCGGCCTGTGCCGGATTGGTAGATGCTTTATATTGGCTCGGGAAATGCTATCTGAAAGGACTCGGGTGCTCCCGGGACCCTTCCGGAGCATGCAATTGCCTGGAGCGCGCTGCCCTGCAGGGGCATGCAGCAGCAGCTCTGAAACTGGGTGAATGCTTTGAAAACGGGGTGGGCGCACCGCGCAGCTCAGAACTTGCTGCATACTGGTATCGCAAAGCCGCTGCGCGGGGAGAAACCAGAGCTTACGATAAATTATTGAATTTAGCGCGCCGCCGCCGTTGATACACACTTTTTGCTCGCCAATATGCCCAGTAGTGTGGTAGTATGGCTCTGAACGTTTTCTGTATATCATGCGTACATGGTTTTTTGCAGTAATCTTGTGGAGCGCAGCACTTTTAACCGGTCAATCGGCAGCTCAGGAAGAGCTTGCACCGGTTAAACACATGCAAAGTGAGCCGGCGTGCATCACGCATGGCACCGCGGCTGTACCCAGTGTGGAGGAAATTCGCGCCGAAGCAGAAGCAAAGGAAGCCCTGATCAAGAGTCTGAATCTTTGTTCGCATGCCAGCAACGCGCTGTTAATAGCAGCAGAATCCATGAGCCTGGATGCCCTGCAGCATTATCTTGCAAATGAGCACCACGCATACGATGGGCACACTGTGCTGGAGCACGCTGCCATGAAGGTCAAGTTTGCACTTCCCATGGCCCACAAACCCTGCCCGGAATGTGGCAGAACAGTATACCACGCCGACCCGAATGGCCAGCTCGCCGCCTGGACCCACCACTATACAAACGGAAAACTTCAGTTCAGCCGCTTCCCCATCCCCCTGCAGATTTACGCGAAAGCAGAGCAGAACATGGGGCTGTGGGATAAGCTGGTGCATCGCGTCAAAGTAGATAACTTTAATCTGGCCGCCACCCTGATCTTTCTGGGTGCCATTCTGCACACCTTCATGGCGCCCATGTTCCAGAAGTGGGCGCATCACATGGAAAAGGCGCACAAGCAGAAACTCAGAGACGAGAAATTCCGCATCCTGCATCCAGAGCAGCGCATCCCCGTCTCCTTCGGCAGCACACTCTGCCACTTTCTGGGTGAGGTGGAAGTGGTATTTGGTCTCTGGATTATTCCCTTTGCTCTGGTCTGCCAGCACTACTACAGCATGGATGATTTCCTGCGTTACATCGACCACGATACCAGCTTTACCGAGCCCCTTTTTGTGGCTGTCATCATGGTCATTGCCTCATCACGCCCCATTTACCGTCTGGCAGAAAACACGCTCAAATTCGGCGCCGGCATGGGTGGTGGTACCCCGGCTGCCTGGTGGCTTTCCGTGCTTTGCATCGCTCCGCTGCTGGGCTCCTTCATTACCGAGCCAGCTGCCATGACCCTTGCAGCCATACTGCTGGCCAAGAAATTCTACCACCTTAAGCCGGCACCCTCGCTGTGCTACGCCACGCTGGCTCTGCTGTTCGTGAACGTATCCGTAGGTGGTACCCTCACGCACTTTGCCGCCCCGCCCATTGTGATGGTGGCAGGCAAGTGGAACTGGGACATGGCTCACATGTTTGTGCATTTCGGCTGGAAAGCTATCATCGGTATCATTATTTCCAACGTCATCTACTTCTTCGTTTTCACAAAGGAATTCAAACGCCTGGCAGAAGTGCAGCGCCTCAACAGTGCATTTGACAGTGCCGTGCCCACCACCTGGGAAGACCGCCAGGATATTATCCCCACCTGGGTATATGGAGTTTCCATCTTCTTCCTGGTGTGGACCGTCTATTTTGCCCACCATCCCGCCATCTTCATCGGCGGTTTCCTCTTCTTCCTGGGCTTCACCATGGCCACACCGCAGTACCAGAATGCTTTCTCCATCAAAGTGCCTCTGCTGGTAGCCTTCTTCCTTGCCGGCCTGCTCATTCTGGGGGGTGTGCAGGGCTGGTGGATGCAGCCCGTGCTGCAGGCCCTGGCTGACCTGGGCGCCACTGCCACCATGGGGCTTGCCAGCATCCTTACCGCTTTCAATGACAACGCCTCCGTCACCTTCCTCTCCAGCACCGTGCCGAACCTGCCTGAGCAGATTCGCTATGCCATCGTAGCCGGTGCCGTCACGGGTGGTGGTCTCACCGTCATTGCCAACGCCCCGAACCCCGCCGGTCAGGCCATTCTGGGCAAGTACTTCAAGAATGGTATCAGCGCTCTGCAGCTCTTCCTCTGGGCTATTCTGCCCACCTTTATCATCTTCTGCCTGTACAATTTCATCTACTTCGGCAACTAAAGATTTATGTTCACAGGACTCGTGGAATGCACCGGCAAGGTGCTGGAGCGCACACCCGTAGCATCCGGTGCGCGCTATGCGGTGGAAATCCCCTTTGCGGCAGAACTGGCGCTGGGAGATTCCGTGGCGGTGAATGGCTGCTGCCTTACCGTCGATAAAGTAGAAGGCAATCGTGTGGAGTTCGACCTCCTCACCCAGACCCTGCGTGTCACCAGCCTGGGGCAGCTCCAGGTGGGCTCCCTCTGTAACCTGGAGCGTGCCATGGGCGGCAATGGCCGCTTCGGTGGCCACTTCGTCATGGGCCATGTGGATACCACCGGCAGCGTCACCAGCATCACCCCCGTGGGGCAGGACCATATGGTCCGCATCCGCATACCGCAGGAATACATGCGCTATGTCATCGATAAAGGCAGCATCGCCATAGATGGCGTCTCCCTCACCGTGGCCAGCATCACCGGCCCGGATGAGCTCGAATTCTGGATTACCCCCCACACCTGGGAGCGCACCATCATGCACTGCTACGCTCCCGGCAGCATCGTCGATATCGAGGTCGACATGATTGCCAAGTATGTGGAAAAACTCAAGATGAGCCACTAAATTTTCTTCAGCTCAATCAGGCTGAAATGACTGAAACGCCGCCCGGAATCCTCCGGGGCCCGCTCAGCGTCTCTATGCTATACCGTTTTTCAACGGCAAAGGGGTTATTTGCAGCACTTACCGCAGCGCTTGCCGTGGCGGCCGTGCATGCGGAACTTGGGAGCGTTCTTCTTGAATTCGGCCTTGATGGCTTCCTTCTCGGCGTCGGAAATCTGGCCGTCCTTGTCGGTGTCGAACTTCTCCATGAACTTAGCCTTGCGCTCAGCCTTGCGGGCCTCGAACTTAGCCTTCATCTCGGCCTTCTGCTCCTCGGTCAGCTCAGGACGGGGACCCATCTTGCCGCAGCACTTACCGCAGCGCTTGCCGTGGCGGCCGTGCTTGCGGAACTTGGGAGCGTTCTTCTTGAATTCGGCCTTGGCGGCTTCCTTCTCAGCGTCGGAGAGCTGGCCGTCCTTATCGGTGTCGAACTTCTCCATGAACTTGGCCTTCATCTCAGCCTTCTTGGCTTCGAACTGAGCCTTGATGGCTTCCTTCTCGGCATCGGAAATCTGACCGTCCTTGTCGGTGTCGAACTTCTCCATGAACTTAGCCTTGCGCTCAGCCTTGCGAGCCTCGAACTTAGCCTTCATCTCGGCCTTCTGCTCCTCGGTCAGCTCAGGACGGGGACCCTTCTTACCGCAGCAACGGGGGCCTTTCGGGCCGCGCTTGTGGAACTTGGGAGCGTTCTTCTCGAAATCAGCCTTGATGGCTTCTTTCTCGGCGTCGGAGATCTGACCGTCCTTATCGGTGTCGAACTTCTCCATGAACTTGGCTTTCATCTCAGCCTTCTTGGCCTCGAACTTAGCCTTCATTTCAGCCTTCTGCTCCTCGGTCAGCTCAGGACGAGGACCGTGGGGGCGGTGCATCTTCATGCAGCAGGGCTTCTTGGGAGCGCACTCAGGCTTCTGGGGGCATTCCTGAGCCATGAGGGGCATGGCGGCGAACAGAGCAATCAACAGGGATTTCTTCATGGTGATGTATCTTTCTTTTTTAAGTTGGATTTATCGGAGGTTATGGTGCAGAAAGCACCGCTCCTCACCTGTAGGAACGGTGCTTTCGAGAAAAATCTACAACGATTTTTTATTTTTTTGCAAAAAAATCACGCAGAGAGTTAAAATCTGTGTCGCTGGGGGCATCTGCACGGGCAACAGCAGCCTTCTGAGCGGCGGTGATAGTGGCAGCACCCTTGGCCGCGAGCGCGAGCATCTGGGCCATTTCCTCGGCGGTGGACACAGCTTCCTCGCCGCTGCCCTGTACTTCCACATACTCGCCGCGCTCGGTCATGACCACATTCATGTCCACCTCGGCATCGCGGTCTTCCACATAGCAGAGGTCGAGCAGGGGGGTACCCTGGAGCTTGCCCACGGAAATGGCAGAGACAAGCTGCTTCATGGGGTTCTTCTCCAGCGCGCCGGTAGCCACCAGCTTATTGAGCGCAATCTGCAGAGCTACCGCAGCACCGGTGATACTGGCGGTGCGGGTACCGCCATCGGCCTGCAGCACATCGCAATCGATGCATATTGTGCGGGCTCCCAGGGCTTCCAGGTCCACCACAGCGCGCAGACTGCGGCCGATAAGGCGCTGAATCTCCACCGAGCGGCCATCCACCTTGCCGCCGGAATCGCGCTTCTTGCGGTCCAGGGTGGAGTAGGGGAGCATGGAATACTCCGCCGTGAGCCAGCCACCGGGCACATGCTGCAGCTTCATCCAGCGCGGCACATCTTCCTCGATAGTCACGGCGCAGATGACGCGCGTGTTGCCGAAGCAAGAAAGCACAGAAGCTGTGGCATGCGGCGCCACGCCCAACACAAACTCAAGCGGGCGCATTTCATCCACCCCGCGATTATCCTGTCGTTCCATGCCCCCGGTTTTACCACAAAATCCTGGATTTCTCAACTCAAAAAATGAAAGAGCTGTAGGGGATGGTGGTATTTCGGGATGTGGAACCTTAGCCCTGACTTCAATTCGATTCAGGAGGGCATTATGACTTTGGCTCAGCAGCGTTTTCGGCGCGGTCTTTTTCGATTTTTTCCAGCACGGGTTTGTAGCTGGCTTCCATGCCGGAGCCGCCACCAGCCTGGTATCCATCGAAACGGATAGCCTTGTAGCGGTAAGTGTTGAAGTCCCAGAAAGTGGGAGTAGCTTTGCCAGCTGCATGTTGACTTTCTATTTTGGAACGGAACACGCAAGGAGCCTTGACGTTTCTCTTTTTGAGATATTCCTTGGCGCGTTTACTGGCATTGCTGGTGTTACCGTCCTCATTGCAGGAAACAACAATTTGAATTCCTTGTTTTCGCAGTTCCGCCTCGCGTTCGAAAAGTTCCACCCATTCCGGGTTATTGTCTCCAATGATGAAGGAACAGATGAGGTAATAGTCTGCAGTGGAACTGATTTTACCACCCATCAGGCCGCCTTTTTTCAGAATTTTGGCAGCTACTCCTCGTTTACCCAGGCTTTTTTTCAGGAAAATTTCATCCGATTTTTCCAGCATTTTTACCTGGGCGAAACATTCTGATGTAAGTATAACACCAGTCAGAAGAAAAATTGCAGAAAGGAGAAAGCGGTACATAAGTGAATATGTGTTATATGTTTAAACATCGAGATAAGCAGCAGCGGCTTCAGCGCAGCGGCGGCCATCCAGTGCGGCGGAGACGATGCCGCCGGCGTAGCCTGCGCCTTCGCCGCAGGGGAAAAGACCAGTGAGCTCCGGGTGCTGCAGGGTTTCGCTCTCACGGGGGATGCGCACAGGGGAGCTGGTGCGGGTTTCGCAGCCGATGAGCAGGGCATCCTCACCGGCAAAGCCGCGCAGCTTGCGGTTGAAGAATTGCAGACCTTCGCGCATGCGCCAGCAGACACTCTGAGGGAGCAGGGCGTTCAAATCCCAGCTGGTGATGCCGGGGTGGTAGGTGGTTTTCGGCAGGGTCTGGGAGACGCGGCCGGCCAGGAAATCCACCACGCGCTGGCCGGGGGCTTTCTGCATGCCGCCGCCGGCCTGACTGGTGGCAATTTCGAGCGCTTTCTGATAAGCGATACCGGAGAGCGCGCCGTGCTCTGCCAGGTAGGCATCCGTATCTTCCGGCTCCACGGTCACCACAAAGCCGCTGTTGGCAAAAGGAGAGTTGCGGCGGGAGAGCGACATACCATTCACCACCACTTCATCATTTTCCGTGGCGCTGGGCACGATGAAGCCACCCGGGCACATGCAGAAAGAATGCACGCCGCGGTCCTGAATCTTGGTAGCCAGGGTGTAGCGGGCGGCGGGCAGGCCTTCGGGGCGTTCCTGGCCGGGGCGCAGGTGGTACTGGGCGGTATCAATAAGGCTCTGCGGGTGCTCAATGCGCACACCCACGGCAAAGGGTTTGCGCTCCAGGCGCACTCCTTCATCATGCAGCATGCGGTACACATCGCGTGCGCTGTGACCGGTGGCCAGAATGACGGCGTCGCCGGTGAATTCGCGGCCATCGGCCGTGCGCACGCCCAGCAGGCGCTTGCCGTCTGCGCTCTTGAGCAGACCACACACGCGGGTCTGGAAATGCACCTCGCCGCCGGCGGCAAGGATGCTGCCGCGCATGGCTTTGATGATATTCGGCAGACGGTTGGAGCCTATGTGCGGGTGGGCATCGGTCAGAATTTCCGGTGCGGCACCATGGGCCACAAAGGTTTCGTATATCTCCATGACCGGGCCGCGCTTTGTGGCACGAGTGAAAAGCTTGCCATCAGAGAAGGTGCCGGCGCCGCCCTCACCGAAGCAGTAGTTGGAATCCTCCACCACATAGCCCTGGCAGTTGATGGGCTGCAGGTCAAAGCGGCGGGCAGAGACATCCTTGCCACGCTCCAGTACCACCGGGCGCATACCCAGCTCAATGCAGCGCAGGGCGGCAAACAGGCCACCGGGACCACTGCCTACGATGATAATCTTTCTGGCACCGCTTGCCACAGGGCTGTAATTGCGCACCGGCAGAGCATATGGCGGCAGTTCCTCATCCACCGCCACGAGCAGGCGCAGTTGCTTGCAGATGGGGCGGCGGCGGGCATCAATACTCTCTTTGAGGAGTCGCATGCCTTTGATACGGTAGGGAGAAATCTCCAGCTTCTGCGCGGCGGCTTTGCGGCGGGCATCCTCGCGCAGTGCGCGGGCCAGAGGCAGGTGAATGTCCAGTTCCGTTATCATGGTCAGTCAGGAAATCAGCTCAGGCAGTGCTGCATGAAAAGAGCGGGTTCGCCCACGGCATCGCCCACTTCCACGGCGGGAATGCCGGCCACTGTGGTATGCGGGCGTACATCGGAAAGCACCACGGAGGAAGCAGCCACCTTGGCGCATTCGCCTATCTCCACCCTGCCCAGCACTTTGGCACCGGCACCTATGAGCACACCGCTGCGCACAATGGGGTGGCGGTTGCCGCCCTTTTCCTTGCCGGTGCCACCCAGGGTCACCTCGTGGAAGAGGGATACATCGTTTTCGATAATGGCGGTTTCGCCCACCACAAAGCCGGTGCCGTGGTCGAGCAGCACGCCGCAGCCAATGCGGGCGGCAGGGTGAATATCAATGCCGAATACTTCGCTGCCCACGCTCTGGAAGAGCAGGGCGAGCATGTGGCGCTCCTGTTTCCACAGAATGTGGGCCAGGCGGTAAGTGGCCAGGGCATGGAAACCCTTGAAGAACATGAGCGGCTCCAGTGCATTGTGGCAGGCGGCATCGCGGTCTACCACGGCTTGCAGATCTGCAGCCATCATTTCCACGGTCATGGGGTCGCTTTTCAGCAGTGAGCGGATGAGGGGTTCCAGGTCATCGCGTCCGATATCGCGGCGTGAAAGCTTGCGAGCCAGCCGGACTGATACGGCTGTGGCCAGCTTGTTGCGGCTCAGAATCACATCGTCCAGCAGGCCGGTGAGCTTGGGCTCCTGCTCGGCGGCATTTTCAGCAGCTGCATAGATATCTGCCCAGATCCGCTTTGCGAGCTCAGATTCCTGAGGCACCATCTTTTCCTGGCGAATCATATGAATGCGAGGGGGGGTATTAATTCACGCAGCAGTCGCGCAGCATTTCATCCAGGCGGTATGTCATCTCAGCCAGAGCCTCGCGGGCGGGAGATTCCGGCAGCATCCAGAGCACCTCGCGGGCTTCCTCGTTGCGGGTCAGTCCTTCCTCCACCGATAAGCGGATAGCCTCTGCAAAAGCCTCGGTATTGCGCAGGCGGGAGTAGTCAATCTCCTCGTGCTTTTCCACGCAGCTGCGGGTGTATTCCGCCACATCATCGCTGGTGGATTCCATGAGGAAGAAAACCGGCAGGGTGAGTTTGCCCTTTTCATTGTCTGTGCCCAGGGTCTTGCCGGCAGTATCATCCGTGCCGGTCAGGTCCAGGCAGTCATCGTAAATCTGGTAGGAGATACCCAGCAGGGTACCCATGCGGTTGAGCTGTTCAATCATCTCATCATCCAGCCCCTGCAGGAAGGCAGCCCCGGCCATGGCCATGGCAAAGAGCGTGGCCGTTTTCTTGCGGATGAGTTCGTAGTAATCAGCTCGGCTCATTTCCATATCCCACAAGCGGGTGGACTGCTCTACCTCGCCCTCGCACAAATCGCGCACACCCAGCGCCATGCGGCGGATGAAGCGGGAATCGCCGATTTCGGAACCCATCACCATGGCCTGTGCCAGCATGGAATCTCCCAGCAGCACTGCCAGTTCATTGCCCCAGAGTGCGTTGGGGGTAGGCTGGTCGCGGCGGGTATCGGCCTTATCCAGCACATCATCATGCACCAGAGAGGCCATGTGAAGCATTTCCAGCATGGCGGCAAAGGTGGTGTGTTCCTCCTTGATGCCGCCTGTGGCAGCTGCTGTGAGCAGCACCAGACCGGGGCGGATCATTTTGCCTTTGCCTTTGCACACCTGCCGCATGTAGTCATGCATGTAGGGTGCAAAATGCTCGGTCTGGGCATCAATAGTATCACGCACCTTCTGCAATTCGTTTTCAACGATTCGCATGTAGGCTTTCTTGTGGCGCAGTTTGCTGAAAAAAGGAAGACTCATGAGAGAAGGAACTTCAAGGGTATGATAAAACCCCCGCTGCACCGGAGTTTAGCAGAGATTCACCAACTTGGCAATCTTTTCCCCTTGTACTGGCAAAATATCTGGGTAAATCGCATGTTATGGCGGCGGGTAAGCAAGAAAAATCTTGTTTTTCGGGTCTGCTGTGGTAGATTGACGATATGGATAAGTCTGGCTTGCGTAACTGGGTGGAGCAGAACCTGCAGGGAGATGAGCGTATAGTGTGGGCAGGAAGTCCGCGCATGCTTTTTTTTCGTGGTCTGTTCGTAGCCCGCGTGATTCCCGGTCTGCTGCTGCTGGGGTTGGCGGCCTGGTTTCACTGGGGGGCGCCCGGAATTCCGCTGCCGGATTGGGCCATGTTTCTGACCGGGATATTCCCGGAAAGGTGGGTGATGATTCTTGGTATTCTGCTGGTTATTCTGCCTTTTTTGCGGGCATATATGCTGCGCCACACCTTTTATATCATCACGAGTAAGCGGGTGTTCAAGGCGCGTGTTTTTTCCAGTCATGTGCGCCAGTGGCCGCTGGAGGTAGTGGCAAAAGCGCGTCGTATCGATTATCGGGATGGTCTTTCCACCTATCTTATCGATGATTGGGAAGACTCTCCCCACCGCCACGAACGCATCAGCCGCGGTATTTATTTCGTGAAACCGGAGTTCAGGGAGGCATTAAACAAGGCGCAAGGCTGAGGTTTTGCATGAAATAAGTGCACAATATTCATATCTCAATTGTTTCTGCTGTTTTCCGGCAGATATGACAGTCGGCACATGTGTCCCAAAGATTATGGGAAAATAGTCCTAAACGCCATAAAGGCATAGTGTTCTGTGTGAAAAATCGTAGTGGGGTATCACCCGCCTCACCATCGGCGGTAAGCATTTATTTGTGAATCTATCGGCGTAAGCCGTTAACTTTCAATTCATCAATTATCAATCGTAAATCTACGTGTGCCAAATCTTTGGGACACATATGTAATTATCCTCCCTGAATAATGGGATTGCCAAACGGAGCTGAATATGTTATAACACGCACCATGCCGTCGAATACATTCCTAACTCATGTTGCAGGGCTGCGAGGGGTTGCCATCATTTTAGTAATCCTGTTTCATTTTACTCAAGGAAACGCCATGCACGGTTCTTTTGAGTTTAAAAATGGCTTTTTGGGTGTAGATATCTTCATGGTTCTGATGGGTTACTTCCTCATATATGGAATGATACACAAGCCGGACCTCTCATTTTATAAGTTTCTGAAAGGAAAAATCAACCGACTTATATGTCCCCTGGCTGTCGTGATTATTCTTTGCTCCATTATCGGGATTTTTGTTCTGGACTATTCTCATCTTGCTCAGATGGCCAAAACGGGGGCATATGCCCTTATAGGTGCTTCTAATTTTTCATTAATCCGTGACTCCAAGGATTATTTTTCTCTTGATTCTTCCATGAACTGTATGTTGCACACGTGGTATATTGCCGCTGCACTTCAGTTATTTATCCTGGCTTATATCTTTTATTGGGTATCCAGAAGATGGAAGAAATCGTGGAAGATGATTACATTGTGTATCGTAGGATTGATATCTCTACTCATTCATCTAAAAATTCAGAAATATCACCTTGCTGCATTAGGAATACCTACGGCCGTACACAGTTACATTCTTTCATATTACTCACCTATTCCTCGAATCTGGGAAATTCTTTCCGGAGGTATCGTTCTGCTTATTCCCGATGTCCAAAATCGCCATTGGAAGAACTGGTTGTTCGTATCGGGGCTCGTATTCATTGTTGCGGGATTCTCCATACCTTTGGTTAACTACCATGCCCTTGCCACACTCCTGATTGTGACAGGATGTATACTCACCGTTAAATTTTACACGCAAGGTCCCATAGGTATGTTCCTTTCCAACAAATACATTGTCTGGATTGGAAACATATCTTTCTCTCTCTACCTGATTCACATGCCCCTATTTGTACTTTACAAGGGTGGTACCATGCGAATTCCCAGCACTGTTGAACTTGTTATACTTTTCATACTCACTGTTTTTGTTGGATACATTTTCTATCATCTGGTGGAAAAACGCAAATACCATCCGATTGTATATAGTTCTTGTTTTCTGACAGCTATAAGTATCTGCTATATCCTTGTCAGAACTGCCGGCTTGAAATACTATTGGAATGTAGAATCCAACAAAATCGCAGCTTCCATTTACCAGAAAAAACGATACGCTCAATATAAGGAGCTGGGTGAGTCCTATAACCATGAACATCTCATTACTCATAGTCATAAAGGATACCATATATCGAAAGACTCCGACAAGAATCAGAAGAAAGGAAAAATAACCCCCTTCTGGCAATTAGGGCCAGATTATCATCCAGCATCATTTGTGGTCATAGGTGATAGTCATGCAGCCATGAACTATGCCGGTCTTGATACCATATGCCATAAGCACAACATATCCGGTGTGCTGTTAGATACTCTTATTCTACCTTTCTGGAACCGCAGATGCGGGCAGGCGACAGAAAGTTACTCCATTAATGGTCAGAAAATAAATAGTTTTCTGCAATGGATAGAACACCAAGAATCCCTTGATTCAGTCATTATTATTTTCAGCTGGTACTGGGTTACGGATCTCCTCAATCAGGATGCCGAAGGTACTGCTATCGGAGTATCGACACAAGCAAATATGGCCAGTATGGAGCAATTCCTCACAAAGCTCAAACAACTGAACAGGAAAGCCATTGTTTTTGCTCCTCTTCCCCGTTTTAAAACAGACAACACCCTTATGTATGCCAGGTTCCGCCACAAGTGGAATCTGACAGGAGCATTCAATGAACACTATATTGTGAGAAGAAATGAATATCTGGCAAAATGGGGAGAATGCATCTCAACTTTGCAGAAATATGCGAAGAATAATCTTTGTTATGTAATTGATCCAGCTCCTTATTTATTTAAGGAAGACGATGTGTGTTACCCCTTTGATGAGTCAGGAGTCATCTTCCGCGATTGCAATCATTATTCCGCCGATACGTCGATAAAAATTGCGGAAGCAATCCAAAATCAACTTATTCCTATTCTACAGAAAACTCCCCCTGCTCATTAAATATCGATAAAGGCTGTGTCAATCTCAAGGAATAGCGAATCGAATCAGCCATTTCTGGCAAATAGATTTCCCTGGTGCAAGTCAGGGGGCTTTGCTTGTATGCTTTTATACGGATTGTAAAGCCAATACCATAGATTAGTTTTATTGAGTAGATTCAGACGTAAAAATGCGATGAGATTTGATGTATACCACTTAATTTCTCTCTGCTCGTCAAGTGTTTGAAGACATCTGACGAGCAGGAATGCTATCATTGCAGACCGCCTAGGTGGTTAATACTTCCTTGTACGCTGCTTACCAAACCCGCAATGTAATTGAGCGACATCCAGACCAGATGGTTCCGGGAGTTGAACTTTTTGGCATTTCTATCAGAATGCTAAGCCCTGCCGATGCTAGAAAATGCGCTATGGCTTATCAAATCGTTGACAAGCTGCGCACACGGCTCCCGATGGGCGGAATCGGGTTGACTTGGCGGTCTTTTTCTGCTGTAATGGGCACGTGCCTGCGCAAAGTGCCAGTTTTGTCTTTTTCGGCAGTGATGAAGGAGCTGCCGCTTCCGCCGCTGCTGCTGCTTATGCCCGCCTTGAGGAAGGTGGCGATGGCTGGGGAAATGAGATGATAGACGGCTCTGCCGCTACGGTGGATGAAGCGGTGGAAATCACCGGCCGCGTCATTTCCGGTCTGCAGATGATGAATATGTTTGGCGGGCGAAAGGTTATCTGGCTGAAAGGGGCCAATTTCATGGGCGATACCCCGCAGGGCGCCCGCAGTGAGGCTGTGCAGGCTGCGCTGGATGAACTGGCTGAAACGCTGGCCAACCTGCCGGAGGAAACATTTTTCGTGCTTTCCGCCAGCGAGATGGATAAGCGCCGCTCCTTTTTCAAGAAGTTGAGTTCAGCCGCCGAGGTTAAGGAATTTTCCAAGATAGATATCACCAAACCCGGCTGGGAGAGCGAGCTTTCTGCTCTTACCCTGCGCATGGCCAAACCGCTGGGCATTACTTTTGATAACGCGGCGCTGGATTTATTCATCCACCGCGTGAATGAAAGCACGCGCCAGATTTCCAATGAACTGGCCAAGCTGGATGTGTACCTGGGACCGGAGCGGCGCCAGGTGACAGCCGAGGATGTGGAGCTCATGGTGGCGGTATCGCGCAATGGCGTGGTATTCGAGATTTCCCGGGCTATCGAAAGCGGAAACTCGCGCCTGGCAGTGCGCCTGGTCAATGAGCAGCTGGAGCACGGCGAGCAGGGAGTATCCATCATGCGCGCTGCTATTGTGCCTACCGTGCGCCAGCGTTTCTGCGCGCGATTGCTCATCGATACCTATAAACCGGATACCGGCAATTACCGTGCATTTGATGCCGCCCTGAACCGTCTGCCGGCTGAAGGTAAGAAACTACTGCCGCTCAAGAAGGATGGCACACCGAACACCTATGGCTTGTTCAATGCGGCCCGCACCGTGGGCAAGCTGAGCCTGAAAAAAGCCCGCCGCGATCTGCAGGCCTGCGCGGCGGCAGATAAGGCGCTGGTCTCCAGCGGGCTGGATGCGCGTGATATTCTGCATAAACTCATAGTGATACTGACTACGGCATGAGCACGTTGATACCTACTGTGTTTGATGTACTGGTGATTGGCGGTGGCCATGCCGGAATCGAGGCTGCTCTGGCAGCCACCCGTCTCGGTGGTACTGTAGCGCTGCTCACCCATGACCTGGATACCGTGGGGCAGATGAGCTGCAACCCCGCCATCGGTGGTCTGGCCAAAGGTCATATGGTGCGCGAGATTGATGCCCTGGGCGGTGCCATGGGGCTGAATACAGATGCCACGGCCCTGCAGTTTCGCATGTTGAATGCCTCCAAGGGGCCCAGTGTGCGCGCCCCCCGCGCCCAGTGCGATAAAAGCGCCTACCGCGCCCGCATGAAATGGGTGCTCGAGACCACTCCTGGTCTGCAGCTATTCCAGGGAGATGTGGATGAGATAGTGGTGGAAGCCGGTCGCGTGGCAGGTGTGACCACCACCTGGGGGCAGCGTTTTGCGGCAAAAGCCGTGGTGCTCTGCAGCGGCACCTTCATGCGCGGTCTCTTGCATGTGGGTATGGACCATCTGCCCGGTGGCCGCCTGGGGGGTGCCCCGAGCGGTATTTCTGCCAGCCTGGAGAAACTGGGTTTTCCGCTGCAGCGGTTCAAGACCGGTACCTCGCCGCGCATTCTGGGCAGCAGTATTGATTTTGCCTCACTGGCCATGCAGCCGGGTGATACACCGCCGCCACTCTTCAGCTACCGTTCCGCAGAGTTGCTGCACCGTGAGAACGAGCCGCACTGCACGCTGAACTTCTTTGCCGATGCAGATTTCGAGCTGCAGCAGCTTCCCTGCGCTATCAGCTATACCCACGAGGGTACGCACGATATCATACGCCGCAATCTGGAGCATAGCCCGCTTTTCGGCGGGGTGATTGAGGGTACAGGCCCGCGCTACTGCCCCAGCATCGAGGATAAGGTCGTGCGCTTTGCCGATAAGGACCGCCACCAGATTTTCATTGAACCCGAGGGGCGCAGTACAGATGAATACTACCTGAACGGTCTCTCCAGCTCCCTGCCTTTCTTTGTGCAGCTGGAGATTGTACACAGCATACCCGGTCTGGAAAAAGCCCAACTTATCCGCCCCGGTTATGCGGTGGAATACGACTTTGTGCCCCCCACCGAGCTGAAAGCTACGCTTGAGACCAAGCGCATTCGCGGTCTTTACTTTGCAGGTCAGATCAACGGCACCAGCGGTTACGAGGAAGCTGCCGGCCAGGGTCTGCTGGCCGGGGCCAATGCCATGCTCGCTCTGCGCGGCGATGAACCGCTTATTCTCCGCCGCGATGAAGCCTATCTGGGTGTGATGGTTGATGACCTCGTGACGCGCGGCACCGATGAACCCTACCGCATGTTCACCAGCCGTGCCGAGATGCGACTGCTGCTTCGCCAGGACAACGCCGACCTCCGCCTTACTCCTCTGGCTGCCCGCCTGGGTCTGGTGAGCGAGAAGCAGGGGTGTGCCGCTCAGAATCGTATCGATGCCATCGAGCAGGGCATAGCCCGCGCTGCTGAGCAGCGGGTGGATGGTGTTTCGCTGGAGCTCTGGCTGCGCCGCCCCGGCAACGACTGGCACCAGCTGCCGGAACCGCTGCGCTCCCAGTATCCGGATGAACTCTGGGAACCCATCGCTACAGAGATTGCCTACTCCGGCCATATCAACCGCATGCGCACTGCTGCAGCCCGCATGCAGCGCCAGGAGGATAAGAAAATTCCCGCCGATATCGATTACGATGCCATTCCGGCCATGAAGACCGAGGCCCGCCAGCGCCTGGCACGCGTGCGACCCGGCACCATCGGCCAGGCCGCTCGTATTCCCGGTATCACCCCGGCAGATATCGCTCTGCTTCTCGTCTGGGTGCAGAAACAGCGCTGAAATTCAAATTTTTTGCAAGAAAATTCAGGAATTGGCTTGACGGCAGATGGCAAAAGGTATATACTCCCGCCGTTCCAAGAACACAGGGCTATGGTGTAATTGGCAACACATCGGTTTCTGGCACCGCTATTCGGGGTTCGAGTCCCTGTAGCCCTACTTCCAAAAGCTCACAGCGCAGGTTGTGAGCTTTTTTTCGTTTCTGCACCAGTCATGAAAGAGAAGGATACATATATTCAGATGCTGCGCCTGGGTATCATCATGCTCGCTCTTGCATTTGTGCTGGGCTGGGCAGATGCTCTCATCTTTGCGCCAGGCCGCCAGCCGGCGTGCGAGCAGGATAAATTACCCGCCGGGCGTATCTGCCTGGAAACGATTTCCACCCGCTATCAGAACCGCGTGGTCTGGGTAGATGCCCGGAGCCAGGCAGATTTTGAGCTCAACCACCTCATGCTGCCGGATAACCGCATGTTTCCCATCCGCAAAGGGGCCGATATGCAGCACCAGATAGATGCAGCCATAGGCCGGCTGCTGGAGGCGCAGGAGCGCCAGGAATGCATTGTGGTCTTCTGCACGGGTGAATGCACCGCGGCCGAGGAGATTGCCACCGAGCTGCGCGAGCTGGGTATCCTGGAGGCCCCGATCCACGTGTTGCAGGGTGGGTGGGATGTGCTGAAGGCCAGCGGCATGGCTGCAGATTGATTTTTATATGTGTATATGAAAGAACTCCCGCCTCTCCGGAAAGAGGCAGGAGTTCAGGGAACAGAAGAAATCTGAGTCGGCTTATCAGGCCTGCTCGCCCTGCTGCACCATCACGAGGCGGAGGGGAGTGGAAGCCACGAGCTCGCCGTCGAGAGTGATGTTGATGGCATAGGTGCCCACCTTCTCGAAGCGGAGACCCTGGAAGTTCATGATAAGGTTGCGGGTCAGGAAGGAAGCACCTTCGGGCAGAGCCACCTTGAGGTCGCCCACGATGGGCATGCGTTCCTTATCGAGCGGAGTGCCGTCTTCGTCCACAATGGAGATGCCGAGCTTGTGGTCGCCGGAATCCTCGGGGGTGAGGCAGAGGCGCAGCGCAAGAGCGCAAGCAGGGTGAATAACGGGGAACTGGCGGGCGAAAAGAGTATCGAAGGCACCCTGCACGCAGAGCTTGCCCTGATAATCGGCGGCGTAGTCGCAAAGGACAGCAACTTGAATATCCATGTTTTTGTATTTGTGTTGAGTTAAGAATTATCGCAGCCCCTTGCCGGGGCAAATGACTCCTCTACTTCTATCACAATTTATGTAGCTTGCAAGCACAAAATGTACCATATATATATGCTGACAAAATTATTTCAGCACGCGGCCAATCTGGCGGTTGGCTGCCACCATGATGGGTATGGAAGAAACAAGCACGCAGAAAAGCAGGGTAAGGGAAACGAGTTGAAGCTCCGGCATGATTTCCTGCAGGCCGAGAGAATATTGACCCATCTTAAAGAATTGAGTCACAATGATTTTCTGTGTATACATGAATGTGGCTACTGCTCCAGCAAAGGAGAAGGAGACAAGCACCAGGTTTTCTATGATGAAGGCGCTTACGAGAAGCAGGGGATTTATGCCGAAACTCTTCATCAGGGTGTAGATGAACTCATTCTGGCGGTATTCCATGCCGGCGAGAGCAGTGAGCAGAATACCTACGATGATGACAATACCCACGCAGAATGTGGCGCGGCACTGGTTCTGGTTGCCGAGGATGATATCCATTTCCTCCAGCAGCTCTGCGGCAGAGGAGATATTGCCTTCCAACTGTTCAAATTTTTTAAGTTTCTGCAGGTAGCGGCATATTTTACGGAGCGATTCTGCGTTTTCCAGATTTTTTACCCGGAGGAGAATGCGCTGGTAGCGCTGATTCTGGTTGCCGCCCAGGTTTTCCAGCATATCGGGCGGAACCAGCAGGGCACCATTCTGCTGCAGGCGCATCAGCAGGTGGTCGCTCGGCAGGTGGCGGACCATGGCCGTGAATTCCACATCTGCATTGCGGCTTCTGATATCTACCGGCCCTGGCGGCAGGGGGGCATCGTTCTCCGGGTAGAGCAGAACCGGACCGCCACCTGGCGAGAGCAGGGGCATGAATTGCGCTGCCCGGCGGAAATCATAGGTAATGACCTGGGCGTGCAGGTGCTCGCCTACTATGACGCTTCCTGCAGGAATAATGGCAATGGAATCCGCCCCGAGCAGGCGTTCGGCTTCCTGCCTGGTGGGGAGGCAGCTGCGGCTGCCATCTTTCGGCATCACAAAGAAAGCTGCTACCAGGTCGCCGCCGCGGCTTTTTATCTTATCGCGTATGGCCTTGGCAGAGATGACATAGCTCCCGAGAAAAAACAGCGCACAAAGCGAGAGAAAATAAACCACCAGCACGCGTGCCAGCGGACTGGAGGCGCGCGTGAACCAGCGGTGTACCGTGTCTTTAGCCAGGTACAGAATGGCCAAAATCAATGAGATCATCGGCCAGTTCGAGGAGTCGGCTGTCGTGGGTGCTGATAATGCAGATGCGGTTGGCGGCATCTTTGCTTATCAGATTTTTTATGATAGTGGTATTGCCATCATCCAGCCCGGAGGTGGGTTCATCCAGCAGGATGGTAGGGGCGTTTTTCATGAGGGTGCGGGCCAGGGCTGCGCGCTGAGCCTGACCACCGGAGAGTTTATCCGCCCGGCGGTTCCGGAGCTTTTCCAGCCCGAGGTCATGCAGCAGCTCTTCGCAGCGCGGTTTCCACTCGCGGCGGGGCAGCATGGCCATTTCTGCAGCCAGGTGCAGGTTGCGCTCCACGCTGGTGAGCGGCAGCAGGTTGATACCCTGGAACATATAGGCAACATCCCGCCGGTGATAGCGGCGGCTGGTGACTTTTAACCCTGTGGGGGTGATAATACGCCCGGCGGTTACGGTGAGATAACCGGCCAGAAGTTTCAGCAGCGTGGTTTTACCGGAGCCGGAATAGCCCTTGAGCACGGTGATACCGGGGCGAAATACATGCGAAAACCCTTGAAAGACAGATACTTCCCGGTTATACGCAAAGGATATGTTATCGCAAACCAGTTCCATGGTGTGGTTTATTTTCCGCTGCGCGGGCGGATGATGATATTGCGCTCACCGATAAGAATGAGACTATGCTCGGGGTAAAGCCTGGAGATGAGCTCCTCCCAGCTATCGCACTCAGCGGCTTCCGGGTGGGCAATGAGCTCTATCTTGCTGATGTACTGCACATTTTCGCCCGCGTCGTACACCAGGCGCGCCTTGGCGTTGCTTCCCAGCATATTGTATGCAATTTCCTTATCCGCTTCAGGCACTTTGAAATAATACACCAGCATATCGCCTTTGCCGGAGACGTTCTGCTCAACCTTGCGGTGTGAGAATGTACCGGTAAGTGTTTTATCTTCGGGCAGTGCCACGGAAACACTGAAATTTTTCTCCGGCAGCTGGGTGAGCTCAGCCTTGTTCAGGTTGATGGTGATATAGAATGCAGAATCATCGCACACCGAGGCAAAAGGTCTCCCGGGCAGGTTCAGAAATTCAAATGGACGGCTGGTATCCTGCGGCAGAGAAAAATGGTACTGCAGGCGCCCGGCAAAGGGCATTTTCAGGGTCAGTTTGGCGTGGTTGCGCTCAAACTCCTGCTGCGTGAGACGCGGCGAGCTTTCCATCTCGCGCCTGATAAGTGCCACTCGTTCATCGATATCGCGCAGAGATTCCTGGGTAGGGGCCATGTCTCCCGTGCCCAGGTGGTCGGCGTAACGCCGCTCGCGGGGAGAAAGGTTCAGGAAGAACTCAACCTTGCTGCGCTGGTTTTCCAGCTTGCGGAGCTCATCGCGCAGGCGCATGTTCTCGCGGGCAATCTTGAGCTCCATTTCCTCGCGTTCCTGGGTGGTGCGTTCCTCGTTCAGCACGGCAATGACCGCTCCTGCTTCCAGGTGCTGCGAGGCATCTGCCAGCCGGGTGATAATGCCGTTTTCCAGGGTAAGAGTAGCCGCTTGCTCAGGCACAATCTTGGCCGGCAGTGTAGCCACCTGCACCGGCTCTGCTCCCAGTCGGGGGAGCAGAACAGCCAGTAGTGCAGGAATGATGGATGAGCGGAGCATATGCGCTGACCGTAACGTTTGAACTGCCTGCGGGTGCCTGGGTTACATGGGGAAGCCGAGACCGCCGGTTACTTTCCGCATTTCGGCTTCGGCCATGTTCTTGGCGCCGTTCAGGGCATCCTGCACGGCTTTCAGCACCAGGCTCTGGAGGAATTCCGCATCATCCGGGTCCACAACGGCCGGGTCAATGCTCAGGGATTTGATCATGCCGGTGCCATCGGCCGTGGCTTTGATTTTGCCGCCGGCTGCCTCAGCCGTGAATTCTTTTTCTGCCAGTCGGGCCTGAGCCTGGGCCATATTGGCCTGCATGGCCTGGGCTTGTTTCATGAGTTTCTGCAGATTCATATGCTTATTTCAAATGGTGATGAGTAAGATTATTTGATGATAGTGGCGTGGAATTCCTTGAGTGCCAGCTCAATGAGCGGGTCCTGGTAAAATTCTTCCTCGGTGGGTTTAAGTGATGGCGGCGGCGCGGGCTTTTCGGCTTCCGGTTTCTTTTCCGGGGCCTTGGGTTTGGCCGCGGGGCGCGGGGCCGGCTCCGGCAGCGGGGCAGGGGGCGGTGGTTCTTCAGCCACAGGTGGTGGCACGCTGTCATCCATCACCATACGCAGGGTGATACCGTGGCCGCAGAAACGCGGCGCCAGCTCGGCCAGCAGCTCGCTGAGGTTTTCTCCCAGCAGAGCATCCCGGGTATCGGTATCGCTCGGGTGAATGGCCAGCGTTACCAGACCATCATCATCAGAAATGAACATGGTGTTGCCCACTGCGCTGGTCTGCAGGGGGGATTGCTCGCGCATGGCTGCCAGCAGCGCGTCCCAGCCCTCGGGGGTCAGGGCTCCGCCGGGTGTTTCTTCACTCGCTATCAAGGCGGGGGGCGCATCATCGAACAGCGGCGGCTCGTCTTCCAGGGCGGGGTTCAGCTCAAAACTGGGCGGGGCGTCATCGATGGGCTCCAACCCGGCCGGCATGGGGCGCGGTTCCGGAGCGGGTTCCGGCATGGGTTCTGCCACGGGAGCAGGTGCTGGCGCTACGGGTGCCGGGGCCACCGGGGCTGCTGCAGCGTGGGCCGGTGCCGGGGATAAGTCTGCGGCGGGCAGCTGGGTGGTGGCTATGGGTGTTTCCGGCAGCGGGGCGCCGTTGAGCGCGCGGATGATATCGCTGATATTGGCTTCCGCCAGTGAATGCACCGCCTGAATCAGGCCCATTTCGAGATGCAGCCGCTTGTTGGTGCTCCAGCGCATGTGCTCTTCTGTGCCGGAAAGTACCTCCATGAGGCGCACAATCTTATCTGCCGGGGTGCGGGCAATGAGCTGGTTGAGGGTATCGCGCCATTCCTCAGGCATGGTGAAACTGGCCTCCTGGGGCGCCACTTTGCTGATGAGAAGTTCGCGCACGGCCCCCATGATTTCGCTGAGCAGCTGCCCCATGTCGCGGCCGGCTTCGGAAAGTTCATGGACCAGGTGCAGCAGACTGGGCAACTGGCGGTCCAGTATATAGGCCAGGGTGCGGGCCACGGTTTCGCGGCTGGTCACGCCGAAAATATCGTTCACATCCTGTTCATCGATATTGTTGCCGCAGAAGGATACCAGCTGATCAAGCATGGACTGGGCATCGCGCATGCCACCATCGGCCACGCGGGCAATGGCAAAGGCTGCCGGCAGACTCAGGGTCACTCCCTCGTTGGCGGCGATATTCACCAGGTGGTTGGCAATGATTTCTGCCGGAATCGGGCGCAGGTCAAAACGCTGGCAGCGGGAAAGGATGGTGGGCAGAATCTTGTGCGGCTCCGTGGTGGCAAAGATGAACATCACGTGCGCCGGCGGCTCTTCCAGAGTCTTCAGCAGTGCGTTGAAGGATTCCTTGGTGAGCATGTGTACCTCGTCAATGTAGATGATGCGGTACTGCCCGCGCGTGGGGGTGAACTGCACATTGTCACGCAAGTCGCGTATATTGTCGATACCGCGGTTGGAGGCACCGTCAATTTCCAGCACATCCAGGCTGCGGCCCTCCGCAATCTCCAGGCACACATCCTCATCCGGGTCAAAATCCACCTTGGGACCCCCGCTGCAGTTGAGTGCCTTGGCAAAAATGCGGGCTGTGGAGGTTTTGCCGGTACCACGCGGTCCTACAAAAAGGTAGGCATGCGCCAGGCGTGTCTGTTCAATGGCGTTGCACAGCGTGCGTACAACATGATCCTGCCCCAGCACATCCTTGAAGGTGCGGGGACGGTACTTTCTGGCAAAAACCTGATAACTCACGCCCCACATTCTATCCTATTTACTCTGCGCCCGCAAGGACTAAGTAAGTCAGACCTGAAAAATGGGGGCTGTTTCAGATTTGCCGGCAGATATATTCATCTGAATTTGCTGACATGATTAAAGGGCAGGGATTACGAGTCGAAATAATGTGAAAGCAAACAACTAAATTGGAATTGGGCGGGATGAAAGCCCGAGGAATTCTGAGCCCTCGGAGAGGGCGACACAATAATAGCCCTGGGTGGAGCTGCGTCAGCAGCGGAACCCTGGGTAAAATGAAGAACATATCAGAACCCCGGAGCGTAGCGGAGTGGGTGGCAGAAGCTATGGCCAGGCGTTTTAGCAGCGCTTCCCTGCCACCCCTCCACGTTGGTCGGGGTTCCGGTCGTTTTTTATTCCAAACCCAGCGTTCGGGGCTTCGCGTCTCGCGTTGCTCGCTTGCTACGCCCTCGCAGGCCGCCGCGTTGCGGCTCCACGCCGGGCTATGATTCTGCCGCCCTGCGGGCTTAAATTTCCGCTCACCGTTGGCGCGGCAAATTCCAATTTTCTGCCCCCATGATACAAAATGGCTTCAGCAAATCTGAAACAGCACCTAAATCGATAACAATCAGCGAACGCAGCTTGACTTCCACCCAGTGGTCGGAGTATAGTGCAGGCACGAAACGAGTGCAATACAGTACGATGCCCACCAGTTCCATCACTGCCGAGACGGTGACGGTGGATGGCTTTGCGCTCTCGCAGAAAGATACGGCAGGTGTTGCCACCACCTTCACCCGCAGCTACACGGTGAATGGCATGGTGCTCACGCAGACAGATGGCCGTGGCAATACCACCACCACGGTGGCTGATAAGGCGGGCCGCGCCCTCATGGTGACCGATGCCGCAGGCAATGTGACCACCACGGTCTACTGCGACTGCTGCGACCAGCCCGCAACAGTAACAGATGCCCAGGGTAACACCACCTGCTACCGCTATGACCTCCGCGGTCGCAAAGTGGCTGAGTGGGGCACGGGGATTCAGCCCGCCACCTTCGGCTACGATGATGCGGGCCACCTGGTATCACTCACCACTTACCGCAACCCGGATGCCGTGCTCAGCACCGACCCGGCGGAAATGAATGGCGATGTAACCACCTGGACCTACGACCCCGCCACCGGACTGGAACTCTGCAAGACCTACGCTGACCAGACTTCCGTGGTGAAGACCTACGATGCTCATAATCGCCTGGTAACAGAGACCAACGCCCGTGGCAAGGTGAAGTGCCATGCCTATGAGCATGCCCGCGGACTCCTGTTGGGCACCACTTACTATCACGCCCCACAGGAAGGCGAGGAGCCTGTTATCGACAGCTCCACCCCCGCCCGCAGCTATGCGTATAACCACCTCGGCCAGCTCACGCAGGTGATCGATGCGGCAGGAACCCGCACTATCGGCTATAACCAGTATGGCGAGCAGGAAAGCGATTCCCTGGTGGTGGATGATGATACCCACCTCATCACCGAAACACGTGATGCCCAGGGACGCTCCACCGGCTATGTATACAGCAAGAACGGCGCCACCCAGCAGACGGTGACCACAGGCTACGGTGCCGATGGCTGCATCAACAGCGCCGGCTTTGTGCACAGCGGCAGTGAGAAGCAGTTCGGCTACGAATACCTGCCCGGCACGCTCCTGCTGCAGAAGCTCACGCTGCCCAGCAACATGACGCTCACCCAGAGCTACGAGTCGAAGCGCAACCTGCTCACCGGCATGGCATACCACCGAGGCAGCACCCTCGTGGCGCAGCGCACCTACACCTACGATTCGCTCGGCCGCCCGCTTAACCGCAGCACCGCCCGCAGTGGACAGACAGTGAATGACAGCTTCGGCTACAATAACCGCAGCGAACTCACCACCGCCATGGTGAACGGCGGCGCCTATGCCTACAATTACGACAACATCGGCAATCGTCTGTCAAGCCAAAGCTCCGCAGGAGCGGAGGCTGACGCCGCCATCACAACATACGCGACCAATGAGCTCAACCAGTACACCGCGCTCTCGGTGGATGGTGTGCCCTGCTTCCAGCCGGAGTACGATGCCGACGGTAACCAATGCCGCGTGAAAACCAGCACCGGCATCTGGGCCATCAGCTACGATGCCGAGAACCGCCCCACGGATTTCACCAGCGTAGCGGCAGATAATACCATCACCACCGTGCATTGCGAGTACGACTACATGGGCCGCCGCGCAACGAAGCAGGTAACCACCAACGGCAGTATCACGCTGCACCAGCGCTACATCTACCGCGGCTACCTGCAGATTGCCTGCATCGACCTCACCCGAGCCGCTCACCCCGGCCTGTGGCTCATTACCTGGGATCCCACGCAGAATATCGCCACGCGCCCGCTGGCCATCCAGAAAGATGGCACCTGGTACACCTACGGCTGGGACCTCACCAAGAACATCTGCGAAGTCTACGGCCCCGCCGGCTATCTCCGCACGGCCTATACCTACACGCCCTACGGCCAGGTAACGGCAAACGGAGATGTCGAGCAGCCCATACAGTGGTCCAGCGAGTTCAACGACACCGAACTGGGCCTCGTCTACTACAACTACCGCCACTACAACCCGATGGATGGCAGGTGGATCGGGAGGGATAAGATGGCAGAGATTGAGTACCTAAAACTTCTAGTTTACAATTATGGTGACAACTCCCCACTTGCGTTGCTTGATGTACTTGGTCTTGATTCATTTTCCTGTAATAAGGCGAATGTAAATCGTTATAAAGATTTGATTGTTCGAGTTTATCTCCAAACATTTGACGGCTACTACGCGGTAGTTGACACCAAAAACGCAGACATAGGTCAGCTTCTCAAAAAAGCAATCATCGATAAGGCAAAAGGCAAGGTTGATGGAGACATCAGAGACTATCTTAAGATGAAACTTGAATCAGATAGTATGTTAAAAACAATGAAAAATGAGCTTGAAGATGTAGCAAATGGCATAAAGAAGCATCCTGTTTTTAAATTTTTAAAAAATGGGATATCGACAACTTCTGGCACAATTTTAAGGTTTAAAATTGAAGTATCAGCGAAATTTTGTATTTGCCGAGATAATCAGTATCATTTTATAGAATGTAAAGGTAAGGCAGATACATTCGATCTCCAAGTTGCAATACTATCACCTGACAAATTTGATATAATGAGATCGAAAAGGCTACCGGAATATTTTGCACAGGCTTCATATTCTGCAGTAGAAGAATTATACAAAAGTAAAGCCTATCAAGAGAAAAATTAACTAATATGCCGTGGGGTAACATAAGTTACCCCACGGCAGTTTGCAATCATGAAAAAGATATCAATTATTATTTTTATTTCTTGTGTTTTTATATGCAGTTCTTTTTCTGAAGGAGCGGATAAGGAACTTCGATTCGAATATTTCAGGCCCGCTCATGCTTCCGAAATTCCTGACGAATATATAAAGGCTGATTATGATAATTCTATGAGAAAACCAGCATTGCTTTCAATGCTTCAATTGGCGACAATCGGGTTAATTTCGCATGAAGAGTTCATTTTATTTACGAGGGGAATAATGATAAGGCTGCCCATCTTTGATGAGAAATCCTCTATTCTTGAAAATGATTATTATATAAAATCAGGACATATGATTTTGAGGGTGACTTGCTTTCCTAAAAAAGAATGTTCGGGCATGTGCTTGTTAGATTATAGCGATACGAAAAAAATGAAATCACTATATAATCCTGTTGAGATCTCTAAATTGAACTATCATAAAAAGCTGGCAAGGGAAATAGTAGAAGGGGTGCTGGCTTTTAAATTGGTAGATGCAAATGAGTCTTTATATGATGAAGCTCTCGAATATGCATTGTTACGAATTAAGGAATATATAATAAATAAACGAAAACAGAATTTAAGTTTAGATGAACAAGAGGGTGTCTCAATCCTTCACCAAATGGTGCAGATTCTTGTAACAAGGATGTACATCCGCCAGCTATTCGACCCTTTCTTGACAATGAACGAAAAAGCAGCTGCCTGGTACTTGGTGAAAGATTGTAGTGTGAATGGATTAAAAAAATTAATCTACAAAAGCGCTTTAAATGACGGAGCTGATGGCGTATACATTTACGCATGCCCGGAAAAATGGAAACAACAAGCAGAAGAATGGAACGCTCAATCGATGGCTGAAAACTGGTATCGAGAAATTAGGCGTTTATATCCCGATAAGACAGGCGACCTAAGTTCTAAGCAAGCACGCGAATAAATGTGGGTATTGGGGAATAATAAAAATGCAATCTACTACCCGCAGTCTATGCTGCTGCCAAAATTTTGCTATAGTGTTAGTGCGCTCACATTGTTATGAAACGCGTTTTTTTTGATTTTATTTATGGAATTGTCGGCGTAGCATTGCTTATCGGCAGTGCCGTTTTGTTTCATTTGAACGCCCCGACTAAGATAATTATTTTTACAGCTTGTTTCGGGCTCTCTCTCTTACTTATATTCTGGGTTCTTTGTATCAAGATTCGAAGGAAATACAGAGTAGAAGAGAGTATAAGATTGCGGAAACCGATTTGCTTAAGAGTGCGGTTTTAAAACGCATGGATTAAATAAAAACAGTATACCTGATATGAAAGATTTTTTATCTATTCAATTTATCTTAAGTCCGGATGCAGAAGTACATCTTGCTCTAGGAGATTTAATGAGCATTATGAGAGAAATCAAATGCCCTTTACCCACCGCATATTATGATACCAGTATTAATGCATTATTATTAGTTTGGGTATATGAGAAAAATAAAAATGAGCAGGCATGGGATGTTCTTCATCATGTTCCTTATTTGCTGTTCTATAAATGTATGAAACCTATGGTGTTATTTTATAATAAATACAAAACAACACCTATTATATCAAGCTCAGAACATAATTACCGTTTATCTCGATTCGGGAATCCTAATATGTTTATTTACATTGATAGAGCACTATTAAATCTGGATAATACATCTATTCTATATGAAAGCAGTTTTGATTATGATATGTACATTTCGAGTGTGCATGATTTATTAGTCGAGTATCTTAATATGTTAAATCATTCAAATAGAATGAAGTTAAAAAATCTTGACATTGGAACTATATATACTATCTATAAAAAGATAGAATCTATTCTGATAACTATGGTTGGAAATATATCTGAAGATGATATCAATAGAGTAGAAAATGCTTTAGATTATATAAACGATATATTAGTGAGTAAATTCAACACAAATATTGAGGGAAATAGCTACCGTATATAAAACAACTTCATCCCACAGGACGCATGAGGCAGAGTATGTGAAATCAAATCCATGTCAGGATGCGATACTCATTCAAGAATTAGATAAGGAGGTGGGAAAATTTAATATGTATAACGCTGCTTTTTATAATTGTCAAATCTGGGTAATATTTAAATATAAAATAGGCATGGATTACAATAAACCGTGCTGTAACCCTGATGGAACGCGTTATGAAGAAGCATAAAAACAGCAAATTAGTTATTCTCTACATGGTGTCATGTATATCATTAATGGTCGGAGAGGCTTTAAGCTCGATGAAGTTAATGAATAAATACGTCAATATAATATTAAGTATAGTCATACCGCTGATATGTATATTACTGTATATATACGATAAGTGTAAGGGTAATTCGATTAAGACTATTATATATTCTGTGCTTATATTGATCATTATCCCATTGCTTTTATATTACATAATTCTTCTGTTTTTTATATGATTAGAAGTTAATTTATCTGGCAGAGAAGGAGTGCTTAATTCCTTCTCTGCCTTTGTGTATGACCGACGCGATATGCGCACTGCGGTGAAAATCTGTGTGGAACCGAGATGATACGGAATCAGGAGAAAGGAAGTTTGCGGGAAATTCCGACCATTCGAACAAAACTCGCATAGAAGCCGGATGGAAGAATTAGATTGCGTAAAGTGCCGGAATCCGATACATCATCAAGAGTTCATAAGATGCAGATGGAGATGGAGGAATATCGCATGTTAATACGCGATGAGACACCCTACAGATGGGTGGTTCCTTAAGTTTTCTATACGTTAATTCGAACAGGAGAATGGGATGAAGTTGGAAAAAACGTAACAAAAAGAGGATTACGAGTCGAAATAATGAGAAAGCAAACAGATAAATTGATGTTTGAAAGTACAATGTACAAAGGACAATTTGAAGTTCCCTGCGGCTTTGCCGCAGCCGTTTAAGATGGCGGGCCTAAGGCGAGCGGGACTCCTAAATTGTCCTTTGTAATTTGTCCTTTGTACATCCCGACAAATTCCAATTTTCTGCCCCCATGAGAAGAAACCGGTCCGCATGTCACGGGCATACACGTTTACTGCTTGATTCGTGGTGGGCATAGGGTATCATGGTGATATATTCTGCAACATGACTGCTCTCCGCAAGAACTCCCTGGTTGTTTTATGTGGTCTGGCACTGGCCGGGCTGGCACCGCTGCAGGCACAGAGCGTGCCTCCGGCACAGGCTGCTCGTCAGCGGGTTATGGATCCTGCGGAATATTATCTCACGGCGTATCGTCTCTGCCGCGAATCTGAGCAGCTGGCGGCTCAGAAGAATTACAACGCAGCAATTTCCAAAGGCCAGCAGGCTGAGAAGGTGCTGGCCGGTATAGTGAAGGATTTTCCGGATTGGAAAACGAATCTGGTATCAACCCGCCGGCGGTTGCTGGCAGAGAATCTGGCTTCGTATCGCAAGAAGTCGGCAGATGCGCCGATACCGACCGGCCGGCAGCCGGGCCGCCCGCTGGCCATGGAGATGGAGCTGCCTGGGGGTACACGCCCCTACGACCCGGTAAGCAGTGAGTATAATCCCGTGGAGTTGCCGGATTACGATACGACGGATAAAAAACTTTACAATGCACTGGCAGCAGCGCAGGAGGAGTGCCGCAAGATGGCGGCAGCATACCGTGACCTGAATACCAAATACGAGGATTCACAGCGCCAGCTGACATCTGCCCGAATTGAGCAGCAGATGTACAAGGACCGCTATGAGCAGCTCCAGCAGCAGGTGATTACAGAGCGCACCGCTGGCAATGAGGTGGTGAATTCCCTTACTCGGCAGCTGGCTGAGCTGGAGGCGAAATACCGCGCCAGTGAAGAAGCGCGTGAGCAGGCGGAAGCGCGTATTTCTGAACTGGAAACTACGCTGGCTCAGACTCAGGAGGAACTGGCCCGCGTGACCCGCGAACGAGATGCTCTTAAAGCGGAAAATGAGCAGCTGCGGGCTATTGTAGAGCTGAACAGCCCGGAAAAGACCAAGGCTCTGCTGGACCAGAATCTTTCGCTTGACCAGCAGCTCAAGGAGGCTCTGGCCCGTATTGCAGAGCTGGAGGGGCGCGCTGCCGGTTCGGATGATGAACGCAATGTGCTACAGCAGCAGCTGGATTCTGCGCGCGGTGAGGCCGACCGCCTGCGCGATGAAATGAGCGGTATCTATGAAGAGAATATGGGGTATCGCCGGCGTGTTTCCGAGCTGACGGAGCGCCTGAACAATATTGAGGCGGATCTGGATAAGAATGCTGGCAAGGGGCCGGTGGACCCTGCCTTGGCAGAGGAGAATGAGTTGCTCCGCGAGGTGATTGCCAAGCAGCGCCGCAGTCTGGCTATGCAGGAGGAAGGCCGCAAACTTCTTATCGAAACCTACAAGCAGCTCAAGAATCAGGATCCTGCCACGTTGAGCGCCCTGCAGAAGCTGGATGAGGAGAGCGCGCTGGATCTCACTGAGGCGGAGCGCCGGGTGATGGATGCCGCGACAAAGGGGAATGAAGCTGAAAGCGCCAAAGCTGTGCGGGAAGGGTTGCAGATGGAAGCGCTGGCGGACCTGGCATCCAAGGCGTTTACAAAGGGGCGTTACACCGCCGCTGAGCAGTTGTACCGCACTTTATTCGATGCTCAGCCCGACCATGTGGCCGGTCTGGTGAATCTGGGAACCATTCTGCTATACCGCAATAAGTGCGAGGAATCGCTGGAATATTTCTCCCGCGCCACGCGCCTGGCTCCGGATTTAGCCATTTCATACTACCTGGCGGGGGTGAGTTGCTACCGTCTGGACCGTCTGGATGAAGCCGCCCGCTTGTTTGGCCGCACGATTCAGCTTGACCCCGGAAATGCAGAAGCCTTTTTCTACCTGGCCAATATTGAAGGGGTGAGTGGGCAGTTTGACCAGGCGCTCAAGCACTTTGCAGCAGCCCTCAAGCTTAAGCCCGGTCTGGGTGATGCTCATTACAACATGGCCCGCCTGTATGCGGAAATGAAGCAGATTCCGAATGCTGCCCGCGCATATGACCGCGCAATTCAGAATGGCGCGGAACCTGACCCGGAGTTCGAAAAATACCTTCGCAGTCACCCGGACAGCAGCCAGCAACCGGGTGAAGATATCGTGCAGACTGCCAATCCGGAGGAGGAGGCCGCTGAGCTCTTGAAGAAAGACCCGGAAATGGAGAAAATCATACGCGAGCGCGATGCTGACCGCCTCAGTGCTCCAGAGGTGGCACCTGTGGCAGATCCGGCCGGGGTGCAGGAGCCGGTTCGGCAGGCAGATTCTGTGCTCATGCAGGAGGCTGCGGCAGACCCCGGTTTCCTGGAAAAGCTCAAAGCTATTTACTGCGATGTGCAGGCGGCACCCACGGCATCATCTGCCGGTGCAGGGCATGAGACGGATAAAAGTCTTTTCTCAACGGTGCGGGTGCGTACAAATGCCGGTGGATACCGCCACCGCGTGAAACTGCGCCTCAAGCGGCCGGAGCCTCAGCGTATCCGCAAGCGCGGCGGCGAGGTGGAGTTGCTTAAAACAAAGAAGTAATCTGCTGCAGCAGCGGCTCCAGCCACCGGGCTGCATCAATATCAAAGCAGAATTTCAGCACCAGCAGCACGGCGCACAGCAGAAAGAGCGCGCCTGCCACCATACGCAGCACGCGGAAAAACACCCAGACCGCTGCCAGAATGACAGCCACTGTAGTGATGGAGCCGGCAGAAGAATCCCACCCGCTTAACAGGGGGAGCTGGGTTATGGTATCGATAATCCGGATAATGAAATCTGACATGTGCGGTGCCCGGCAACGTATCACACCCGGCTTTGTTTGGCAAGCGTTTTTTAACGCGTGGCAGTGGAGTGGGGCGTTTACAGTGTGGGCACAGCGGCCAGCAGGGCGCGGGTGTATTCTGCCTGAGGATGGTTGAAAACCGCATCAGCCGTGCCGTATTCCACCAGGCGGCCGCGGCGCATCACGGCGATATCATCCGCCAGGTAATGCACCACGCCGAGGTCGTGCGAAATGAAAATCATGGTAATGCCCATCTCGCGCACCAGGTCGGTGAGCAGGTTGAGAATCTGGCTCTGGATGGAGACATCCAGGGCGGAAACCGGTTCATGTGCCAGTAGCAGGGCCGGTTGCGGCGCAATGGCGCGGGCAATGGCAATACGCTGGCGCTGACCGCCGGAAAATTCGTGCGGGTACTTGTACATGTGCTCCGGGCTGAGCCCCACGCGCTCCATGAGCTCTGCCACGGCCTCCTCGCGCTCGCGGCGGGGCAGGGGGGCTCGTTGCCCCAGCGCCTCTGCCAGGGTGGAAAAGATGCTGAAACGCGGGTTCAGCGAGGCATAGGGATCCTGGAACACCATCTGAAAATCCAGCCGGCGGCGGCGCACTTCGCGCGGCGGCAGGGCAGTCAGCTCCGTGCCATCCAGCACAATGCGACCGCTCGTCACCGGCTGCAGCTGCATGATGGCGCGGGAAAGGGTCGATTTACCGCACCCGCTTTCGCCCACCAGGCCCAGAATACTACCGCGGGGTATGGAAAGCGAGATATCATCCACCGCGCGTACCACCTCGCCGGTGGTGCCCCAGGTATTGCGCACCGGAAAATGCACGCTCACATGCTCTAGCTCCAGATATGCCATGCGGGTGGCATTGTAGCAAAACGAGCTGCGGAATGCAATTTTCATTTGTATCATGGCACATGCGCGCTTGAAATGCCGGGCGCAATGGTATAGAATGCACACTATGCCGACCAGAACACGCCGCAACAGCTCCGCCCGCACCACCCCGGTGGTGAAAGCCGTCATCTTCCTGGGGGCAGATGCCGTCTCCATGATGGTGGCAGAGCAGAACGGGAGCGAAACCCGGGTACTGGATGTACTCTCTCAGCCTGTGGAGCTGGCGCACGATGTATTCAACGGCAGCTGTATCTCACGCGACACGATGGACCGCTGCGTGCAGATTGCGCAGGGGTACAATGAACTGCTGGCGGAATACCGCCTGGCCGGCCCGGTGGAGGTACGTCTGCTGGCCACCAATATCCTGCTGGATGTCCGCAACATGGACACCCTGGTGAACCGCCTGCATATCACCTGTGGGCTGCAGCTGGAAGTGATGGACGATGGCGAAATGACCCGTCTGCTCTACCTGAATACCCGCGCTGTGCTGGATAAGCACGAGGAGCTGAATGGCAAGCGCGTGCTGGTGCTGCATGTAGGGCCGGGCAACACGCGCCTGCTGCTGTTCGACAAAGGCCGCATTTCCTACTACGCCAGCTACCGCATGGGAGCTCACCGCACCGGCATCGCCATCGGCGATGCCACGGAAATGGCCGGCACCGAAAGCGAAAGTGCGCTCATCCGCGAGCACATACGCGGTATCATGGAGCAGGTAAGCTACGATATTGAGGATGACTTGCCCGAACCGCCCGATGCTCTCATTATCTTCGGCCCGGATTTCCACGTTGTTTCCTCGCCCCTGGCGCAAGGGGACGGCGTGACCGAGGAAGGCCTCACCCACCTGGCGCACGAAATTGCCGCCACACCGCCAGCCCAGCGCCAGATTCGCTACAAGGAAGACTACGCCAGCGTCTGTTCCCTGCTTCCCGCAGTGCTCATCTACCTGGCTGTGGCGCGCGACCTGGAGCCGCGCAGCATCATGTGTCCGGCAGAGGAATTCTCGCACGCTTTCCTGCGGAACCTCATGCCCGGGCGGCGCGATGATCTGGCGCTGGAGGAAGAAGTGGTGCACTTCTCCGTGCTGCTGGCCAACCACTACCGCGTGGATAAAGCCCACGGGCAGCAGATACGCCGGCTTACCATGATGCTTTTTGACCAGCTGCAGGAACTGCACGGTCTGAGCCGCCACGACCGCCTGCTGCTCAAGGTGGCCGCCATTCTGCACGAGGTAGGCAGCTACATCAACCCCAAGAAGCACCACCACCACAGCCAGTATATCATCCTCAATTCCGAAATCTTCGGTCTCTCCCGGGCAGATGTGGAAGTGGTGGGACTGCTGGCGCGCTACCACCGCCACGGTGCCCCCACCCCCACGGAACCAACCTATGCCCTGCTGAGCCAGAGCGACCGTCTGCGCGTGCAGAAACTGGCGGCGCTCCTGCGCGTGGCAGAAGCCATGGAGCGCGCGCACTCGCGCCGCATCCGCAGCTTCACGGTGCGCACCAATGCCCGCAGGTTGGAACTTCTCGTGCCGGATGTAGCCGACCTCACGCTGGAAAACCTGGCTCTGCGCACCAAGGGCGCCCTGTTCTCCGATATCTTCGGGCAGGATATCGTGCTGCTGCCCGGTTCCGGCAAAAGTGCATGAGTGTGAAAACTGGCAGCAGAATGCGGTATTTCCGGCGTTGCGTGCTGGCAGAGTGCGGCCGTTTGTTCCGGAAAAACACACCCTCCCGCGCTGAAAACCTGAAAGAAATACCTGGCGCATGCCGTATATAACAGGTATGCAGTATTAATGCACGCTTGCCATGGTTGGCGGCTTTTGTTATACTGCCGCTTTATTTCTGTATATCCGCATGCTCAAAGCCGTATTATTCGACATGGATGGCACCCTGGGGGACACGCTTCCGCTCTGCGTGGAATCGTACCGCCGGTGTGTAGCCGAAATGACCGGGCGCACCCCTTCAAAAGAGGAAGTCATTTCCTGGTTCGGGCTGAGTGACCGCGGGGTGCTGGCTGCGCTGCTGGGTATGAGCCCGGATGACCCCGCTCTCCCCATCGACCGCTTTGTGGCAGCCTATGAGCGGCTGCATGGCGAGCTGGCGCCGACGCCTTTTCCCGGTGCCGTGGAGATGCTGCGCGCCGTAAAAGCCGCCGGTCTGAGGGTGGGTCTCATCTCTGGCAAGGAGCACTACACCGCCATGCCCACCGTGAGCTATTATGGAATGGACGGTATTTTCGAATGGTTCGGTCTGGGGCTTCCCACGCACAACTGCAAAGCCGAGCGATTGCAGCAGGTCATGCAGCTCTGGGGGCTGCAACCGGAAGAAATCATCTACGTGGGAGATGCCCCAAGTGATATTGACCTCTGCCACAGCGTGGGCGTGCGTATCATCAACGCTGCCTGGGCCAGCACCGCAGGCGAAGATGCAGCTGCCTGCCTGGCTCGCAATCCCGAATACCGACTTACAGATTTCAACGATTTACTCCCCCTCATTCTCAGTTTATGAAAAGAAGCATCCTAAGCGCCGCAGCAGCACTGCTGCTGCTGATTAATACGGCAACCGCCCAGAATGAC
>JAZLDD010000092.1:0-2791 GCA_045614585.1 Akkermansia sp. | reverse complement strand
CGATTCCTTCGCGAGCTTCATCTCCGGCATGGGTATCTACCAGATGACCTGGCAGATGTACGTGATGTGGGGTGTTGTGGCCGTGATGCTGTATCTGGGTGTGGTGAAGCAGTTTGAACCGCTGCTCATGGTGCCGATTGCATTCGGTGCCCTTATCGCCAATATCCCCGATAACGGCATGGTCATTACCCAGGCTCAGCGTGAGGTTGTTGCCATAGAAGAAGGCAAGGTGACCCGCTCCACTATGCAGGACGTGGGTTTCATCCAGCTGGAACTGGCTCCGTTTGAGGATGCCGGTGTCAGCAAGCAGAGCACCGAGGGTGTTGACCCTGCTCAGGCTGCTGAGTACACCGCCGCTATGGATGCTCCTATGACCGTCAAGGATGCTGTGGATCCGGAAACAGGCAAGGTGCAGAAGGGTAAGCTGGTTGTGACTGGACAGACTCCGCAGAAGTATCTGCTTGTGAAGCCCCACGGTGGCTTGTTCGACTGGCTCGGTCTGGGTATCAAGTGTGAGATTTTCCCCGCTCTTATCTTCATGGGCGTGGGTGCTCTCACAGACTTCGGCCCGCTGCTGGCATCTCCCAAGTCTCTGCTGCTGGGTGCCGCTGCCCAGGGTGGTGTGGCTTTCACCTTCCTCTGTGCGGTGGGGCTCGGCTTCACCAAGGGGCAGGCTGCAGCTATCGGTATCATCGGTGGTGCTGACGGTCCCACCTCCATTTTCCTGGCCAGCAAGATGGCTCCTGAGCTGCTCGGTGCTATTGCAGTGGCAGCCTACACCTACATGGCACTGGTGCCGCTGATTCAGCCGCCGTTCATGAAGCTGTGCACCACGGAAGCCCAGCGTAAGATCAAGATGAAGAGTCTGCGTCAGGTATCCAAGGGGGAGAAGCTGTTCTTCTGCTTTGTGGTGACGCTGACCACCATCCTGCTCTGCCCGGATGCGGCTCCGCTGCTGGGTATGCTGATGCTGGGTAACTTCCTGCGCGAATGCCAGGTGACCGAGCGTCTTGTGAACTGCGCCCAGAACGAGCTCATGAACATCACCACCATCCTTCTCGGTGTGTCTGTGGGTCTCACCATGCAGGGTGCCCGTTTCCTTCAGCAGGAAACCCTCCTCATCATCCTTCTGGGTGTGGTGGCTTTCGCTGTGGCTACGATTTGTGGTCTGCTTTGTGCTCAGCTTATGAACCTGGTTCCCGGCTGGCGCAAGAACCCCATCAACCCGCTTATCGGTTCCGCCGGTGTTTCCGCCGTGCCGATGGCTGCCCGCGTGTCCCACAATGTGGGGCAGCAGGCTGACCGCACCAACTTCCTGCTCATGCACGCCATGGGCCCGAATGTGGCCGGTGTGATTGGTACCGCCGTGATTGCCGGTTACTACATCACCACGCTGAGCGGTCATTAATTCATTTCCAATAGATGATAAAAAGAGTGTGCAGGGTATTTCCTGCGCACTCTTTTTTTGCTGCTGAACATCATCAAAGAAAATGAGTGTTTCTTTTTTTGATAAGAGGTGCTTCGGTCAGAGCGGAAAGGCGCAGAAGTATATCTTTGCTGCTTCCTGCGGTGCGAAAGGCTTCGATAGCCTGCGGCATTTCTACAAAATTCACCTCAATGAAGCTTTTGAAACGAGCCCCGAACTGGCGGATGGAGTATGTTTTTCCTATCTGCCGGGCTCCGGTAATGAGAAGAGCTTTGCTGGTTCCTTTGTAGAAATCCTGTATTTGACTGTCTATCTTTCGTTTAAGCATATATAAAATGGGAAAATGCCACTTTTCCAAGATAAAAATGGGGGTAAAACGCCACTTTTCCAAGAATTTGGTGCTGGGTAGAGGGTGTGAAACGTGCTAGAATGGCGGCATGAGAACAATGGTGATACTGCTTGCCCTGGTGGTGCCGGCTATGGCACAGGAGCAGACCCGCCCCACGCACTGGGGGGGGCAGGGGGGGCAGATGCCGAATCGCCCGGCTAAGTCTGCGCACTGGGGTGCAGCCGGCAAGATGCCGGAGCGCAAGGCAATGAAGAATCATTAATGATTAGTGATTAATGATTAATTGGAGACGCGGGGCTTGAGTACCGGAGCATGGGGGGCTGTCTCGGCGAAGCCCGGGGGCGGAGACGGAAGTTCCGGAAATATGAAAACGCGCTTTGCGCGTGTGAAAGGTGAAAACAGGCACAGCCTGAATGAAAACACGCGCCGTTCGGCGCGTGTGAGGGGCTGAACCTGCTTATTTGCTTTACATGGGGCTGGAAGCGGTGTATGCTAGGCGTGTACTAGTATACCTTTATCGCATTTTACATCGCTATGATGACATCCGCGCAGATTCGCCAGAGTTTCCTTGACTTTTTCCAGGAAAAGCAGCATGCCGTAGTGCCTTCCGCCTCGCTCATGCCGCAGAGCCCGGGCCTGTTGTTCACGAATGCAGGCATGAACCAGTTTGTACCTTACTTCCTGGGCGTGTGGACCCCGCCGTGGAATCCCGCCCGCGCTACAGATACACAGAAGTGCATCCGCGCCGGCGGCAAGCACAATGACCTGGAGGATGTGGGCCAGGACTCCTACCACCACACCTTCTTCGAAATGCTGGGCAACTGGTCCTTCGGCGACTATTTCAAGAAAGAGGCCATTGCCTGGGCCTGGGAGCTTATCGTAGAGCGCTGGGGCTTCCCCGTGGAGCGCCTGTATGCCACCGTGTACGCTCCGAACAAGGAGAAGGGCGACCCCGGTGAGTTCGATCAGGAGGCCTATGATATGTGGGCCGAGCTGTTTGCTTCCAAGGGCATGGA
>JAZLDD010000091.1:0-3285 GCA_045614585.1 Akkermansia sp. | reverse complement strand
CCCTCCACACACTCCATCACCAACCGTGCAGCATCCACTCCCCCTATCGGAAGAGCCATCATTAGTTCTTTTGTCGTTTTCGTATTCATCGTGGTAGTTACGCATTCAGAATCCTGCATCATTCCCGCATGGGCAACAAACAACCACATAGAATTTTATGCATACGCTGAGCTTCTTGATAAAATAGACAAATTCGCAAGAAATTTATCCCTTGCCCCGATTATTGTGCGATAACACAAACGCATAAGAATGGCCGCTATCAAATTGCAAGCAAAAAACAAACCTCCTGAAACGCTCCCGACTGGTCTCGTTGTGCGTTTCTGTTTTGGGGCATAATCCCCTGCCCTGTGGCTGGGCAGATTGCAGTAGGAAACTCCTTTTGCCTTGTTGCTTTCCAGGGGGGGACAGGTCAAATTTGCATTTTCTTCTTGCCGATACCGGCAAGAAATGTTACATTTCAGATGTGAAGTTGAGAAAAACTTGCCGATAATGACAAACACGGGGTATATATCAGTAGCAGAGTTTGCGGAAAGGTATGGGGTGCCGCAGCGTACAGCGCGAAATTACTGCGCAACAGGGAAAATTCCGGGGGCCTTTCTGACGGGTAAGACCTGGAACATTCCCGCGAATGCCGGATTGCCAGTCAAGCGTGGGCAGAATGCCGCTTGCACGCCTTTGCTGCGCATCCTTCGGGAGCAGAAGGAGATGAGGCTCGGAGGTGGTATCTATCACCGCACACAGGTTGATCTGGCATATAATTCGAATCATATCGAGGGCAGCAGGCTCACGCATGAACAGACGCGTCATATCTTTGAGACAAATACTATCGGTATGGGGAATGAGTCTGTGAATGTGGACGATATCATGGAAACGGTAAATCATTTCCGATGCCTGGATATGGTGATTGACCGGGCTACGGAGAGGGTGACGGAAATGTTTATCAAGGAATTACATTCCGTGTTGAAGAGCGGGACCTCTGACAGCCGGCGCGATTGGTTTGCGGTAGGAGACTATAAGAAGCTGCCAAATGAGGTGGGCGGTATGGATACCACGCCGCCAGAATTAGTTGCTTCTGAGATACGGGCATTGCTCCGAGAATATAATAGCATCCAGACTAAGGATTTAGATGACATTCTCAATATGCACTACTGTTTTGAGCGCATTCACCCCTTTCAGGATGGAAACGGGCGAGTAGGGCGCCTTCTGATGTTCAAGGAATGCCTGGCAAACGGGATTGTGCCGTTTATCATCACAGACGAATTGAAAATGTTTTATTACCGGGGATTGCAGCAATGGCCGGGTATCAGGGGGTATCTGAGGGACACCTGCCTGACCGCGCAGGATGACTACAAGGCGCTGCTCAAAAAGTTCCGGATTCATTTCTGACTCTGAGCTACTGTACGCACGATCCATTGCTCTTCGCTGCTTCCATACCAGGCACCCGGATTCCACTCGTTTTCCGCACTGAATTCATTCCTGATTGCATCCGGAGCTCTGCTTCACAATAGCGGTTTCTCACTTTTCAAGAAAGCAGATTGCGTGTGAGAGGCGAGGAATTAGGGGCATTCCTGGTTATGATTACGGGACTGAAGTCCCGTGCTCCCGATGGGTTTGCGCCCCCCCCGAGTAAGCGACATTTGTCTGCATTGGTGCAAAAAATCCAGTTTCCCACTTCGTAATTCATAACTCGTAATTCGTAATTTCCCACTCTTTACGCTTTCCAAAGCGCTCTGAGTGTGCTAGACTCTGCGGCGCAGCCGCAGTATATAGCGGCGAATGGTAATTTTTTGTTATGAGTGACCCGAGCAAATTCCGCAATCTGGCTATTATCGCACACGTAGACCATGGCAAGACCACTCTGGTGGACCAGCTTCTCAAAGCTGGTGGCACATACCGCGAGAACCAGGAGGTGCAGGAACGCGCCATGGACTCCATGGACCTGGAGCGCGAAAAGGGTATCACCATCAAGGCCAAGAATACTTCCATTCACTGGAATGACTACACCATCAACATCGTGGACACCCCCGGCCACGCCGATTTCGGCGCAGAGGTGGAGCGCGTAATGAAGATGGTGGACGGCGTGATTCTGGTGGTGGATGCCTACGAAGGCCCGCAGGCGCAGACGCGCTTTGTACTGCGCAAGGCGCTGGAGGAAGGGCTGCTGCCCATTGTGGTCATCAACAAGATTGACCGCCCGCATGCAGATGCCATGAAGGTGCATGACCAGGTGCTGGAGCTGCTGCTCGACCTGAATGCCACGGAGGAGCAGTTCGAGGCCCCCTTTGTGTACGGCTCTGCCCGCGACGGCTATTTCATGAACAGCCCGGAAGGCGAAGCACCGGTGGATTGCACGCCGCTGCTGCACCAGATTGTAAAGCACATCCCCGCCCCGAAAGATGCCGACCCGGACAAGCCTTTCAAAATGCTCATCTCCAATATAGACTGGGATGACTACGTGGGCCGCGTGGCAGTGGGCCGCATCACCAGCGGCCGCGTGCAGAAGGGAGACACACTCCACCTGCTGCGCCAGGATGGCTCCCGCCAGCAGGCCAAGGTGACCAAGCTTTTTGAATACAGCGGACTGCAGACCACTGACTCCACCGTGGGTGAGGCCGGCAACATCATCGGCCTTTCCGGCTTCGAGGATGTGGACATCGGCCAGACCCTCACTGCCGACCCGGAGGGTGAGCCCCTGCCCTTTGTGAAGATTGAGCCGCCGACGGTGCAGATGGAGTTCAGCATCAACGATGGTCCGCTGGGTGGCCGCGATGGCAAGAACGTGACCAGCCGCGTGATTCGCGACCGCCTGATGCGCGAGATGCGCACGAATATCTCCATCAAGGTGGAGGATACCGACCTGGCCGGTGTGTTCAGCGTGTCTGCCCGCGGCACGATGCAGATTGCCATTCTGGTGGAACAGATGCGCCGCGAGAATTACGAGGTGCTCGTTTCCCGCCCGAAGGTGATTGTGCGCGAGATTGACGGCGTGAACTGCGAGCCGTTCGAGACGGTGTTCATCGAAGTGCCGGATGAATGCGCCAACGGCACGGTGCGCATCCTGGGCAACCGCCGCGGTATTCTGGAGAACATGGAGGCCAACGGCAGCGGCCGCACCACCATTCAGGCCACTATTCCCACCCGCGGTCTCATCGGTTTCGAGTTCGAGCTGGTGAACCTGACGAGTGGCCACGGTATCTTCTCCCACCTCTTCAAGGAATACGCCCCCTACGCCGGCGAAATCACCACTCGCCAGACCAGCACGCTCATTTCCATGGAGAACGGCAT
>JAZLDD010000090.1:0-13886 GCA_045614585.1 Akkermansia sp. | reverse complement strand
TCTCAAGGCCGCCAACATCGATCTGGACCGCAAGTCCCTGTCCGAGCTGGCTATCGCCAACCCGGAGGCTTTCAAGGCTGTTTTCGAACAGGCCAAGAAGGCAATCGAGGCCAAGGAGGGTGCTGCTCTCAAGGCGTAAACACCTACGGCAAACGAAACATTAATTCCTTAACCCCGGCTGGTTCGGTACCCCCGACCAGCCGGGTTCATTTTTTGGCAAGTTTGCATTTCTGCCGTATCCGCCCGGATATTAACACGCTTCTTGCTTGAAATGGCACATCTGGTATGCTAAAATCGGCTCAATCCATGAGCAAAGACATCACCCCCGTATACCTGCAGGAAAACCCGAGCCTTATTCAGAAGATGTTCGGGGATTACTATCTGGAATACGCATCGTATGTGATTCTGGAGCGAGCCGTCCCCCATATCATCGATGGATTGAAGCCCGTGCAGCGCCGCATTCTGCACTCGATGGAGCGCATGGATGACGGCCGCTACAACAAGGTAGCCAATATCGTGGGTGACACCATGAAATATCACCCTCATGGCGATGCCTCCATCGGCAGTGCGCTGGTGACCCTGGGGCAGAAAGGGCTGCTCATAGACCCACAGGGCAACTGGGGCAACATACTCACCGGTGATGCCGCGGCTGCCCCGCGATACATAGAGGCCCGGCTCTCACAGTTTGCCAAGGAAGTGGTATACAGCCCGAAAGTGACCGAATGGAAGCTCAGTTACGACGGGCGAAACAAAGAACCGGTGGCACTACCGGTCAAATTTCCCCTGCTGCTGGCACAGGGCGCCCTGGGCATTGCCGTAGGCATGAACTGCCTGATTCTGCCGCATAACTTCAACGAGCTTATAGACGCCGCCATCCACTACCTGAGAGGTGAGGATTTCGAACTCTATCCGGATTTTTCCACCGGTGGCCTGCTGGATGTGAGCGGCTATAACGATGGCACCGGCAACAGCCGACTGCGCTGCCGCGCCCGACTCGACACCAGCAATAAAAAAATCATCCGCATCACAGAAATTCCCTACGGCACCACCACGGAGTCGGTCATCCAGAGCATCGAGAATGCTATGGAAAAGGGCAAACTGAAAGTGGCCCGCATAGAAGACAACACCGCAGCCACGGCCGATATTCTGGTATATCTGCAAAGCGGGCAGGACGTGGAAAAGACCTGCAACGCTCTGTATGCTTTCACGGAATGCCAGGTGAGCATCTCGCCCAAGGCGGTGGTCATTGTAGACAAAAAGCCCGTGTTCATGGGGGTGAGCGAGATTCTCAAGATCAACGTCGACAACACCAAGGACACCCTGCGCCGGGAGCTGGAGGTGCAGCTGGCAGAGCTGCAGGAAAGCTGGATGCAGGCCAGTCTGGAAAAAATCTTCATCGAGAACCGAATCTACAAGGTACTGGAAGAAAGCGACAGCTGGGAGCAATCGCTCGAAGAAATCGAAGAGCGGCTGCAGCCCTTTGTCAAGGACTTCATACGCCCCATCACGCGCGACGATATCATCCGCCTCACGGAAATCCGCATCAAGAAGATTGCCAAGTATGAAATTCACGAGGCAGAGGAACACATCCGCGGACTGGAAGGCGAGATTGAGCAGTGCCGCAAGAACCTGGCCCAGCTTACAAAATACACCATACGCTGGTTTGAGAAACTGCAGAAGAAATACGGTGCAAACTGGCCCCGACGCACAGAACTGACCACTTTCGACACCGTAACCCGCGCGGTAGCGGCGGTGGAAAACGAAACCCTCTACATAGACGAGGAAGGCTTTGCCGGCTACGGCATCAAGAAAGGTGGAGAAGCCATAGACAAATGCTCCACCATGAGCGATATTCTGGTTATCGACAACCAGGGCGTGCTCACCGTGCGCCGAGTGCAGGAAAAATTCTACGTAGGCAAGAAACTGCTCCACATCAGCGTGCTGCGCCCCACAGATGACTGGGTATTCAACATGATATACCGCGATGGCAAGGAAGGAATCACCTACGCCAAGCGCTTCAAGCTGGGCGGTTTCACCCGCGACAAGGAATACCAGCTCACCCAGGGCACCAAAGGCAGCCGCGTATTCTTCTTCACTGTACATAAGACCGAGGAGGAGAGCAGCGCCATGGCAGTCAACGTGTACCTGAAGAATCAACTTCGCAGACTGCGCCGCCCCATCCCCTTCGATTTTGCCAAACTCCGAGTGAAAGGCCGCGCCGTGCTCGGTAACATCGTGACCAAGAACCAGGTGGAGCGAATCTCGCGCATCATGCCCAGTGCAGCAGATAGCGAGGAAACTGCGCCTGAGCAGCAGGCTTCCGCCACCCCGGCGGGTACCCTCAGCGAGCTGCTCAAGGGCACACCCCAGCCCGCAGAGGATACCCCGGCTGCAGCCACAGAGGTCCCCGCTGAAGCAGCCCCTGCAGCCTTCCCTGCCCCGGCAGCAGAGGAAACCGGGCTGGACGAATCCATCCACGAGCAGATGGGCTTCGAATTCTGATTCAGGAGCAGTACCAGCAGCACACAGTCTCATTTGAAATCCCGGCCCGCAACGGCCGGGATTTCTATAGGCTTGCCATGGCCCGCCATTTAGAGTACAATGCGGGTCACATGAACGCGACACAGATTCGGCAGGTATTGGAAGAAACCGGGGTGAGTCCCTCAAAATCACTGGGGCAGAACTTTCTGGTAGATGAAAATATTGCCCGCTGGATTGTGAGCCAGCTCGAAATTGAAACGGGTGATTGCGTGGTCGAGGTCGGTCCCGGCACAGGAGCGCTCACCGAACACATGGCGCCGCTCTGCCGCAAGCTCATTCTGGTGGAGTTCGATGCCCGGCTCGCAGAATACCAGCGGCGCCGCTGGGCTGATACCCCGCATGTGGAAGTTCACCATGCTGATGGAGCCAGCTGGGACCCACGCCCTCTCTTTGCCGAGCAGCCTGTCAAATTCATGGGCAACCTGCCCTATTCTGCTGGTGGTGCCATTCTGGCCAATTTTCTCACCTCGCCCTGCGCGGTTTCGCGTGCTGTGGTCATGCTGCAGAAGGAGTTCATCGACCGCATTCTTGCCCAGCCCGGAGACGATGCCTACGGTCTGCTTTCACTGCGGATTCAGATGGACTGGGTACCCCGTGCGCTCAAGACGGTGCCGCCGGAAGCTTTCAATCCCCGCCCGAAAATCGACTCGACGGTGATGCTGCTCACCCCGCGGGACCCGCGGAGCCTGCCGCCGTATGACCACCGGCTCATGGATGAACTGATGCGCCGCTGCTTTGCCCAGCGCCGCAAGCAGATGCACAAGCAACTGCCCGAATCTCCGGCCTGGTCTGAAGTTTCTGCCGCCCTCGGCATTTCTCCGACAGCTCGCCCCGAGGAACTCGGCCTGGAGCAGTGGGTAAACCTGACCAATGCCTATGACCCGCACCCGCTTGCCGGAATAGCGCAGAAGGATGATGAGCTTTTCGATGTAGTGGATGAGCAGGACCAGGTGCTGCGCCAGGCCTCGCGCAAGGAAGTCCACGATAACGGGCTGATTCACCGAGCCGTGCACGTGCTGGTATTCAATAAGAAGCATGATTGTCTGCTGCAGCAGCGCTCCCTGCTGAAAGACCGACACCCGGGTGTCTGGGATTCCAGCGCAGCCGGGCATCTTGATGCCGGCGAGGATTACGATACCGCAGCCCGCCGCGAACTCGAAGAGGAACTCGGTATAACGGATACGAAAATCATACGCCTCGGCACCCTGCCCCCCAGCCCGGAAACCGGCATGGAACACGTGGCCCTCTACGCGGCTCTTTATAACGGCCGGGTACACTTCCCCGCTGCGGAAATCAGCGGTGTAGTTCCCTTCCCGGCAAAACTCATCGACCGCTGGCTGGCCACCCGCCCGCAGGACTTTGCAAACTCATTTGCCGCCTGCTGGCAGATTGCCCGCACCATGCTGGGCGACAACTGATTGCTCCCCCTCCAGCACCAGAACCAGCCCACGGCCACGCTGTATGGGTGACGCGCCGCATCTCTTCCATCTCTGCCATTCGCAGATGTGGAAATAGCGCTGATTTTCACTTGCGGAACCGCCGGTTCGGTGCTAGAATACTCAGCAAATGGGTATGCTGGCTAACAGACTGCGCTGGGGATGGAAAAATACGCGCCAATTTCTGGCGCAAGGCATGATTGACCCGCTGCCGGTGCGGCACGCGCTGAAGGGATACACCCTGGGAAAAGCCGGGCGGGACCTGAAAGCGGCTACAGATGTAGCTCTCGTGGGATTGCCGCAGGGCATGGCATTTGCCGCCATGGCCGGGCTGGACAGCATATACGGCATCATGGCCGCCACAGTGGGCACTTTCATTGCCCCGCTCTTCACGCGTTGCAGTCTCACCGTGAGCGGCCCCAGCAATGCCACAGCCTTCATGCTGGCCAGCTTTTTCCTGGCCTCATCCCCGGGCATTCAGAGCCAGCCGCACATTTTTGTGCCACTCATTGTTTTTCTGGCCGGTCTGCTCTGCGTCATCGGAGCATTCGTAAAAGCCACTGAGATGCTGCAATTCGTGAGCCGCAGCGTACTGGTCGGCTATGTAACCGGTGCCGCCACACTCATTATCGCCTCGCAGACCCGCTACGTTCTGGGTATTAATGATGTAGAAGCCGGCAGCTCATTCTTTACCATGAGCAGCGCCATACTGAACAATCTGCAGATGGTACAGTGGCAGCCCCTAGTGCTGGGTGTGCTCAGCTTTGCTTTGTTCATACCGCTGAAGAAATACCTGAAACGGCTGCCCACCTTTGCCGTCATTCTGCTGGTCATGAGTGCGCTGAACTGGGTGCTCAGCCAGCCATGGACCGGCGGACACTTTGCAGGTGTGCGTATGCTGCGAGATTTCACCATGAGCGATCTGGTGTGCCGGCCTCCGGCACTGTGGGAGCTGCCGGAATATCTCAACGAGCTTATTCCCGTCATCGTGGGTATCGCATTCCTTTCCACGCTTGAGCAGACCGTCATGAGCAAGACCCTCTCTGCCAAGACCGGGGAACCGCTTAACCTGAACCAGGACACTTTTGCCGTGGGCATGGCCAACATGGGCTCTGCGCTCACCACCTCGCTCCCCTGCTCGGCCTCACTCACCCGCTCCATGCTCAACTACACCGCCGGCGCAGCCACACGGTTTGCCGGTGTGTATTGCGGGCTTATCTGCCTGGCTATCACCTTTGTGCTGGCGAATTTCCCGCTCATTTCCAAAATACCGCACAGCGTGCTGGCCGCCCTGGTGCTGGCAAATGCCATTTCGCTGTATGATAAGAAGCTGCTGCGAATCTGTTTCCGCTCCACCCCGGGAGACGCCATCGTGCTGTGTGTCACCTTCGTGGCGGCGCTGCTGCTGCCGCTCCATATTGCCATTTTCGCGGGGGTGGTCATATCGGTCTCGCTCTTCCTGCACAAAGCCGCCAAACCCGAACTGGTGGAATATACATTTGACGATGCCGGCACCCTGCGAGAACTGACCAAAACAGAGAACAGACTGCCGCAGATATCCATCGTGCATGTGGAGGGCGATATCTTCTTTGGCGCTGCTGATTTGTTCCGCCGCCAGGTGGCTCGCATTGCAGAGGACCCGAGTCTGGCTGTGGTGGTGCTGCGCATGCGCAATGCCCGCAATCTGGATGCCACCTCCGTCTGCGCCCTGGAAGAACTCATCCGCTTCATCCGCGAGCAAGGGCGCCACATCATTATCTCCGGTGCCAGCCGCGAGGTATTCCGCATCCTGAAAAAGAGCGGAGTACTTGACCTGCTGCAGCAAGGATGCAACAAAGGAGAAAGCAACATCTACCTCATTGAACCCAAAAACCCGAACATGTCCACCCGCAAGGCACTCATGCGGGCACAGGCCTTGCTCGGCACCAAGCAGGCAGATATCTCCATCTACACCACGCAGTCCAAATGAGTATTCCGCACGCGCAGGAAGCAGCGCAGGCCCTGGTCGATTGGTTCGCCGCTGCCGGGCGGGACTACCCATGGCGGCGCACTACAGACCCATGGGCCATTCTGGTGAGCGAAATCATGCTGCAGCAGACCACCATTCCTACGGTGCTTGCCCGGTATGAGGACTGGATGGAGCGCTTTCCCACTCCTGCCGCACTGGCCGCAGCCACAGAAGATGAGGCTCTGCGCTCTTGGGAAGGGCTGGGGTACTACCGCAGGGTGCGCGCGCTTCAAGCCGCAGCACGCGACCTCGTGCGCCTGCATGGTGGGCGTTTTCCGGAAGACGAAACCGCCATACGTGCATTACCCGGCATAGGCGATTACACGGTGGGTGCGGTTCTCAGCTTTGCCTATAACCGCCCGGCGCCGCTGGTAGATGCCAATGTGGCGCGCGTATTTGCCCGGCTGTTCAATGACAGCACCCCGGTGGATTCACCAGCCGGGCGCAGGCTTCATTGGCAGATAGCTGCCGAAATGGTTCACCGCACGAATCCGCGTGCATACAACTCTGCCCTCATGGAACTGGGGCAGACCATCTGCACCGGCGGCACCCCGGACTGCGAGCGCTGCCCGCTCCAGACATGGTGCCGAGCCACAGACCCGGCCACACTGCCCGTAAAATTGCCCAGAAAAGAACCAACAGCGCTGGAACACCACGATATTTTTCTGCTCACAGAGGCAGGGCTGCTCATGGAAAAGCAGACTGCGGGCAATCGACACGAAGGCATGTACCGCCTGCCCCGCCGCCCCGCAGACCAAGCCGCGCACCTGCCCCGGCTCGGCACTCAGAAATACAGCGTGACCCGCTTCAAGGTCACCCGGCAGCTCTACCTGGCCACGCGTGAAACGGCCACGCCCGAGGCGGGAGAAGAGTTCATACCCGTGGCAAAGCTACCGGACATTCCCATGGCTTCGCCGGACAGGAAACTCATCAATAAGCATCTGCCGCCATCCTGAACCTCTTGAAAAGCCACAAGGCAAGCGAGGCAGGATGACGGCAAATGCTATATGAAGGGCAGCAAAATCAGCCTTTCCGGCGCCAGAGCGGATACGAGATAATCGCTGCGTACAGGAAATCAAACACCCCTATACCGGCAAACAGAAGCTGTTCTTTGCCCTCCAGGCAAAGCAGACCATAGCCCAGCAGCACCGCCCCCAGCAGGCTGAACAATGACACCCGGATAATCGTGGTGCGGCGTGATGAATAGTCTGACATAGCAAAAATCCTGGGTTACAGATTTACTTTGTAAGGCCGAGCAGTTCCATCTCGAAAATGAGTGTGCTGTTCGGGCCGATGCTGCCGGGGCCATTGGCGCCGTATGCCAGGTCTGCCGGAATCGTGACACGCCATTTTGCGCCCACAGGCATGAGCTTCAGTGCCTCGGTGAAGCCGGGGATAACCTGGCGGATATTGAACTTGACGGGAGCCTGGCTCTGGTCAAACACCGTGCCATCCACCAGTGTGCCCTTGTACATGACCTCTGCCGTAGGAGCTTCGCCATGCACGGCGGCATCATAGCTCTCGCCGCTGCCGGCGGTAATCACCTCATACTGCAGACCGGAAGCCGTCGTGGTCACGCCTTCGCGCTTACCATTCTCCTCCATGTACTTCTTGCCGGTTTCGAGATTCATACGGGCCTTTTCATCGCCACGCTTCTGGAGCATCGAAAGGAAGGTCTGCTGGTACTCATTCACATGCTCATCAATGAGGCTCATATCCATATTTCCGGCAAGGCCATCCTGGAAGCCCTTGCCCAGCATCTCTGCCAGCACATCATCCCCCTGCAGGCCGGGAAGCATCTGCGGCATAACCTGACTACCCACGCGATAACCGATGAGGTAGGACATCACTTTTATCATCTGTTCTTTATCCATGTCCTCATCCTAGCATTTCATGCAGAGCTTAGCAAGCCGCCGTAAAGTCATAACGATGATAATGCGGCGCCCCGAACCGCACGCACCGCCACTATCCCGCGCAGCATTACTCCCATGCCCGGGTGGAGCGTGCCGCCAGCTTCTGGTCCAGAGCCAGCAATTCATCGATACGGGATCCGCAGAGCGTCATGATATCCACAATCTCCTCCACCTGCAGCTCCTCCTCCACCTGCTCTTTCACATAATCAAACAGCAGGCACTGCGTGGCATACTCCCGCTCATCGCGGCAGAGGGTAAGCAGGTTGTGAATCGCGGCGGTGATGCGCCGCTCGTGCTCCAGCGCCAGGCGGAACAAATCCAGCGGCGTTTCCCAGGTATACACCGGCGCGGCTATACCCGGTATCATCACACGGGCCCGCCGGTTCTCCAGATGACTCACAAAGCGCAGCGCATGGCCGCATTCCTCGCGGTACTGCTCGCGCATCCAGTGCCCCATGCCCGGCAGACCATACTGCCGCAGGTTTCCGGAAAAGGCCAGATAGAGGAATGCAGACTCAAACTCCAACCGTATCTGAGCATTCACCGCTTCTACAATAATCTCTTTCATACGCAGCCCATTGTAGCAGGGCTGCGCCACAAATAGTATCACTGTTAGCCAGGAACGGCAGAACCACAAAAAAGCATGCAATCTTGCAGCGCGATTGCATGCTTTATTCCGGAAGAATCCAGCCAGTGGCTTAGTTGGCCGACTCGCCACGTATCGAATCCATGCACAACTGCACTATTTCCATCTGGCGCTCCAATTCCTCATCACCCTCCGTCATATACTCACGGGCCTGGGCCAGCAGTTCCTCCGCGCGCTGCAGCTCGCCAGCGTCCACGCAGTGCATAGCCAGCGCCACGCAGCACGGGGCATCATTCAGTGCCGAGCCCTGCTGCCAGTACTCCTCAGCCGCAGCTGCATCCTGCCGCACCCCCTCGCCACGAGAACAGCAGTTACCCAGGTGATACAGCGCACGGGTATCACCCATCTCCTGCGCGCGCTTGAAATAATCCACCGCACGCTTGAAATTGCGACGCGTACCCAGACCTTCATAATAATGCAGACCCACCATGAACGTGCCTTGCACATCCCCCAGATTGGCCGCTTTCTGGAAATAACGCAGCGCAATCTCATCATCCTGCCGCACCCCGGCACCCAGAGCATAATGCCGCGCCAACTCAATGCAGCACTCTGAATCCGCCGGGTTCAGGCGGTGCAGCTTCTGGAAACATTTTACGGCCGCAGCATCATCGCCCAGTTCCTGGCACACCGTACCCAGCAGATCATACACCGCTGCACTCGGATTCACCCGCTCCGCCCGCTCCAGCAGCTCGCGAGCATCGGCATAGGGAATCTCATTCTCCTCACGCCCCAGCAACACACGAGCAAGATAAAAACCACAGCCCTCATTTCCGGCATCCAGTGCCTTACGATAATGCTCCTCCGCCAGCTTATCATCCGCCAGGCCCGGAAGCCCCGGCTCATAAAGCATACCCAGCATACAGTGCGCATCCCCCGGCGCCTCAGCCAGCAACTCCTCCGCCCACTGCACCAGCCGCTGCCAGTCGCAATCGGCAGCATCACCATTCATCGCCCAGGCAAAATAACACCGCCGCGCCTGCGTATTCCCCTTCTCCACCAGCGCATTCAGCCATTCGAGCGGCGACCCCTCCAGCGGCGCCGCAGTCTCCATCACAATCACCTGGATAAACTCCAGCTGCGCCTCCTCATCCCCCGCCATCCCCCGGCGGTACAACTCATTCAGATAATCCTCTATCGTGTTACGCTTCTTAGCCATGCCAGAGATTACATTAATACATAAAAAAGAGCAAGCCGAATCAAATCAGCAGATACAGATACTTCACAGGAATCACGCACACCAACAATCAAACAAGTCACATCACAGGAACTCTAAAATACAGCCAAAAAGCTAAATCTTAAACAACTTATCATTCTGCGATAAGCTCAAAATAGTAAATGCCTCAATCTGGTTTAAAATTTCAACAGGCAATTTATCTCTGAGAATCGCTGCAATCAATTGTACTGGTTTGTCTTTCAAAATCTCAGGTAACTGAGCTAACTGATTTCCGTGCATAAGCTCTTTCTTGTCATTTAGGAGAAATTGTAAACTTGGAATACCTTCCATTTGAGAAAAAATAGCATAAGCTAAATCGAAACACAACATCTCACCTTGCACTTTCCCTGCGCTTACATTGTTTGCACTTAATGACAATTTGTAATTTACCCCACCCTTTCCATCTTCTTCCTCTTTTACTATTAAACTATTATGTTCGTTATATAATCTTTGTGTTATATCGTCAAAAATTTTATTAAACTTATTAACATTTTCTGTGAGTCTATCTAGTGTACTAAGAGCTCCACCAGAGTTGCGCAACTCTTCAATTTTTATCTTTAAATTATTTTGTTCAACTTCTGAGCTTTCTATTAGCTCAATGCGCGTAGTATACGTTGCGATGTCGGTCTTGAGCGCAGAAATTTCACTAATTAAAGCGTTCCAATCTTGACTAGCAAGGAACTCTTGCATTTGTGCATTGTATCTTTCTTCTGTACACTTTAATTCTATAATTTCATCATTTAACGTATCTATCCACGCTTGATGTAAAGGTATGTCTGCTTGCAAAAAACTCTGTTTATTACTCAACATCTGCTCATGAAAAGACAACAGTTCTTCAAACGTTCGATGCAATTCTGGCACGTATATTTTAGCCAAAGAATATAGCTGTCGAATTTCCTCGACATCAATTTCAAACTTTCTATTTTTTAAGTCCTCTATGGCATCTTTTATAAGATTTAATTTCAATCGCAAGTCATTTTGTCTTTCAATTTTATCCAAAATGTCGCTTTTAACTATTTCTATTTTCTGGGTCAATTCGATGATAGCTTTAGATTCAAAGAGCTTTTGCTGTTCTTTCATCAAAAGCTCCAATCTTAAATTTGCTTCTTTCAGCAGCGCTTCATTTTCTTTCTTACTTAACCTCTCACATAAATGTTTATAATATGACAACTCTTTATTAAGTAACATTTCCAAGTCAGAAATGCTCAGGAGCATCGAATTATCGCACCCGAATAAATATAAAAAATAAGCACTATATTCAGACAAAGAGGTAAATTTTCCTAACACTTGGAGCGTATTAGATAATCTCTCATCATCAATTCTAATATTTCTAGATATTATTTGTCTAAATGAGGGTTTCTTGTCGCGTTTTGCACCAAATATTTTTTCAGAAAGCGCTTCATTGTATAATTTTTGCGTATAGCGTACTCCATTAATCTCATATACTTTTCGATTTCTTTTAACAGAAAAATTTCGCCGTAACACCACGGTTTTTGATTCTTCAGTTAAAGACTCTGCAAGCATCAATTCGATAAGTATTTCATTATCATACAAAAAGTTTTTAACTAAATCGTACGAACCAGTTTCAGCTTCCACCTTGGAATATACTCTTTTTTCATCTCCACCAAGACACATGTCTATAAGTCTTAGAACTGTTGTTTTCCCAACATTGTTACCTGTATCATAGTTCCCGTCACTTGTTTCATCCACAATTAAATTTAACCCTTTGTGAAATACAACTTCCCTAATTACCCGTTCACCTTCTAAAATTCTTAATCGTTTTATAAACATACACATATCTCCTTATCTTCATTAACATATATAGCGCCCAGCAAAAACAGCCAATCCAATGACAACACAAAAACTCTTATAACATTACTTTCGTTTAGTTCTATTTTAAATCGGTCATATAATAACTCAAAACACAATGGCCCTGATTCTTTCAAAATTTTAAGAACCATTGCACCCGCTACATATAGCGAAAATTTCGGTGTAACATTATCAGGAACTACCATATTATACATCAGGGGGTGAAAAAATCTTACATCTCACAAATGTATCCACGACGATTATATCAACATAAAAATCCAATTCATCCTCGTAAACACCTAGTGCATTAGCCGCATCTATAATCTTGTCCTTGACTTTTTGTAGGATATAACTAAACAACCCCTCCCCAGACAAAGTGTCTGGGGCAGTCAAATATATCCTCGATATTGCATCTATAACATACATAGATTTATTTTTTGTTAACATGTCATATTCCTGATATACCCTTTCAAGTTTTTTAGAATACAAGCTTCTGTCTCGTATAAATAATGTTTTATTTCTTAATTCATTATATTGTATCTTTTTCTCAATTTCAAAACTTTTTTTACACGTTACCTTGCCAGGTTCAATATGACCAGATTGGGATAATACTTCTATAAAACGGCCAAGATGGGTAGCGTTTATATTTCTGGGTTTTGGACAGGGAATTTCTTTTTCCAAAATCTTTTGAATTGATTCAATTTGATCGAAAGTCAAATTTTTGATCCGGTTTACAAGTGCAGGATTATCAACAACATTAGAACTATAATCGAACACAATATACGAAGTCGGCAAGCAATCCCCCTTATATTTACTTCGCCGTTCACCCATTATAATTATCTCTAATGAAAATCCTTTAAAACGTTCTATATCTAGTTGTCTAACCGTATTTTTAATCTTTTTGAAAGACAAATCAGACGTCACCTGTATTAGTTTTTTTTGTTTTTCATCTATTAAGTCTCCCCCGGGAAAATTATTTTCCTCCTGATTCAAATTCTTATAGCTTGATTTCTCTATAATGTTGTATATATCTCGATATACATTTTCAGCTACAACGTTGTCTGAATGCAAATTATTCTTACTTTTACATCTTACGATAGAAGACAAAAGGGTTATTCTCTTTGCTATATCGTCAATCAATCGAGCGCGTTTCATAGCTTCAGCTCCTGGTAGTCCCATATTGATTCTATTTATTCATCAGTCAAAGATTAAATAAAACCAGCATTTTCCAAATCCTCAATATTAAACAAATACTCCAGCTCATTAAATGTCTCTTCCAAGTTCCGGCGGGCGGATTTCCAGCCGGCTCCGTCGGTAATCCAGACGAACTCTACTCCGGGGATTTTCTTTGCTTCTTGTGCAATGAGTTTGTAACTGCGAGCCGTTTCGTTCAATTTGGAACCTCCTGATGCGTAAAAATTGGTCTCGATAAGGTAAATGGTATCGCCACCATCCACCACAAAATCCCAACGCTTTGTACTGGTACCCTCCCCCGAAAGAGCTCCAAGGTTAAGATTCCATTTTTTCTCGACCTCATGAAGATACATCTCCTTGTAGTAAGTATACCCGCCGCGTATCAGGTATGATTCCACCAAATCCTCCATCTGGTGACCTCCACGATTCTTGCGACCGTTGCTATCAAGACCTACTTCTACGCCTGTCACATAATCTTTCAAGTTGCTGATAATATGCTTGCTAATTAAGTCAAACAGCCCAGTTTTCTCCATAAAGTCAGCGTACTGCTCCGGAGAACATGCCTGTTCGTTGGCAAAATCATACCACATAGCGCCATCCTCATCCTGAGCGTAGATTTCCATCTGGCGGCAGGCAAGCAGAATCGGCACGCATTTCAATGTTTTAGGATAGTCCTGCAGTAATTTCAGAAACTCCTCGCGAATATTCTCAACACCGATGAGAGAATTAAGGATATTCAGCTCTACGCGGACACTATCCACATTCTCATAAACCTTCTGAAAATCGACGTAATAGGAGTAACTATTGATGCTATTCCGCATAGTTGCAAGCCACTGAGAAAAATCCCTCTTCATGATGTTAGTATAGATCACGGCGTACACTTATGCAAACTCAATCGACGTCTCTAGCTAAGCAAAGTCAAAAAAATTGCACAAGCCACGCCAAAAGCTTGCTTGTAGCGATCTTTCTGGTAAACTGCCTTTACTATGCAGGCGCCAACTGCCCTGCAGCATGCTTGAATATGCCTATCGCAAAGCCTTTCATTAAGTGGGTCGGAGGAAAAGGCCAGTTGATAAATCAACTGGACGATTTGCTGCCGCATAATTTCCGGGAGTGGGATGATGTT
>JAZLDD010000089.1:0-3486 GCA_045614585.1 Akkermansia sp. | reverse complement strand
TAAGAACGAATACGCCATGGCTGCGTAAATAACGCGCCTTGCGCCGATTCCCGACGCCTACTAGGGATGACGCGCCTAGCTCAGTAGGCAGGTGCCCGGCGGGGGAACCGCGCCGGGTATGACATCCACAGGTTCCTGGCTTAGGTGAAAGGCTGACGCGGAGCGGATCACCGGCGAGATGCAGCAATCCGCGTCTGAACATGGAGATGCTTGCGTCAACAGTGTCCAGGACAGGGGTTCAATTCCCCTCGCCTCCATCCTCTGCTCATGCGGAGAAAAACTATTCAGAACCCCGCAGGGTGCAGCACGCACCATGCGGGGTTTATGTTTGAGAATCAATCGTTCCAGAGCTGGATAAGCTCCTGAGGTAGGGTGGTCAGGAAGCGGGATGGCGGAGAGAATTGCGCATCGTAACTGCGGCCGTTGTATCGGGGGAAGGTGAGGTAGAGCTGGTCCTGCGCGCGGGTGACGGCCACGTAGAAGAGACGGGTTTCTTCCTCGATATCGGCGGTGGAGCCGCTTTCAATGACGCGCCGGTGTGGGAACTGCCCTTCACCCAGGAAGATGATGAAGACGATTTTCCATTCCAGACCTTTGGCCTGGTGAATGGTGGAAAGTGTTACGGTGTCGGCCTCCGGTGTGGCGGGGGTGTCTATTTCGCTCAGAAGGGCAATCTGTGCCAGGAAATCATCCAGATTATCGTGTGCACTGAGGTTCCTGGAGATTTGGGCCAGATCTTCGGCCCTCTCATCGAAGTTATCGTATGCGTGGGTCAGGTAGGGGTTGAGGTAGGTGATAACGGTATTGACCAGTTCTGCTGGCAGCGGAGAATGACTGGCCGGGTGCAGGGAATCCATGAGGGAGAGGAAGGCGTTCCATTGCGCGCGGATTGCTGGAGCAACCTTGACTGCCGGCTCGGCAAAGACGGTGCTGTGCGGTGCTGTGAGAGAAATCTGGTCCGGGTGGTCAGCTGCCCATTTTTCATAAGTCGCCAGCCACTGTGCCCAGATACGGCCGGCGGTGGCCTCGCCCACGCGGGGGAAGGTGCCGGCGATGCGCCGGAAGGCGATTTCATCGCGCGGGTTGGAAAGGAGCCTCAGGAACGCGATGACATCCTTGACGTGGGCTTGCTCAAAAAAGCGTAGTCCGCTGGTGATGCGGAATGGGATGCCAGCACGCGTGAGTTCCATCTGGATATCCATGCTGTGGAAGTGGGCTCGGTAGAGCACGGCAATATCGCTGCCGGGGATGCCGGAATCCATGAGAGCATCAATTCTGCGGGCAACCCAGGCTGCTTCTGTGCGATTATCGGGGGCGGGTACTACAACCGGCTTGAAGCTGCTGCCACTGCGCGCGGCCTGCAGATCCTTGGGCAGCTGGTTTTCGTTTTGCGCGATAGCGGCGTTGGAAAGCTCCAGAATGGGCGGAAGACTGCGGTAATTGGTGGTGATGCGGAATAATTCAGCCTGGGGGTAGGTTTCGCGGAATCGGAGGATATGCTCAACATCTGCCCCGCGCCAGGAGTAGATGCTCTGGGCATCATCGCCTACGGCCATGATGTGGTTGCCGGTTCCGTTGGCCAGAAGTTGTACGATTCGGTCCTGCGGTGTGTTGGTGTCCTGGTATTCATCTACCAGTATGTGGCGGAACCGGTCCTGCAGGTCCGCGCGGATATCGGCGTGTTCGTCCAGGAGCTGGAGCAGATTGGTAAGCAGGTCATCGAAATCCATGACATTGAGTGCGCGTTTCCGTGCTGCGTACTCAGTGTATATTTTCTCGATGGTGTCTTCGTGCTTTTCGAGATAGGGGTAATCAGTTCCCAGGATATGGTGCCAGTCTGTTGCGGTATTCACTGCCAGACTGTGGATGGAGAGGAGAAGCTCTGGCTTGGGAAAGCGGTCTGCCTTGGTCATTTTCCCGGCATATTGCTTGACCAGGTTTTTGATGAGGGCGCGCTGGTCATCCGAATCAAAGATGGTGAACCCTGGCAGATACCCGAGACGGGTGGCATGGCGGCGGAGGAGGCGGTTGGCAATGGAATGGAAGGTGCCGCTCCAGAGCTGCCCGGCATCTGCCCCGGTGAGAGCAGTGACGCGCTCCAGCATTTCCCGGGCTGCTTTATTGGTGAAGGTGAGCAGCAGGATGCGCCAGGGGGCTACCCCATGCTCCAGCAGCCAGGCTACGCGGTAGGTGAGGGTGCGGGTCTTGCCACTGCCGGCTCCGGCTATGACCAGAGCCTGCGCTGCGGTGGTGGTGACTGCTGCATATTGCTCCGGGTTGAGTTCTGCGGCGTAGTCGTGCATCTGGAGGGGGATGGGAAGAATTGGAAAATGAGAAATCCGCCCTTTCCGGAGAAAGGGCGGATGCAGTATAGGAAAGTGTATCAGGATTCGAAGTCGAGGTAGATTTCGGCGCGGCGGTTTTCGCCGCGGATGTAGTCAATCTGCTCGGTGGTATCCTCTGTGGTGTAGAAGCGGCGCGGTTGAGATTTGCCCATACCTTCTGTTGAAATCTGCTTATCTTCCACCCCGAAGGAAACCAGGGCTTCCTTCACCGCATTGGCGCGGCGGATGGAGAGTTCCAGGTTGTATTTCTCAGAGCCTACATCATCGGTGTGACCGCTGATCTGGAGCACACCCTTGCTGGCCTTGAGCAGTTCAGCCACAATCTGCAGCTGGCGCATGGAGCGTGGGGTGAGCACGGATTCGTTGAAGCCGAAGAAGAGGGCGAGGGAATCGCCGCCCTTCGGATTCTTAACGATGGGGAAATAGTGCCCGCCTTCTTCGGTGGCTATGCTTTCGTAGCTGCTCAGCAGGGCATCGAGAGCCACGGCTTTGACACGCCAGGTATTCTGCTCTGTGCGGGTGAGTTCCATGCCCACATTGGCGGGGCGGGTGGAGATGGGGGAGAGAACGTATACGAGATAGCCGGCGTTGTTTTCTGTGGCAAAGGTATTGCGGATGGGGGCCTGCTCGCGCAGCTTGAATTCACCTTCTTCAAAAATCATGCAGAGACCGGCCACGGTGGCATCTGATACCTGGGTACCGGTTACCATGGTGCGGGCTATGGTCATATCACCCCGGCGCACGGCTTCTACAAAGCCTTCTGCCACGGTGATGGAATCGGCGGCGTCGTCGAGCTTGGTCTTGTCGGAGGCGGAGGGCTTGGCGGCTTCGATATAGGTTTTACCGCTCTTTTCACGCACCACGTCGATGAGAAGGTCTTCACCACCGTTTTCAGCAATCAGGCGGTAGCGGGTGACGCGGTCGCCATTGGGGCGGCGGCTGTTGCCTACTTCTTCTACAGCTTTCACCTTGTTCCGGGTGCCCCAGGCGGCCAGCTGTTCAGCGGCTTCCGGGGTGATTTCTCCTTTCTCGAGCAGCTGCTTGAGCGCAGCGGCGGGGTCCTTGGCCTGCAGGACGGCGGCGGCTGTCAGGGCAGATTTGTGTTCGGCGTTGCGGGGTGTTTCGCTCAGCTTGAGTTCCT
>JAZLDD010000088.1:0-7393 GCA_045614585.1 Akkermansia sp. | reverse complement strand
CTCGCTGCCGTGAGCGGCCAGGAAGCGGGTGAAGTGCTCCTTAATCTGATCGATGAAGCTGGCGGGGAATACCCAGAAGTTCATGGAAACGAGTTCCTCGGGGTCTACGGGGTTACGCTCGCCGCTCAGGCTGTCGCCACGGCAAACACCGTCTTCCTCCATCTTGATCTTGGTGTACTCCTCAACGCTGTCGAGGTAGCCATCCTTGATACCGCAGATACCGCGGTTCACATCGCCGTGGTCGCTGAGGGTATTCTTGAGGGGATAACCAATCATGCCGTAGTGCTCCTTGCCATCGGCAGCGGGAGTGGCGGTCAGGAAATCGGCGGCTTTCTGGAAAGCATCGGCACCGTAGAAGTCGTCAGCATTCACCACACCGAAGGGTTCCTTCACCACATCGCGGGCGGCGAGCAGAGCGTGGGCGGTACCCCAGGGCTTCACGCGGCCTTCAGGCACGCTGTACCCCTCGGGCAGGTCATCGAGAGACTGGAAAGCATAGTCCACTTCAATCTTACCGGCAAAACGGGCGCCCACCTGGGTCTTGAAAACTTCCTCAAAATCCTTGCGGATAATGAAAACAACCTTACCGAAACCGGCGCGGATGGCATCGTACACGGAGTAATCGAGAATTACTTCACCGTTGGGGCCCATGGGGTCAAGCTGCTTAAGGCCACCGTAGCGGCTGCCCATACCTGCTGCGAGAACAAGGAGTGTAGGTTTCATGATGATTAAATGGTTAGAGTACTACTGTACCCGCTTATTCTATCCCCCCAGGCGTGGTTTGGCAAGCATAAAAGCTTATATTCCCCGGCGGATTTCTCCGCCGGGGGTGTCTTTTTATCTCCCTTTCTCCATCAGTGCGCTTATTCAGCACACAAAATCTTCACGAAACCTTCCTCTTGCAGGCGGGTGGCACCGCAGGCAAATTTGGCACGAATCTGGAGCGTTTCATCCAGGTCATCGCGCACAGAAAGCTTCACCTTGAAATCATCCCATATACCGAACTGGGCGCGGCTCTTCACCCAGGCAATACAGGAGCGGATGCCGGAGGAATCGATAGGCAGCTGCTCGGTGCGGATAATGCGGAAGCCGAGGAAGGTATCCAGGCGGCCTTCAGCCAGGGCACGCACCGCATTGTAATCAAAGCTGGAGACCTCCTGCTGCTGAAGCAGTGCGTTAATCTGGCTGCTGGTGCATGCCAGCACCAGTTCATCGCCATAGGCGCGGCGCTCATCACTCCATGCTTCATTCTTCTGCAGAATAGTCAGCGCCTTACGCAGCTTGCCCACGGTCAGGTTGCTGCTCACAGCCGAGCCACTTTCCACAAAATCCTTCGCCACAGTCTGGGAGGCCGGCAGCGTCACCGAAGTGGTGCCATTCTCCCCGGTGTAGTTGGCACCCAGGAAGGCATCAATCATCACCTTATCCATGCAGCGGCCGGCAGCAGCGCGCAGGCTTTCAATCGTCTTGCTCACCGGCACATCGATATTGGCCAGTTTCTTGGCATCAAACTCATCAAAGCCCACAGCCTTGGTGAAAATCTTGGGATGAATCACGCGGCGGGTAGTGGGAGCTTCATCGAGCGTGGTGCTCCGCATGCGGGTAGTCTTCTCCGTGAAGGCGAGCAGGCCGTACTGGTCAAAGGCGGCCATCTTACCGGTAAGCCCGGACTCCACGGTCACATACTTATCGAGTCGGGAGACCTCCTGCTGCAGGTAAGAGCCCCACTTCTCGGAATACTTAATCTGGTAGTTGCTTTCAATATCAGCCATATTGTTTAATATCAGGGTTCATTGGTTTAACACGGCAAATCGGCTGCAAGGGATTACCCTGAGAATGAGGGGTCGGGGCCGCGCGGAGCCGGCAGCTGTTGTTCCGCAAAGCAGAATTGGAACAGCCCGGCGCTCTTGCCAGTGCCCATTAGAGCACAAGCGCCGCCGGTTGTCACCAGAAAGCAACCGGGCGGAACCGCGTTCCGCCCGCAATGATACGCCGCTTATTTCAGCACCAGCTCCAGCCCGTCATACGCCGGTTCCATGAAATCCGGCAGATAATCGCGCAGAGCATTGTATTCCACCTCATGCCCCACATGGGTCACGTAGCCGCGTTTCGGCAGCAACTGTCGCATGGCGGCCACCGTATCATCCACGCAGAAATGAGTACGGTGAGGGCGGTACCGCAGGCCATCCATCGCCAGCGCATCCAGGTTCATGAGCAGCGGTGCAGACGCTTCCGGCAGCTCCTGAATATCCGGAACATAACCAAAGCTCACGCCGCCGCTGCGGAAAACATAGCCGTATGTCTCCACCGTGGCGTGGAGCACCGGCACCGGAATCACCTCGATATCCCCCACCACAAAAGGCTTGCCAGCATGGTTATGCGCCGCCGGGCGGATATAGCCCTGGTAGGTATTGCTCTCATCAAACGCCCAGCCGAACATCTTCCTGAGCATAGCCAGGCACCCTGCCCCGGCATACAGGGGCAGCCGGTCTGTGCGACGCCAGCAGAAAGCCCGCATCTCATCAAACCCGGTGGTATGGTCCAGGTGCTCATGCGTGTAGAGCACCGCGTCTATGGCTGTTATATTATGCTTCAGGGCCTGCGCCCGCAAATCAGGGCACGAATCCACCAGCAGCGTGGTCGCGGCCGAACGCACCAGCACAGACGAGCGCCAGCGCCTGTTGCGCGGGTCTGCAGAGCGGCAGACTTCACAGCCGCAGCCAATCACAGGCACCCCGGTAGAAGTGCCGCTGCCAAGGAAAAGTACGTTCAGCATCTGATTTTGGTTTGGATTTCCGCGCGCATTATGGCATAATCAACCGCAGAACGCAAAGATAAATTATGCTTTCACTGCTCAAGATACGGAATCTGGCTCTGGTAGACGAACTCACCTGGGAACCCCACGCTGGATCCCTGGGCATCACCGGCGAAACCGGTGCCGGCAAATCCGTCATCATGGGCGGCATCTCGCTGGCGCTGGGCGAGCGGGCAGATAAAAGCCTCATCCGCAGCGGAGAAACGCAGTGCAGCATCGAGGCCGTATTCCAGCTGAAAGACACCACAACCGTGAACGCGCAGCTGGAGGAAAGCGGCGTGCCGCCCTGTGAAGATGAGCACCTCATCATCCGACGCGTCATCACCGCCACCGGCAACCGCCAATTCATCAACAGCAGCCCGGTCACCCTGCAGCTGCTCAAACGCATAGGAGCCGGGCTGGTCGATATGCACCACCCGGAGGAACACCGCTCCCTCACCTCGCAGGAGCGCCAGCTTTCCCTGCTCGATGCCTATGCAGAAGACACCCCTGCCCTGGCGGCCTACCACACCGCCTACCGCGCCTGGCTCGATGCCCGCGCTGCCTACCGCACCCTGCAGGAAAGCGAAATGGCCAACGAGCGCGAGCTGGATTTTCTGCATCACCAAGTCGAAGAAATCGAAACCGCCGCCTTCACCGCTGAGGAGGTGGAGGGACTGGAAGCCCGCTGGCAGCGGGCGCGCAATGCCAACCGGCTGCGCGACACCGCCCTGCCCATGGCCCACCTGGTGGCTGGCGAGGAAGGTTCCCTGCTCAGCACCCTGCACCAGCTCGTGCGCAGCGGCCGCGACCTGGAGCGGATGGATTCCAGCTGCGCCCCCTGGCTGGAGAGCCTGGAAACCCTCATCGACACAGCCGAGGACCTGGCCGCAAACCTGCAGGACTATGTGGAAACCCTGGAATGCGACCCGGCCGAACTGGCAGAGCTGGAAAATCGCATTGCCCTGCTGGACAATCTGAAACGCAAATACGGTGCCGATTTCGAGGCCATCACCGAGCATCTGGAATCATGCCGCGCCAAGCTCGCGGCCATAGGCAACCGCGAGCAACGGCTCGAAGAGCTGCAGGCAGAAGAAAAACGCTGCCGCGCCGATGTGCTCACCACAGGCAAAGACCTCTCCGCCGCCCGCGCCGCTGCAGCACCACGGCTGGAGGAGGATTTCCTCACCCACGCGCGGCATCTCGGCTTCCGCCAGTCACTCTTTACTGCACAGCTCACCCCCCTTCCCGAACCCGGTCCACAGGGGGTGGAGGAAGTGGAATTTCTCTTTGGCCCCAACCCTGGCGAGCCACAGAAAGCACTGCGGCTCATCGCCTCCAGCGGCGAACTTGCCCGCGTGATGCTTGCGCTCAAAAGCGCGCTGGCGCGTCAGGACGACACCCCGCTGCTGATTTTCGATGAAATTGATGCCAACGTGGGTGGCGAGATAGCCCGCGCCGTGGGCAGAAAAATGCGCGAACTCGGGCGCGAGCACCAGGTCATCGCCATCACCCACTTCCCACAGGTGGCGGCTCTGGCAGACCACCACTACCTCATTTCCAAAGGACAAACCACAGAAGGCCGCACCGTTTCCCGGCTGGAAGAAGTCGGCGCCGATGAACGCATTGCCGAACTCGTCCGGATGCTCGGCACCAGCGGCCCCACCGCAGAAGCTCACGCCCGCGGGCTTCTTTGCGTAGAAGACTGACCCGCGCCTCCACCCACCCCCCCTATGAAGAAAACCACCCTGTGTCCCCGCTGCGGCAGCTGCTGCACCACCCCGCTGGCCGGTTTTGCCCACCACTGCAACACCTGCCACCGGGATTTCGGATTCACCGCCCCGCAGCAGGCCGAGGCGCAGGCAGATGACATCTGCGAGCTTTTTTTCTACATTGGCGGGCACTTCGGCCCCAGCTATGAAATCTGGATTTCAGCGGACCGGTACCAGGTAGAAACCACCAATGCAGAACCGCTGCTTCACCCCGGCCCCACCGGTTTCCGGCACAGTGCCACCCGGTTCAAACGCCTGGTGCGCCGGCTCTACCGCCACTACCACCTGGCAGACTGGAACCCCGAATACACCGATTCCGATACCATGGACGGCACCCAGTGGGAGCTGCGTCTACTGCATGCGGATGGCAGAAAAGAACGCCACAGCGGCAGCAATGCCTACCCGCCGCACTTCCGGCGGCTGCTGCGCAGCCTGGCGCCCTATATCCGCGCAGAGGGCTTTCAATTCCACACCGGGATATAATATTCTCACTCCTGCGGCACCAGTGTCACCTCCATGAACTGGCGGAGGGCCACACTGCCGTAATAATCATTCGTCTGGATTCGCTCAACAGCCATCTTCGTGCGGGCTGCGTTCACAAAAAGCATCGGCAGCAGTTTCGTCATGAACAGATTCTGCGTGGCGGCATCGGCCTCGCCTATGGCATTCACGCGGTCCACCGCCTTCTCCATGCGCCGGTGGAGCCCCTCCAGCCTCGCCGCTGCAGCATCTGCAGAGCTCGTATCCTGAATGCCCTCATACGTCGTCAGCACAGCCTCCATCGCGGCGATACACTCATCTATCGCAGCCTGATTTTCATCCACCTTCCGCACAAAAGGAGACTCCTCCGGCACCTGTACAGCAGGCAGCACAGGCGCAGATACCAACGCAGCCAGAACAGCATAATAAAATCTCATGGCCGGAACAACATAGCAGCCTCACCGGCTCATGTCAAGCCCAGCAGTTTGCGCTTGTCAGGTAAAGCGGGAAATGATAGAGTGGGGGTGATGATTAGTGAGAGTCCTGCACGAGCCTGGGCATGCGTGAATCTGGAGGCCATCGCGCACAATCTGGATATAGCCCGACAGGCACTGCCTGATACAGAATTGATGCCGGTAATCAAAGCCGGCGCCTACGGCCACGGACTGGAGCCGGTAGCCAGGCGGCTGGATAATCACGGCATTGCCTTTTTCGGGGTGGCAAATGTGGGAGAAGCCCGCCGCCTGCAGCGGGCCGGGGTACGGACCACCCCGTTTATCCTGGGACCCACCTTTCCGGCAGAGCGCGAGGAAATAGTCCAGAACAACTGGTGCTGCACCGTTTCCACCGTAGAGGAAGCCACTCATTTCCAGAGCATAGCAGCCCTGCTAGGCAAAGAATTCTCCCTGCATGTGGCGGTGGATACCGGCATGGGGCGCGAGGGCTTTCTGCCGCACCAGCTTGGTGAGGCCGCGGCAGCTCTCAAAAGCATGAAAAACATACGGGTAGAGGGTATCATGTCTCATTTCCCCTCTGCAGATGAAGATGTGCCCTTTACACAGAATGAAATAGACCTGTTCCGCGATTGCGTGAACACCCTCCGGCAAGACTTCGAGCTGCGCTACCGCCACATAGCAGCCAGCGCCGGCGAACTGGCCTATGAAGTCCCCGAGGCCAATCTGGCCCGTCCCGGACTGCTGCTGTACGGGGTAGCCCCCATGGCCTCGATATACGACGGCGTGCTGAGACCGACCCTGAGCCTGCACGCCCGGGTCACCCTGGTGCGCGAGCTGCCGGCCGGGCACGGTGTTTCCTACGGGCGTACCCATATCACCAGCCGGCCCACACGCGTGGCCACCATCGGAATCGGCTATGCAGACGGCTGGAACCGCCGCATCTCCGGAAACGGCGCGCGCGTCTACATAGACGGGCACTACTGCCCCATGCTCGGCCGCGTGACCATGGACCAGATCATGGCAGATGTAACCGATTTACCCGGCGTGAAATCCGGCGATGCCGTGGAGCTGTTCGGCGAGCACATCCCCGTGACCGAGGTTGCAGATAAAGCCGGCACCATCGTGTGGGAAATCCTCACCGGTCTCGGCCCGCGCCTGCCCAGAATATACAATTAATCACCGCCTCAGCCGCTCCCCTGAAACCCCAACCACCCACCCTGGCGGATTTTAACCAGAAAAGCACAGAGAATCAGGAAAAAAGGCTTGCCAGTCAGATGCCGATTTAGTAGAATGGTGCACCGCATTTTCCCCCGGTGGCATACAGGTGCCTCATGAGCCGCCGGGTAGGGGCCTTGGTGGAAATGCGTAAACCATTAACCTAAACATCATTATAATGAGCAATACTGAACTGGAAGCTTTGATTGACTCCAAGCTTCCGAACTTCCGCAAGGGTGACATCGTGAACGGTACCATCCTTGAAATCCGCCCGCAGGTCGTCCTCGTGGACATTGGTTACAAGTCTGAGGGTGTCATCCCCGTTTCCGAGTTCGAGGACGAGGAAATCGAGGTGGGCGATCAGATCGAGGTGCTTCTTGAAAGCCTCGAAAACGACGAAGGTCTCGTCGTCCTTTCCAAAGAAAAGGCTGCCCACAAGCAGAACTGGGACAAGATTGTGGCCGTTTACAAGGACGGCGGTCTGGTCAAGGGTAAGGTCAAGAGCGTCGTCAAGGGTGGCCTCATGGTCAACGTCGGCGTGGAAGCCTTCCTTCCCGGCTCCCAGGTGGACATCATCCCGCCCAAGGATCTCAACGAGTTCGTGGGCAACGTATACGAATTCAAGATTGTGAAGGTGAACGACGAGCGCAAGAACATCGTTCTCTCCCGCCGCGAGG
>JAZLDD010000087.1:0-14383 GCA_045614585.1 Akkermansia sp. | reverse complement strand
GCAGCCCCAGGCCACCCCGCAGGTGGACAAGGAGGAGCTCGTGCGCCGTGCCTGGAAGATTTTCCTGGGCGAGGTGACAGAGGAAGGCCTGGCGCTCATGGATGACCGCACCGCGGCTGAGGCATCTCGCCGCGCATTCCGTGTGGCTGAGTTGTTCCTCATCGAGGCTGCGCGCCACCGTCCTGCTACCGCTCCCGCTATCGAAGAGCCGACCGAGGAACTCGAATCTGAGGAAGCCGGTGTTGAAGAAATGGAGCAGGAGTAATTCCTATCCTGAGTAATTCACTATACAGAAAGAACCTGCGGTGCCTGGCATCGCAGGTTCTTTCTGTACCCCACCCCAAAAAAGCCCCGCACATACCCAGGAGGCAGGAATGTGCGGGGCTGATTAAGATTGAGATAAAAGGCTGCCGTTTTACTTTCTGCGGCGGCGGGCAGCCAGCGCAGCCAGTGCCAGCAGACTGAGAGTGGCAGTGGCGGGTTCCGGGATGTTCATCACAATGGCGAGAGAGCCTACGTTGGCTCCGGTGTAAGTGAGGACGTAGTTGCTGCTCGTGATATTGCTGAAATAGTCAGAAGCCAGCACGGCATCCTCCGGAGTCAGCTGGGCATAGTCTGTGGAATCCAGCACGAATGCATCTACCCCGGTGAAGAGGAGCAACTGGTCCCCCACACTCAGTTCCTGAATGCGCTGCAGGGTAGCATCGCCCAGGGTGATGCCCTGCTGCAGGGTCAGGCTGCCGTTCATGGAAAGGTATCCTTCTGATACCTCCAGTGTTGAGCCTGTGGTGAGAGTCAGGTTAGCATTCAGGGTGCTGCCTGCGGTGAAGCTGGCAGTGCCGTCTATCACAAGACTTGCCACAGCTTCCTTGTTATCCATCACGCCAGCGTAGAAGCCCAGCGAGGCACCGGTTGCCATCATCAGGTCATTCATGTTGTAGGTACCGGCGCCGTACATGCTCAGCTCACCGGCATCCACACGGATGTTGGCCACGTCATTGCCGGCGTTGTTCAGGTGCAGAGCCCCGGCACCGGTCTTGGTGATATCGGCGCGGCCGGAGCCACCCAGGCTGCCCGTGGACTTCAGCGTGGCACCCGCGGCTACATCGTAGGAGATTGCGGCAGAATTAATCATCGCGGTGTTGGCGGCTAGTGTACTGGTGCCGCCCGTGGCACGGATGCTGGCGGAATCGGTGATGGTGATATCCTTACCTCTCACCGTGGCTGAATCCAGTGCCAGACCGCCCTTGTTGAGCTCAGCCCCTGCGGTAAGCTCAGCCGTGGAATCCACAGCCAGGGTGGCGCCTTCCTGCACGCGGATAGCCGTGGCGTTGTTGAACGCGGCCTTGTGCTTCAGCGTACCGCTGCCAACCACCTCCAGAGCGGTATTGCCTCTCAGGGAGATAGTGCCGGTCATGTCAACCGTTACGCCCTGGTCTTCGCTGCGCACCAGCTGCAGGTTCTCATCGGGCGTAGTGGCGGCGGTGTCGATGGTGATGGTACCCTCCTTGCCAGCCGTTCCCCAGCTCATATTGTTGGAGAAGGGGACGGTGGAATCCGCCTCGCCGATGGCACCCAGGGTGGTATTGGCAGCCAGGCTTACATTCAGATTGCCACGCTGCGTACCGCCCGCTGCATTGAGTCGAGCACCCTCTTTTACATTGAGAGTGGCGTACATAGCTTCGCTGTTAAAGACATCTGCTTTGCAGTCCCCGGTCAGTGTCAAACCTTTAAGCAGGTTCAGTCTGCCTCCATTATTCACATTGACCTCGGCATCATTGTGCATCAGAGTCATGGCTGCATTGCTGGTCAGTTCACCATCAATCGTGAGGGTGTTCTTATGCCCACTTAATTTATGTTTGTTGCCATAAGCCGCGAGTACGAAATCACCGGAAACGCTGTTGGAATCTTCTCCTGCAATAATCAGATGTGCCCCTTTATTTACATTGAGGTTGGAACCGTAATTGTATGCCATGTGATCCGGGGATAACTGGATACCATTCACATACATGATTCCGTCTGCGTCAGCTCCGCCGACTGCCAGCGTACCGTCCACGCTGTAATCGGAATGGCGAATATCCAGCACGGCACCGTTTATCAGGTTGATGGTTGAGGTGCTGTTGCCGGATCTGGATCTGTTATGTGCTGTGGTTTCGACAATCTTGAGGCCGTCGAGACTAAGCGGGCCGGATGCAGTGTAGTTGAAGTGCTTGGTTTCAAGCGTACCGCTGCCTTGCAGTGTGTAGTTATTGTGCTGAAGGTTGACTGCATCTGCCGTGGTGTAGGCATTAATAACCACGTTGGAGACGCCCTTGTAATCCGCACCGCTGCCGATATTCAGCGTACCGATTGCGGTGTCGGCATTGATGTTAACCGTGCAGGTGCCGGTGAAACCACCAGAGCGACCGACATTGAGGATGCCTATTTCAGTGCTGCCATTGAAGGTAAGCTGGGTCTTGTGCTGGCCAAGGTTGACTGTACCCAGTGAGGTTTCCCTGTTGAAAACCATTTTGGCCTCGTCATTGTAAACCGTGACCGTATCAATGGTCGTCTTGCCGTTGAAGTTAGTGGTGGCATACTGGGAATCGATATTGAACCCACCCAGGTTAACCTCACCATTGATATTCAGGGTGCTGCCGCCAGCGCGGTTCCAGGTACCCTTCTCGCCGGTTACAGAGCCATTAATGGTCAGTGTGTAACCACCATTATTAATAGTGCTGACACCATCCAGCACCAGGTTGCCGGTGATGGTGGTCGCCTCAGTGCTCTTAGCGTTCACACCAGCAGCCAGCTGGAGCGTGCTGCCAAAGGAGCTGCCGGTCAGTGTCAGGTTACCCTCCAGCACATGAGTAGTGCCGGTGAAGTCGGCGTCAATTGCCAGCTTATTGTCATAGGTGTTGTTTGTCTTATCAAGCTTCACCTGCAATGTGCCGGTACCGGTGATGCCGTTTACCGTGGCTGTGCGATTCTCCGCAGAGGTAAGAGTGTTGGTCAAAGCCAGCGTTCCCTCACTGGCAATCTCCAGCGTACCACCAGAAGCTTCGTAAGCAGCGGCGCTCAGCTTGTTGTTCAGCACCAGCTTGCCACTGTCCATCTTCAAAGTCCCATTCAGAGTCACATCACTACCGCTGAAGGTGTACGTGTTATCATTCACGAAACGGAGCCCGGCGGCCGTCTTTACCTCATTGAAAGTCAAATCCGGGTTAGCCTCTGTGTTGCGGAAGACAACCGTCGTACCTTCAGTGAAGACTCCGTAGTTGCTGCCTGTCCATTCAGAAAAGCCATTTCCCATAGCCAGAGTCATCTGCAACCCAGATGCATCAGCAGTAAATGTGCCCTGCAGGTAGTCAGCGGTGTCGACGGAGAATGTGGCACTCATACCTTCCCAGCTATTGCTGAACAGGGTGTAGGTGCGCCCCAGTTCTAGAGAATTCGGGTCAATGATGTCAATTACCTGGGAATCATGACCTTCGGCAAAAATCACTGTTCCCGTGAATTGGGCGGTACCATTATTCAGCGCAGTGGAATCAAAGGCCAGCATACCGCCATTGAGTACCAGCGTACTCTCGAAAGCACCCTGGTTACCCACAATGGCAAATGTGGTTCCCTCGTTCAGCGAATAGCTTTCGCCCATGTTCAGGGTGCCACCCAGGCCCATGTAAATTGTATCGGTCACCACGGTGTCAGAGGTGAACTCCAGGCGCCCTGAGTTGGCGTAGATGTTGGCTACCGAAACATTACTGCCGGTGAATTTCTGCGTGCCGGTGCCCTCCATGGCAATGCTGAGCCCGGCCACGGCGCCCTTGTATTCGTAGGTGCCGCTGCCCGTAATGCTCAGGATACTGCTGCGGGTGGAGGTGGGGGCTGTTTCCTGGTTCACGCGGTAGGATTCACCACCGTAGGCCATGCTGTGTTCATTGCCCGTAAGCCCCTTGATGCGGGCATTATCAGTGTTGACCGCCAGTGCCATGTTGGCTCCGTTGTACCCCTGCAGGTCAAGCGTGGCGTTCTGCAGAGCTTTGTCGTGAGCCAGCTCCACATAGCTGTTGTAGCCACGGCCATTAGCCGTGCGCTTAGCCACCAGCGAGCCGGAGAAAGAACTTTCATCACTGAGAATAAGGCGGGAAGAGTTAACATCCGTCTTGGTATATGCTGCAGGGTCTTCCTCGCGGTCTACCGTGTAGGTGGAAACCTTTGTCTTGGAAGCCTCCCAGGTAATTGTTTCATTGCCGGAGGACTGCAGACTCTTGATGCGCCACTCTGCCTGATTAGTGGTTTCGGAGAGCTTGAGGTCCTGTCCATTCAGCTTGATTGTGCCGAAATTGAGCACCTGCACGTCACAGGATGCTGCAGACTTCAAATCGGTAACTGTCTCTGCCAGGTCAAGGATGCCATTTACGGTAACAGCCTGCACACAGGGAAGAATCTCCGGATCTATCGTTTTGCCTGAATTAGTGCCGTAAGTAAACGTAAGGTTGTTGACATCCTCTACTCGCAAAGTGCCAGCCTTAACAGAGGGGTCCATGTTATAGCTGATGCCATCAAGCAACCAGTTACCCGTGCCGGATAAAACAAGTGTAGCCCCCTCTGCCGCACCAATGGAAGTGCTTACCCTGACATCCGTACCGCCGTTCATCATCTCAGCCGTGCCTTCCAGCACACCAATGACGGATAAACCCCAGACAGTAGCTCCGGTGGCATCAATCAGCGCACCATTACCGGCAACAACGATACCACTGTACAGGTCCTTGCCATTGAGATCAAGCTTGCCGCCGTTGATGTAGAGACTACCCACAGAAGCATATGAATTCATCAGCTTCACATCACCCTCCTCAATATGCAATTCGGCATATTTGAAGCGGTCCGTGGCGGCAGTCAGGAGAGAATTGGTCAACTCCAGCGTACCTTCACCATACTTGTAGATGGTATTGACGTTGATGTTGCCTTTGAGATCTTCCAGAGAGTCTATGGTGATATGAAGCGTGCTGTACTTCGTATCGGTGGTGCTGCTCATGTAGTCGCCGGTAATGGTGCTGCCTTCACCCAGCTCCAGGTTGGAGATGTGCTGGGTTGATTCTCCTATGTGCAGCGTGCCGCCGTTCCGCAGGTAAACCCCGCTGGTGTTGTCCAGCACGCCGTCCTCATCGATTCGCAGGGTAATATTGCCAGCATTCACGCCGGAACCAGCCGCGGCACCTGTAACGGTGACACTACCGGTGATGGGGCTGGCATTGGTGAGCTTGACCGTGCCGCCCTTATAGCCCTGGGCATCCACCACGATGTTGTGGTTAGCCTCGAGTTCGGAATGAACGGTAAAGGTGCCATTGGCGGCGGAGAAGCGGTAATCCTGTCCTTCAGCCACGGTAATGTCACCATTGTATTCCAGGTTGCCCTCGGTGCCCAGGAACAAGCTGGCATGTCTGCTCATGTCAATATCCGCATCTGCCTGATTCTGCAGCAGAATACCATTGGACTCAGCCGTGACATTGTTAATCATCGGGGCCATGGTGGCGCGGTTGCCGTAAGTCAGATTGAGGCTGATTTTGTCTACAGCGGCAGGGTCTGTGTAGTTGAGGGTCACACCCCTGCTGGCAAAGTCAATACCGCCGGTAAAGTCATTGCGCGTATTGGTGAGGGTAACGATGCCCTGTGTGTGTCCGTTGCCGAGAATAAGCTTGTTATTACCGGTGAGGCGGTAGTTCACTACCAGTTCACCACCGCCGCCACCCAGGCGCCATTCCCTGTTGGCATTGGCCGCGAGCGTCTCGGTGGTATTCAGTGTGCCGTAGTTGATGGTCATGCCCTCCAGCGCACCGAGGATGAGGGTGTTGTGCCCGGTCATGTCAATCTGGGAGGTCTGATTCTGGTACAGTGCCAGCACACCGGTGGAATTGGCATCGATATAGGAGAGCGCTGTGCTGCCATCGGCATTCTGCGAGGCAAAGATACCCCTGTCCTTCACCAGCCACTTTCCGGAACCGGCTGCAGCGGCATCCTCCACAATGAGAGTACCGTTCTCCACGCTGCGGGCACCGGTGAAGGAGTTGTTGCCCGTGAGAATGAGACGGCCCTTGCCGGCATCCACGCTCACAGTGCCGCTGCCGGTGATATTGCCGCTGTAGGTGGTTTCGGCTGTGGTATCGGCATGGAATTGGACCTTGAGCGCACCGTTGTTCAGCGTGGTGTCACCATGGTGGCCGTAGTATTCAGCCCACTCGTAGGTATCCTCCGTGAAGATACCACCTTCAATGTATTCCCACTGGTGGCGCACACCTTCGCCCATCACATAGGTACCACCGTTCACGGTGACATCACCTTTCAGGCGGGCGTGGGTGCCCAGGTGGAAGGTGCCGCCTTCGTTTACGGTCACATCCATCTGGGCATCTGCATAATGCCAGTCATCCTCGGAGCACCATACATCATTGCTGTACTGCACGGAACCGGGGCCGTGTTCAGTATTGGTGCCGGCCAACACGGCGGTGCCGCTGTTCACGGTGAAGCTGCTGCCAGCGTTATTGGTAAGGTCGGTGCAGATGCTGTTCATGGTCCACACGGAACCGGCGCCGGCATCCACCACCACCTGGATGGCACCGGTAGCGGTGTCCTTGATGGAGCCCAGCCACGTGCTTTCGCCATTCTGCTTGTAAATCAATTCTGTGGTGCCACTGGTATTCGTCAGAATGGCGGAATCCGTCAGAGTGTTGATGCTGAATCCATCTGCGGCAATGGCAGCATCATCGGCATGGGTGGTATACCAGTCCATGCTATTGCCGTTCATGTCCAGTGTGCCGCCATTGAGCCCGAAGGTGAAGTCGCGCTCAATCTGGTTGATACCCTCGATGACCACGGTGGCACCGCTGGCAGCCATCACATTGTAGGCGGCGTAGCCACCCTCGCGGTTCAGGTAGGTGGTACCACTGCCACCCACGGCAAGCAGGATATTGTTGTCACCACTGCCCTCGATGTACAGATCACCCTCGCCGTTCTTGCGCCATTCGCGCATGTAGTTGGCATCATTGGTAAGCTGTACATGCACCTCGGCCCCTTCGTTGATGACGTAGCCGGCGGAGTTGAGGGTGTGGTTACCACCTTCGGCGTTTTGGATAGTGAATTTGCCGTTGTTGAATTCCAGATAACCCACGCCGGTATCCACCGTGGCGTTCAGAATGATGGTATTATCTGCATTGCCGCCATCGAAAAGAAGATTATGTGTACTACCCAGGCCATTAATGCCGTTCATGTACCCATTGTCATACGCAAACCAGTTGGTCCGGTCCTTTACCTCGGAAAGATCTTTCCAGGTGTGAGCGCCGGAGTTGACAGCCAGGTGAGAGATTGTTTCATCCCCCACGGTGATCGTGCCGGAGCCATTGGACACGGCGTTCAGGTAGGCTGTGTGCGTTTCGGTCATGTGCACCTCGCGGCTGTACATGGCCATCGATTCGTTGGCAAAGTCGATGGAGCCGTGCCCCACGTTGTAGGTGGTGAAGTTGGTGGCGCGTTCGGAGAAGAAATACTCGTAACGGCCTGCTTCCTGGTTGTACACGTAGTTGGCTGTGCCGGAGTCACCACCACCAGCTGTGACGGGCAGGGGCGATTTCTCGGAGACACCGCTGTCCTGGTTATTCATGTTCCAGTCAGCAAAAATAATATTCTCCTCGGTGACGGCCACAAAGCGGATAGTGCAGACACCACCGATGAGGAAGGTGTATGGACTACCTGCATCAATGCGGGAGCCGTCCGACATCCAGTAGTCCATATCACCGCCGCCGGCGCGGTACATCAGCGTGCCTTCCACCTTTTCCTTGATGTCCAGTATGCCGTTTTCGTTCAGGTCTTCATTCTGGGACTCCACGCCGCTGTAATTATGGGCGCCGACTACATCTGTGTAAATCTTGTTCTGGCGGTACAGAGCCCAGTCTGCCGGGCTGCCGAGGTCTTTTTCAGAAACAGAAATCGTGCGGTATTTGATGGTGTTCCCGGAGCCGACGATATAACCGCCGAATGCGGCATCGAAATGGGGGTTGTGGGCCACAGTGACCAGGTAGTTGCTGCCGAAGGCTGAACCTGCGCCGTAGCATTGCTGATAGTAGCCATAGTCCACTGTGCCGGTGAAATCAATCATTCCCTGCTCCAGAGAAATGCCATGGTCCTTGGTGTCCGGGTTGTTGTCGGGAATGACGATGAGGTTGTCTTTTTCGCGGATAGCCTGCAGCATAGTGCTTACGCCATTGACTTTATATCGGCCTCGGTTCTGGCCGAAGTCGGCGTAGACGCGCTGTGATATGTTCTCGTGCATGGCACCACCCCAGGCGGAGGTAATGGTACTGGCCGCAACACAGAACAGCAGAACACTTTTGCGAAGAGCGACGGGAAGATGAAGTTTCATAAAATCACCGATGGAGATTATGCTCCTTACTCTACCAGTCTTCTCGCGAGAGCGCAAGGTAAATAGTGGCACCTATCCCTGAAATTTCCTAATAGATAGAGGTACGCCACCCCACCCGGGCATTACAAAAGAAAAAAACGAGCCACCGCGCTTTCTCTGCCCCTGAAACTCGAAAAATCACCTGAACTGCCTCAGGTGATTTTCATTTTACTCGCGGCCAGCAGGCAGTCGTCACGCCAGCTGGACGAGGAGCTGCGCCAGCACAGTCATAAGGATGAGGGCCAGAGGATAGGCCGTGGAATATGCAATCACCGGCTCCTGGCTATCGGTCTTGGCCGTAATGGCGCCCAATGCCGGAGTGGAAGTCTGCGCCCCGCAGCAGCAGCCCAGAATTTCAGTCATTTCCATGCGCATAACCTTGCTGGCAAAGATATACCCCAGCACCAGGGGGAGGGTGGTAACCAACACGCCCACCAGCACCATACTGACGCCATGCGCCGCCAGCGTTTCGACCAATTGCTCGCCGCCTTTCACCCCGGCTCCAGCCAGGAAAAGCATGAGCCCCAGGTTCATGACCAATATTCGCGCCGTGCGCGGCATGTACCCGGTAATGGGACCCACCTTGCCAAAATGCCCCATGATGAGAGCCACCACCAGCGGGCCACCGGCCATTCCCAGAGAGAACCCATCCCCACCACCAAAGCTGAAGTTGAGTTTCCCCAGCAGAATACCCAGCACCAGCCCACCGGTCAGGGAAAGCATATCCACCATATTCAACGCTGATTCACGGTGCCCGCATTCCTTGGCAAATGCGGCAATGGCATCCGGCGCCCCGACGACGTGAACCACATCGTTTCGCTGAATCTGGGTATCTTCCGTGGGCACAAAGGTATTACCCAGGCGGGAAACACGGGAAATAGTAATGCCGAAGTTCCCCAGCGTATCCAGCTGAGCCAGGGACTTGTTGTCCATGTGCTCCGCCAGCACGATGAGGTCAGCAGATTCATCGTGCAGCAAGCGGATGCGGAAATCCGTGTCCAGCATCGCCCCCAGCAAGGCGGCATCGTGCTGCAATTTTTCCACCTCGCCCACCATCAGCACTTCATCACCATCCTGCAGCACATCTGCAGCCTGGAGCGGAAGCAGGTTTCCGCCGCGCATTTTGCGCGTTATACGGCAGCCCATACGGTGCACAAGCTCCACCTCATGCGGAGTTTTTCCGAACACAGAGGGATTGGTCACCACGACCAGGCGGGACTTGATGACCGAACCATCGGCCGTGGAGGTTGAAGCAGCGCCCTTGCTCCGCCCCAGTTCCTGTTTCAGCAGGCGGGGCAGCAGCTGCACAAACAGCACAATACCTATGACTCCCACCGGATACGCCACGCCGTATCCGATATTAATGACAGATTCATCCAACCCTTTCAGCTTAGCAGCATCAAGCGCAGCAGCCAGGGCCGGTGTGCTGGTGCAGGCCCCGGCATACAAACCGGCACCCACACTCAAATCAATTCCTAGAAGCAGACAGGCACCCCATGCGCAAAGCCAGCCGCTGACGACAATGACGAGAGCCACCAGAATCAGCTTTCTCCCACGGCTGCGCAGTGATGAGAAGAAGCGATTACCTACCCCCAGACCAACTGCATACACAAAAAAGGCCGTACCAATCTCTGAAATTCCCTGCGGCACCTGCAATTTCAAATGCCCTGCCAGCAAGGCCGTGAACAAAACCCCGGATGCCCCCAGAGAAACACCCTTGATTGTGATATTCCCCAGAGCAAGCCCAGCGAACAGAATGACAAACAAGGCAAAAGTCGGATTCTCAAAAATAGAACTCATAAAGATGATGGATTACCAGTACTAAAACGGGCTGCCAGACTGGCAGCCCAGTGACGATAACTACCCCCGGCGCTTGCGCAAAGCCAGACGGCGGGAGCTCTTCCCCTTCACCGTGCGCTTCTTGAAGCGGGATGCCATATTGCGGCGAGACCACCGGCTGGTCTCGCGGGCGCGATAACGATGCGTAGGTTTCAACCCATCCACCGGCAGTTTGGCTACTGCCTCTCTGGGTATCTGGATACTGCCCTTGCTGAAATCCTGCTCGGCCTTCAGGTATGTTTCCTGTGTGCAGCTCTCAATGGCCACCGGCATGCCGCGATGCACTCGACCGAACAGGTCCACAATATCATCGCTTTTCATGCGGATGCACCCATACGATGCAGGCTGGCCGATATAGCGCTCTTCCGGCGTGCCATGTATATATATACGGCGGCGGTGAGTCGAACGGTTATTATTCTCAAGCCCGGCCAACTGAATCACACGGGTCACCACCGGGTCTCGCCCGGCGGCATCCACATCCACCACTTCACCGGTGGGTTTGCACCCCTTGAACACCATTCCCTGGGGCTGACCTTCCCCGTTTTTCTGGGAAACAGCGTGAATCCCGAGAGGTGTGCGATTGCTGCCATTGGCATTACCGATACCGAATTTGGAGGAACTGATGCTGTAGTCCTTCACCTTCTTCCCCTCTTTGAACAGGGTAAGCTTCTGGTCACTGAGCGTCACGGCCACACCATCGCGCACCACTGCCTTGGGCGGTATATCCTCTGCATACAATTGCCGGTCTTCCTGCCATAATCCGCAGGATGCAAGCAGCCCGCACCAGCCACCAAGCAGACAAAGCGAAAACTTCTGGAACTTCCTATTCATCGGCACCTTATTCGCTTCTGCTCTGCATCATGCATTGTGTACGGCGCGATACCGCTGCACGGCGCCATCCACCAGTCGGGCTATCGAGGAAAAACTGGTATAGAAGAACCCAAGGAACGGCGTCATCAGCACAAAGGTCAGATAGTCACCATTGCTGAAATTCATGTATTCCACGCAACCGAAGAAAACGGCAAAGCACAACTCCAACACCGGCACAAGAATGGATTTAATCGCTTTATACCCTTTGGCACGCTTCTCGATGGAAAGAGCACCCTGCTCAGACTCGCCAAACTTGGGAGTGCGCACAAATTCACTCTGCTGCCCGGCCATAGCTTCCAGCACCGCTTTGGCATTATTCACCGCCATACCCACACCAAGAGCCAGCAGCGGAATAATCAGCGGAAATACCATGTACCAGCGCTTCGGGCGCACTATCATCTCAGCCGTCACGTAGAACATGCACACAGTGATTGTCGCAAAGAAGAACAACGTGAAGGTAAGCAGAATCATCTGCAGCTGGTCCCATGCCCACGCACCGGTCGGTGCAACCATGCCGGTGCACACCGGCATAACCAGGAAGCAAAGCAGAATCAGCGCCAGGTAGGAATAATTGCAGGTCAGGTGAGTCGTGGCTTCCATCTTGGCCTTGAGGGGTGCATTCGAACGCCAGATATCTAAAAGCATCTTGCGGCATACCTGTATGCAGCCCTTGGTCCAGCGGTGCTGCTGGGCCTTGAAACCGTCCATATCCACCGGCAGCTCCGCCGGGGTTTCGTAATCATTCAGATACACGAATTTCCACCCTTTCATCTGAGCGCGGTAGGAAAGGTCCATATCCTCAGTGATGGTATCGTGCTCCCAGCCGCCGGCATCGATAATGGTACTCTTACGCCACATGCCGGCAGTGCCGTTGAACGTAAAGAAGCGACCGGAGCGGTTGCGGCAGGTCTGCTCCAGAGCAAAGTGACCATCCAGGAAAATGCTCTGCAGACGGGTCAGCAGGTTATAATTGCGGTTGATATGAGCCCAGCGGGTCTGCACCACACCAATCTGCGGGTCCGTGAAATACGGCATGCAGACTTTCAGGATATCCGGCTCAGGCCGGAAATCGGCATCCAGAATGAGCAGGAACTCGCCCTTGGCCACGGCATCTGCAGCTTCCAGAGCACCAGCCTTGAACCCGGTTCTGTCTTCGCGGTGCAGGCACACAATATCAAAGCCCTGCGCCCGGTAATATTCCACCTGCTGCTTGCACAGCTCATAGGTATCATCCGTGGAATCATCCAGAATCTGAATCTCCAGCTTATCCTTGGGATAATCAATGGCGGTCACCTTCTTCAGCAAGCCTTCCACCACAAATTTTTCGTTAAACATGGGCAGCTGCACCGTCACCATCGGCCATTCTTCCCACTGTCCCTTGGGCTGGGGCACATCCTTGCGGTGCTTGATATACAGTATCACCATGAGCAGACGGTGAAAACCATACCCAGACATCCCCACCAGCACCAGGAAATAAGCTACAAGCCAGATAAAATTAAACCAGTATTCAGACGACTCCATACTTCTTATCTTTCAGGTGATTCAGCATTGTCTGCAGAGTCTTGCCCCCAGACCATTTTTGCGTCAGCATTCCAGCAGGTACTTGACGCGGGCCGATAGTAATGTAAACTGGGTATTGAGTCAAGTCTAAATTAACAGCTCGCATTCCAAGATGAAAATGTCTTTCAGCCGTTTACTAATCGCAGGCGCTCTCCTCTGCATTCCCGCGCTCCGGGCTCAGGAGTTACCCGAATTCAGTGAGGATGCCGTTGATACTGCATATGATGGCATTCCGGAATACATTCTTCAGGACGATGCCGACCGCCGTCATGGTGAAGTGCCGGCCATGTTCCGCGATGATGAGCTGCTGGACGACTCCCACTCCAATCAGGAGCTTGGTATCAACGTATACACAGCCCCCTCCATCAGCAAAATCTTTGCCCAGCTTGATAATCTGCCAGTCATCCCGGAATCCTACGTGCTGAGAAAACGCCCGGAACACCTCCCGCTGGATGCCGGCAAACTCGCACTCGAAATGGGCTATCTCCTGGCAGATGGCTTCATTGCCGTGCGCAGTGGCCACATGAACGATATCAAACCGATTGCGCTCGACCTTTCCCGCTACGGCAAAGCCATAGGCGTGGGTAATAAAATGAACACCTACTCTGCCAGTCTGCTCGAGCACGCCGAAAAAGGCCATCTGGAGGAATTCAAGAGCATTCTGGCCTCTACCCAGGGTGCTGTAAACGAAGAACTGGCAGCCCTGCGCGACCCCGACCTCGCCCACCTGCTTGCTCTGGGCGGCTGGGTGCGCGCGCTCGAAGCTGCCGCCGCCTCCATCGAACAGAAATTCGACTCCAGCCAGGCAACCGTCCTCTTTTACCCGGATGCCCCGGAATATTTCAACGAAATTCTCTCCGGGCTTAACCCCCGCACCGCCAAGCGCCTGAATGTGGAATCCATGGGGCAGCTTCTCAAGCAACTGGTCAGCTACATGACCCGCAACCCCGGTGAAGCCCCGTCGCTTGAAAAAGTACGCGCCATCCGCGAAACCGCCGCCGCCATCTCCACCATTGCCGTGGGTGAAGGATATGAGCACTAAAAGCCATACTCTCCCGGTATATTCCGCTCTGGATTTGCGCCTGGTTATGGCCGGCGTTCAGGCGCTGCGCCGTCCCCGCCCGGTGTACCGCACGCTCTTCCGCATCAGCATCTGCAACACCGGCACCCACCCGGTTCGCCTGCTGGGCCGCAAATGGACCCTGCGCGAGCGCAATGGCAACACCCGCATCATTGAGGCTTCAAAGGTATTCAACGATTACCCCACGCTGAATCCCGGTGCCGTATTCTCCTGCAGCGGCTGCCACGAATTCGACTCACCGCCAGTCGCCATGGAGCTCCGCCTTTTCGGCAACGATGAACTTGGCTCACCGTTCATCTCCGCGCCGCTGCATTTCCCCCGCAAGTGCTTCCAGTAAACATCCCGCGCGCTTATACAGCCAGGATTACCATTTGACACGCCTGAAACCGGGGTGTATGATTCCCCTCAGACTATGAACACTTATAAGATTGCAGTCCTGGCGGGCGATGGTATCGGCCCGGAGGTTATGGCCGAAGCTCTCCGCGTGCTCGATGCCGTGGAAGAAAAGTTCGGCTTCAAGACGGAGCGCACTGAGTGCTTCGTGGGCGGCGCCGGCATCGACAACTGCGGCAAGGCCCTGCCCGCAGAGACCCTGGCTGCCTGCG
>JAZLDD010000086.1:0-7648 GCA_045614585.1 Akkermansia sp. | reverse complement strand
TCCTTCATGGGCACGTTGAAGTCAACGCGCATGAGCACTTCCTTGCCGGCGACGTCGAGGTCGCGTACAGTGAGTTTAGCCATAGTTACTATTATATATTATGTGGTTGAAGTTTTTGGGAATAATTGCAGAGTGCAACTGATCCGTGCCGCGTATTTTATCGGAAAATCACCACTTTTCAAGGCTAAATGCTCATTTTGGGTGGAAAAAGAGTCGAAAATAGCTTGCCAACGTAAATTATTGTGCTAGAGTATGAGACAATATGGGTGGCAAATACCGTAAGAAGAAAGATGTGGAAATGACTCTGCGAAAGCATACACGCCCGCAGCAGCGCGCCGCACGGCGTGCCGTGGTATCGGCAGTCTGGGTGCTGCTGGCGGTGCTGGTGGCAGCGCTGCCGCTGGCTTCGTGGGTGCGTTTGTGGCAGGCCGGAGATCAGGTGAACTGGGTACCGGCTCTGCTGGGGACCGCGTTTATGCTGCTGGTCAGTCTGCTTTGTATGCGCACGGCGTATCGCCGCATGCATAGCAGCCGCTGAGAGGTTTCGCGCTTATTCTATTATATATCGAAGCGCATGCGGGGTGTGGGCATCCATCCTGCATGCGTGTTTTTTTCAAGCGGGCGGGTGCGGTTCTGACAGGCGCGTTTGAGCGCGTCTGGAATTATCTCGGGAGTCTGGCGGCAGTGTGTTTATTTGCTGCGGCTCTGGGGCTGGGTATATATCACGCGGTGGTGAATGACGCGGAACCGCGTTATTATTGTTATGCCGGGGTGCGTAATCCAGCCGGTGCGGAGCCACCGCAGGGGGTGGTGCCGCTGGGGGCGAATGTATCGCCGGCGGTGCCCCACGTGAGACTGGAGTACGCGGAAGATGGACGGCTCCAGCGAATGAAATCAGTGGATGCGGCGGGGCGGCTTCGCGCTTTGCCCGGCAGCCGGGTAGCAGAGCAGCGCCTGTATTATGATGCTTCCGGTCGTCTGGTGCGGAGGGAGAACCGGAATGCATACGGCGGACTGGCAGAGGATGCGCAGGGGGTGGCGGTGCGTGAGTTCGGGCGAGATGAAGCCGGGCGGGTGGTGAGCACCGTGTTCCGCAATGCTGCGGGTGAGCGCACGAATGCCCGCTTCCCTGGTTATGCCGAGTGCCGGGTGAGTTATGATCCGCAGGGGCGTGTGCTGGCGCTGCAGTATCTGAATGCCGCCGGGAAACCCACTCGCAATGCCGCCGGCGAGCAGTTGGTGCAGTACAGATATGGCGGACAAGGCGAGGTGATACGCACGAATCTGGTGCAGGGTAAACCGGCAGATGATTTTGCCGGGGTGGCCACAGAGGAGCTGCGTGTATATCCCGGCGGTTCCTGCAGAAGCTGGAAAAACGCCGCCGGTCAGCCGGTGTTGCATCCGGAGGTGGGCGCTGCTTCGCTGGTGCAGGAGCGCGCGCAGGAGGACGGGGTGGAGCGCCGTCTGTTTCTGCTGGAAGATGGCACACCGCGTGATTCCTGCCGTGCTTGTGCAGAGCACCTTGCGCGTTGTAACCCGCAAGGACTGCCCGAGTGGGAATGCTATGGCGGGATGGATGGTTTGCCTGTGAACCACGAGGAACTTGGGTATGCAGAGCGGCTCTGCCGCTATGGGAAGGATGGCCGGCTGAACTGCGAGATTTTCCTGGATTCAAACGGCTTGCCGGCAGAGCTGGCTGAGCGCCGCCACACCAAAACTCCCATCGGGGATTATGTGCTCACCCTGCATCGCGATGGAAGCACGGTGGTTCAACCGAATTAGGAAAGAAACGCAAGGCTTTTATGGTTGAAAATTCCCTGGTCCTGGTGTAGCATGGGGGCATGAATTGCTCTCTTATCATGCTGGGAACCGGTAACGCAGCCGTGACTCGTTGCTACAATACCTGCTTTGCTGTGCGCAACGGTGAGCAGTATTTTCTGACGGATGGCGGCGGCGGAAACGGCATTCTTTCCCGCCTGACCCAGGCTGATATTCCCCTGGCCAGAATTCATGATGTCTTTCTGACTCACACTCACACAGACCACATTTTCGGAGTGGTGTGGGTGGTGCGCATGATTGCTCAGGCGATGAATGCCGGAAAATATGAAGGCATGTTACGTGTCTATGGTCATGAGGAAGGATTGCAGACCCTGGAGTCAATTTGCCGCGCCACGCTGCCTGGCAAGGTGACGGCGCGCTTCGGCAAGGAAATCCTTTTCATGCCGCTGGGGGATGGTGCTCCTTTTATTGCTGCCGGTATGCAGGGCATGGCGTTCGATATCGGCTCCACCAAGGCGAAACAGTTCGGCTACTGCCTTACGCTGCCGGATGGTCAGCGCTTTGTCTGCCTGGGGGATGAACCCTACAATGAGAAGAACGAGACCGTGACCCGCTCGGCCGACTGGTTGCTTTGCGAGGCTTTCTGTCTCTATGCCGATGCTGAGCGATTCAAACCTTATGAGAAACACCACAGCACCGCTCTCGATGCCGGCCGCCTGGCTGCGGAGCTTGAGGTGAAGCATCTGGTTCTCTACCATACCGAGGATGCGACTCTGGCTACACGATGCTCGTCCTATGCAGCTGAGGCTTCAAAATTCTTCAAAGGTGCTATTCATGTACCCAACGATGGCGAAATTCTCTTGCTGGAGTGATTTTTCTTCATTTTGCCTTATTTTTATAAAAAGCTGCAAGTTGTTTACTTGTAGCTTTTTCTGTAGAATAACAGGCCGAAATATGCCATTCTGGCGGCGATGCAGCGCTGTTCCTGGGCTATAGGAGGGGGATTTTTGTGTCTCGTAGCGCTTCTGGATGCACCGTGCACCATATTCAGCCGGTGTACAAACACCAGATGGTGATTTCGGTGTTTTTTAGCTGTGAGAAGTCGCTTTTTCGTGTAAATTAGTCATAGCAAAATAGAAAAGTAATTGAGCTACAGACGAAAGCGGTGTTTTAGCGCTCGGGTGTAAGTACATGCGGAATGTGTCGCGTTCAGGTCGGAAAACGGCAGAATAAGCATTTTTGAGCACAGAGATGCCGGTGTGCTATCGCTCCGGATTGGCAGCTGGCGTAGCTGGTGTTTTGTCGTTTTTTGCAGTTGAGCCGGAGCCAGGTGCCTGAAAGAGAAGAAATGCAAGAGTTGCGATATTTATAAGCAAAACAACAAAAAGGAATAACGTATTTTATAACACCGGGTGTAATGACATGGTAAATGGGTGGAAATATGCCTCATACGAGGGCGGAATGCGCGAGGATAATGCGGGTGTTATAACACCTGTGAGATGTGTGTCAGCGGGAATGATTTAGTGTTGCAGGAAGGGGTGCTATATGGTAAGGTCTGGCTCGAACGATAAGTAACTGATATGGCACCAGTAAAGAGAGATGCAAGTAAGCGCCCGGTGACTTTTTGGCTGAATGCCGAATTGCACGCCAAGTTCACGCACCTGGTGAAAGAGCGCGGAGATAGTATGTCGGAGCTGCTCACCCGGTTTATCGAGGAGGTGACCAAGACCGTGCAGCTTGATCCGAAAGAAGCCGCAGAGCTGGATAAATGGTTCCGCAGCCGTGGTCTGCGTTGAGACCGTCTATAAGCAAATTATCTGAAGGAAGGGGTTCATTAAAATGACAGATGATATGAATCAGAGCGGGCGCAAACCATCCTGGTTAAAAGTGAAGCTGCCGAAGGGCAGAGTGTTCAAGGATGTGCAGCACCTTATAAAAGATAACGGGCTGGTGACCGTGTGCGAGGAAGCCATGTGCCCGAATCGCGGTGAGTGCTGGAGCCATGGCACAGCCACCTTCATGGCATGTGGTGATGTGTGCACCCGCGCCTGCGGATTCTGCGCCACCCGCACGGCAAAGCCTAAGCCTCTCGACCCCGAGGAGCCCCGCAAGATAGCCGAGAGCGTGGCGCATATGAAATTGAACCACGCCGTGGTTACAATGGTGACGCGCGATGACCTGGCAGATGGCGGTGCAGCCCACATGGCAGAAATCGTCACTCGCATCCGCGAGCTCAGTCCGCAGACTGTGCTGGAGGTGCTCACCTCCGATTTCCGTGGCAATGAAGATGCCCTGGCTATGGTCATGGATGCTGCTCCACATATCTTCAACCATAATCTCGAAACGGTCGAGCGCCTTTCCCCGATGGTGCGTTTCCGCGCCAGGTACCGCCTCTCTCTGCACATGCTGCAGCGCGCGCTGGAGATGGCACCCGGCCGCGTGGTAACCAAGAGCGGTATTATGCTGGGGCTGGGCGAAACCCGCGAGGAAATCGAGCGCACCATGGATGACCTGCGAGAGCATGGTGTGACTGTGCTCACCATGGGGCAGTACCTGCGCCCCTCACCTCGTCACCTTCCGGTTATCGACTACATCCGCCCCGAGGTATTTGATGAGCTGCGTGAGGTTGCTCTCTCCAAGGGCTTCCGCCATGTAGCCAGCGGTCCGCTCATCCGCTCCTCTCACCACGATGCCGCCTTCCGCCCGGAGCTGGATATCATGGAAGCCATGAATGCCTACCTCGCCAGCAGGAAGTAAGCAGGCCCATCAGAAAATTCCCGGCCGCGCAACTTTATTTCAGTTGTGCGGCTTTCTTTTTGCAAAGCGGGCATGTGCTGTGGGAAAATTTGCCGTGTCGTTGAGGAAAATCACAAACAAGGCGTGTGAACGGATGTTTTCTATCAGCTTTCGCGGCATCTGGATGGTTTCTGCGGGAAATTTTGCTGTACAAGCAGGTGGAAAATAAGTAAAATCAGCGCGTGGCGGCGTATAGGCCTGGCCACAATAACGATACAACCAGTGTACCACAATGGCTGAAGAAAGCACGAAGAACCCCATGGAAGCCCTTGAGGCTTTGTACGGAAGCGATACCTTTGGTATCAAGACCATGGAGAAGTATCTCTCCAAGAGCGCTTTCAAGAAGATGATGCAAACCATCCAGAAGGGTGGCAAGCTTGATATGAGCATTGCTGATGAAGTGGCCCAGGCGATGAAAGTATGGGCTCTTTCCAAGGGTGCCACGCACTACACGCACTGGTTCCAGCCTCTTTCTGATGCCACGGCTGAGAAGCATGATTCCTTTGTGGAGCCGGATGGCAAGGGCGGCATGATTTTCGAGTTCACAGGCAAGAACCTCATCCAGGCCGAGCCGGATGCCTCCTCATTCCCCAGCGGCGGTATCCGCGCCACATTCGAAGCCCGCGGCTACACCGCCTGGGACCCCACCAGCCCGGCATTCATCAAGCGCACGGCCAATACGGTGACGCTCTGCATTCCGACCGCGTTCTGCTCCTACACGGGAGAGGCGCTGGATAAGAAGACCCCGTTGCTGCGTTCCATGGCTGCCGTGGGCGCGCAGACCAAGCGAGTGCTGGCCTGCTTCGGCATTACCCCCACCACCGTGGATACCAACCTGGGAGCCGAGCAGGAATACTTCCTCATCGACCGTGACCTGTACATACAGCGCCCCGACCTTATCGAGACCGGTCGCACCCTCTTCGGTTGTCTGCCCCCCAAGCACCAGCAGATGGAAGACCACTACTTCGGCTCCATCAAGGAGCGCGTGCTGGAGTTCATGACCTCTGTGGACCACGCCCTGTGGGCCCTGGGTGTGCCCTCCAAGACCCGCCACAACGAGGCCGCGCCCGGCCAGTTCGAAATCTGCCCGCTTTTTGAGCCCTGCAATGTGGCCGTAGACCACAATGTGCTCATCATGGATATTCTGGAGCGCCAGGCGCTCAAGTTCAACCTGGTGTGTCTGCTGCACGAAAAGCCCTACAGCTCGGTGAACGGCAGCGGCAAGCACAACAACTGGTCTCTTTCCACCCCTGAGCTCGGTTCTCTGTTCTCCCCGGGCAAGACCCCGCACAGCAATGTGCTCTTCCTTACTTTCCTGGCCAGCGTGATTCAGTGTATCGACCGTCATGCCGACCTGCTTCGCGCCTCCATTTCCAAGGCTGGTAACGATCACCGCCTGGGTGCGGCAGAGGCACCGCCCGCCATCATGAGTATCTTCCTGGGCGATGAACTCACCGATATTGTGGAGCAGATTATGCACGGTGGAGCCAAGAGCTCCTGCGCCAAGACCACCATGGAGCTGGGTGTGGACACTCTGCCGGAGCTGCCCAAGGATACCACCGACCGCAACCGCACCTCTCCCTTCGCCTTTACCGGCAATAAGTTCGAGTTCCGCGGCGTAGGTTCCTCCCAGACCTGTGCCTGGCCCATGACCGTGCTCAACACCATCATGGCTGAATCTCTGGATGAAGTGGCCACCCGCCTGGAGCCTGTGGCCGGTACCCCTGAGTTCAAGGACGAGGTGAAGAAGCTTATTGCCGAGATGATTACCGCCCACAGCCGCATCATCTTCAACGGTAACGGCTATTCCGAGGAATGGGTGGAAGAAGCAGAGCGCCGTGGCCTGCCAAACATCAAGTCCACACCGGAGGCGCTGGAGGTGCTCTCCCGTCCGGATACGCTGGAGCTCATGGCCAGATATGGTGTGCTTTCCAACGCCGAGCTGCTGGCCCGCAAGGAAATTCAGGTGGAGAATTACGAGAAGCTCATCGATATTGAGGCTAAGACCTGCCTCAATATGCTGGAGACCATCTATATGCCCGCCGTAGCCGAGCAGATGACTCAGATCTGCAACACCGTGGCTTCCATCCAGACTGCTGGCATTACCGCCGGACTGAAAGCCGCTACCGGCAAGGCTGAATCCGTGGGCGTACTGTACGACCAGCTGCCAGACCGCATTGCCGATCTGACCGCTGCCATAGCCGAGGGGAATCCCGCCCACATGCGCGCCGCCATGGTGCCCGCCCGTGAGGTGGTGGATAAGCTTGAAACCATGGTGGATGCCGACCTCTGGCCCGTGCCCACTTATGCTGAGATGCTGAATATTCACAGCAAGTAAGTTCAAGAGCTCCGCTCAAGACAACAGCAGCCCCGCATGTTTCTGAAACATGCGGGGCTGCTGTCTGTAAAAAATGGTTGGTATTTCTGCTCCCGGCTCCTGTGTACGTTTCTGGCGGAGGCTCAATCCCGGCAGACGATGCTCATTCGTCCATTTCCCGGATAGTTTCGCGAGCGTTTTTGGCGGCTATGAGCCATTGGCGCACCCCTTCTTTATCCTGGGTTTCCAGCAGGTCGATGAGGTGGTGCAGGTCGTTCACGCAGTCGTGCAGGGCAGCGCGCACGGCAACATCGTTTTCCCAGAGGATATCTGCCCACATGTTGGCTCCGCCGGAGCACACGCGCGTGGTATCGCGGAATCCGCTGGCGGCGAGTCGCTGCAGGTCTTCCATGGGTTCCTGCCCCAGGGTGGCACCGCGGGCGCAGAGGGCAGCCAGAATGTGCGGGCAGTGGGAGATTCGGGCCACGGTGCGGTCGTGGTTCACCGGGTCCATCTCGTAAGTGCTGGTGCCCAGTGCTTTCCAGAAAGCGGCGAGTTGCTGCACCTTGGCGGCGGGAGCGCCGTGCGGGTTGGTGAGGGCAACCGTGGCGTCTTTGATGAGATCTGCGCGGGCGTTTTCTATTCCCTGAGTCTCGGCTCCGGCCATGGGATGAGAGCCGATGAAGCATCGCCCGCGGCTGGTGAGCATGGTGCCGGTGGTGCGGTGCACATAGGCTTTCACTGAACCTATGTCCG
>JAZLDD010000085.1:0-12007 GCA_045614585.1 Akkermansia sp. | reverse complement strand
GTGGCCCCATGGCCGTGGGCAAGGGGCGCAATGGCGAAGACCTCGACCTCAACAGCGTGTTCGAGGCTGTGGCTGCCTGCACCGCCGGCAAGATTACCGAGGACGAGCTGCACTATGTGGAGTGCCACGCCTGCCCGAGCGCAGGTTCCTGCAGCGGTATGTTCACCGCCAATTCCATGAACTGCCTGTGCGAGGTGCTGGGACTGGCTCTGCCGGGCAACGGTACGCTGCTTGCTCTTTCTGAGGAGCGCAAGGAGTTTTGGCGCGCTGCTGCCCGCCGCGCTGTAGAGATGGCCAAGCAGGGTGGCCCGCTGCCCCGCGACCTCATCACCGAGGCTGCCATCGACAATGTGTTCACCTGCGATATGGCCATGGGCGGTTCCTCCAACACCGTGCTGCACACGCTCGCTTTCGCCGCTGAGGCAGGTTTCGAGTATGACCTGAAGCGCATCGACGAGATTTCCAAGCGCACCCCGAATATCTGCAAGGTGGCACCCAGCTCCCGCTACCACATGCACGATGTGCTGCGCGCCGGCGGTATCATGACCATTCTGGCCGAAATCAACAAGATTCCTGGTGCTCTCAACACCAACGTGCCCACCGTGAGCGGCAAGACTCTCGGCGAGCAGATTGAGGGACTTTCCACCCAGGACCCCGCCGTTATCCGCACTCTGGACAACGCCTACTCCAAGGACGGCGGCCTGGCCGTGCTTTTCGGCAATCTGGCAGAGCAGGGCGCTATTGTGAAGAAGGCCGGCGTGCTGCCTGAGATGATGGTACACCGTGGCCCGGCTGTTATTTTTGAGAGTCAGGAAGATGCCTGCGCCGGTATTCTTGCCGACAAGGTGAAGCCCGGTGATGTGGTTGTTATCCGCAACGAAGGACCGAAGGGCGGTCCCGGTATGCAGGAAATGCTTGCCCCCACCAGCTACATCATGGGCAAGGGGCTTGGCAACTGCGTGGCTCTCATTACCGATGGCCGATTCTCCGGCGCTACGCACGGTGCCTGTATCGGTCACGTTTCCCCGGAAGCTGCAGAGGGCGGTCTTATCGGCCTGCTGAAAGACGGTGATATCATCTCCATTGATATTCCGGCCCGCAGCATGAACGTAGAGCTGAGCGACGAGGAAATCGCCGCACGCCGTGCCGTGTGGCAGCCCACGATGCAGGAAATCCCCAGCAAGTGGCTCAAGCGCTATCGCAAGCTCGCAACCAATGCCAGCAAGGGCGCAGTCCTTGCCTGATTGATACCACCCAATTCATAATACCATGAGTGATACCAAACAAAACTTCATTGTCAAGTACTTCTCTGAATTCGGAGTACTCCGCGAGTGTGGTAAGAACTTCTGGCTCACGAACTTCATTCAGTTCTTCGATGGCCTGTCGTACTTTACGCTCATTATCGTGTTCTCCCTGTTCCTGAACAAGTACTGCGGCTTCCGCGATGCGGATGCCCCATACTGGGTGGGCATGTACACCCTCTTTATTTCGCTGTTTGTGTTCGCAGTGGGCACTATCTGCGATATCATTGGCCTGCGCCGCACCTACCTCATCGGGTTTACGCTGCTTATCGGCGGTCGCCTGATTCTGGGGCTGGGTACGGATTTCGGCACTGAGGTGCTGCAGCTCAGCCAGGATGCTTCCCGCTATTTCGTGATGGCCGGTATCGGTATCATGTCTTTCGGTACGGCATTCATGAGCCCCTGCATCACGACCTCCATCCGCCGCTTCACCACGCTGCGCGCCCGCCCGACCGGGTTCAATTTCTACTACCTCTTCATGAATGTGGGTGCTCTGCTGGCCGGGTTTGCCATTGTGGACCCTCTGCTGGCATGGCAGGGCGATATTGATGGCCTGCTGTGGGTGATTAACTTCGGCACGGCATGCAACTGCATCGCTTTCGTGTTCACCCGTTTCATTGATGAAGACTTCTTTGCTGTGCCGGAGGAGCGCATTGTGAAGACTGAGAAGTCTGCTCAGCGCCCTCTGCAGCTTATCAGCCAGGTGGCGCGCGAGCGCGCATTCCAGAAGCTTATCGTGTTCCTGGTGCTCACGCTTGGTGTGCGTCTGGTGTTCACGCTGCAGTTCCTGGTGATGCCTCAGTATTATCTCCGCACCATTGGTGATGACTTCCAGCTGGGCTTCATGAACTCCCTGAATCCCTTCGTGATTATCTCGGGCCTTATTCTCATCATCCCGATTCTCAATAAGTTCTCCACGGTGAAACTCATGATAACGGGTATGAGTATCTCTGCCTGTTCGCTGCTTCTCATGGCTGTGCCCCCGCAGACCTACTTCGTCATTCCCGGTATCGAGACCATCGGCCAGGCTTACTTTGTGGCTATTTTCCTGCAGATTCTCATCTTTGCCTTTGGTGAGCTGCTTTTCAGCCCGCGTTTCTCCGAATATGTGGCCCGCGTGGCTCCCAAGGACAAGGTGGCATCCTACATGTCCCTCTCTGCGCTGCCCATGTTCATTGCCAAACCGATTAACGGTGTGGTGGGCGGTCTGCTGGTGTCCTATCTGTGCTTCGATGGTATTGCTGCCAAGATGGATACCGGTCACATCGGCTTCTGGGATTCTCCTGAGTTCATGTGGACGATTTACCTCATCATGGCGCTCATTTCTCCGCTTGCCATCATCCTGACCAAGGACAGCTTCGTTTCCGATAATCCTGAAGAGACCACGGCCCAGGAAACGGACGTGGAGAAGGATGAGGAAGATAACACCGTAACCGCTAACGCCTGATTTCTATACACCATGTCTGATACCAAACAAAAGACCGAATGGCTCCCCATCATCAAGGATATGTGCATCCTGGTGTGCATCATGGGTGCCCTGGGCTACGCCTGCAACCTGGCCATGAAGCCCTTTGAATCCGTGCAGGTGACGGATTCTCTCGTATCTCTCATCCGCAAGGGTGGTGTGCAGGACGACAAGGACCCCATCTTCCTGAAGGAGTTTGAGGAAGGCTGCAAGGCTCATGCCGATTTCGTGAATACCCCGGACAGCACCGGTCGCACTCCGCTCATGTGGGCTGTGTACACGAATTTCAATAACCCGCAGCTCTCCCTCGCCAAGGATGCAGACCGAGCCTACTATGTGCAGGAGCTTCTCAACGCTCCTGGTGTGAATATCCATGCCAAGGACCAGGATGGCTTCACCGCCCTCCACTGGGCCGCCTGGAGCGGTATGCCACATTCTGCTGCCATGCTCATCAAGGCCGGGCTGGATATCAATGAGAAGGAAGCCAACGGCTACACCCCGCTCATGCTTGCCGCTATGCGCGGAGATGACGCCATGGTGAAAGTTCTGCTGCAGCTTGGTGCTGATACAGCCGCTGTGAATAACACTGGCAAGACCGCTGCCCAGCTGGCAGATGAGAAAGGCGCTGCCTATGACAAGCGCCAGTCTCAGGTGTACTCTCTTATCTATTCTGAGGAGCGTTCCAAGGCATACCAGGTTACACGCCAGTTGCTGAATGGTTCCGCCCCTGCGTCTGCCGGCATTGAGCAGGTGCTGGCAGAGACTCTCGCTCTGGTGAATGCGGCCAAGGCTCAGACCTCTTCTCCCGCAGAGGAAGAGTAAGAAGCCAGTCTACCAATCTGATAACACAAAAGGGGGACCAACTGGTCCCCCTTTTTTTCTGTTTATATAATACTGTGTTGGAGAAATGAAAATCCCGCAAGTCTCTCAACTTGCGGGATTTTCAACGGACAGGGAGGGATTCGAACCCTCGGTACGCTTTTGACGTACACACGATTTCCAATCGTGCTCTTTCGACCACTCAGACACCTGCCCAATCTTTTGATTGGCCCCTGGTGAAAGGGTGCGGGGAGACTATACACAAAAAAATGAAGCCTTGCAAGCTTATTCTTGTAAAAAATATCATTTTTTTGGGGGGCTGAAGCTGGAGGAACAGTTCTTTTGGGCGTGGCGAAAATGCTCAAGGTATCTAACCAGTTCAGAGTGACCGTGTTTTCTGGAAAGAGAGAGGGCTGTATGGCCGTGCGAATCAGGTAGTTCAGTATTTGCACCATGCCGAAGCAGGGTTTTTACACAGTTCAGGTAGCCGCGCGCTGCCGCTTCGTGCAGCGCGGTTCTGTGGTATGCGTCTACCTTATTGACATCTGCTCCGGCTGTCAGTAAGAGCTCAAGCAGGGCGGCATTGCCTGTGGCTGCGGCTGTGGTCAGTGGTGTTCTGCCGAAGGAATCTCCCGTGTCAGGATTAGCCCCATCTTGCAGCGCCTGTCTGACGGCAGTATAATCTCCGCGCGCAATATTTCCACACAGGTTGTGTTGCCTGGGATCGGGTGCAGCCCAGATTTGCCATGCGCATGTAAATAGAAGTATTCCAGGACGCAGAAAACGCATGAAGGCAGCATATCATATCCGCATGCGGCCGGCGAGCTGATTCTATATCTATTAGAAAGCCGCCATTCCTAGCTGGAATGGCGGCTTCTGAAACGATGGGAGGTAAGTTCAGCCCTGAGCCTGAGCCAGCATGGCCTCAGCCATGGCATTCCCCATGGCGGCGGCATGTTTCAGGGCCGTGAGAGCTTTGTCTGTATCTTTTTCCATGAGTCGGCCTTCAATCAGACACATAGCCAGTACGAAGAGGGCCACATGGTCGCCGTTCTGGGCTGCTGATTCAAGGGATATGAGGTCCTGTCTGCTTTTAAGCTGGGCAAAGTAGACGCGAGCCAGTTGGTTCTGGGCTTCTGCGTGCCCGGCAAAAGCTGCGTTGCGCAGGTGTTCTGCGCCTTCTGCTGCATTGCCCGCTTTGAATGCCGCGGCTCCGGCTTCGTATTCCTGTTGGGGACTGAGCGTCATTATTTCTTCTTCAGATTGGGGTCAACAGTAGGGCCGGCCGGCGCTGTGTGCTTAACCTTCAGTGAGTAGATTTCGCCATTGAAGCTGCTGCCAAGCATTTCCAGCGGCAGTACAAAGGTATTGATGAGGCCTTCCGGGTTGCGGTGGAATCGTGTAAGGGTGCATTGACCGGCCGGCTTCCCATTCAGCAGCAGCTGGGTGCTGCCCGGTTTGCCGATGAGTTGCAGGGTCACCTTTTCACCCACGGGAAGTTTGCAGTTGAAGGAGAACTCCATGCTGTCATTTCGGCGGAAGCCGATGGTGCCATCGCTCAGCGCTGCGCAGAAAACGCCTGAATCGCCCTTGAGCAGAACCTGTTCCTCACCGGGCACGGGAGCTTCCTTCAGGGTGAGTTCCATGGTCATCTCATAATCCGGGCCCATGCAGGGCTTGCCGATTTCATACGGCAGTGAATCAGGAGTGCAGGTGTATGTATTGCCGTCTGTCCACAGGGAATAGGGGTTGAGCCCTGGTACCTTGTTGATGGATTGAATGATTTCCTGGTGCTTGGTGTAGTTGGTGTTGACGGTATCGCTGCCCCACATTTTGCCAGCCAGTACATCTACGGAGTTGCTGAACATGTGCCAGATATCGTAGGCACCGTAGCCCACGTAGCGCTGGTCAATCATATCGTTCCAGAGACCGAATGCCGCGCCCAGCAGCTGCGGGTGACCGGTGGGCACCACTTCGTCTGCAATCTGGTTTATGCGCCAGTGCTCGTGTACCCACTGGTGGCGGGCATCCATGCGGTAGTAGGGAGCAAAGGGCACAATGTAGAGAGCTCCGTCATTGGTGTTGATGACATCGAATCCGTCGTTGATGGAATCCCAGGCTTTTGCCCAGCCGCCATTCCACAGATTCATTTGAACGCCTTTAGCCAGAACCGGAGTTTTGCCTTTCTTGGTGTTCAGACTGCCCCAGATACGGGGGGTATAACCCTTGCCCTGAATGACCTTGAGAAGACCATCCGAATAGGCCCGGTAGTGTTCAGCGTCGCCGTAGAATTCATCGGCGCCCACATGCACCACTTCGCAGCCTTCGAACACGGCGGGCTTGTTGTTTTGCGGGAGCAGGTATTCATCGAACACCTTTTCCACAAATTTGAGCGTCTCCGGGTTTGCGGCGTCCAGCATTTCGCAACCGCGCTTGTTAGTGCTCTTGTAGATGAGATCCGGGCGCACGCGGGTGAATGAAAGCGCGTGGGCAGGGGTATCGAACTCCGGTACGATGTTTACGCCGCGAGCCTTGGCAAAGGCAATGAACTCGCGGAACTCTGCCTTGGAGTAGGAAAGGTCATTGGCAGTCAGGCGTGTGCCGTCGGCGCCCACCATGTCAGATTCCAGGCGGAATGCAGAGTATGATTTCTCAAAGGGGTTTTCGCCGTTGTCTACATATTGCTCGTGGAAGATGTAATTATCATTCAGGTGAATATGCAGGTCATTCATCTTGTACCAGGACATGTACTTCACTACATCCTTCACATAGCTCATGGGGATGGGCAGACGGCCTACATCGAAAAGGAAGCTGCGCACCTGGAAGCGGGGAATGTCCATCGCTTTGCCGCAGGGAACGGCTCCTTTACCTTGCTGCAGCATCTGCATCACGGAGCGGGTAGCCCAGTACAGACCGGTTTCAGTGGCTGCGCTTGCGGCAATGCCCTTGTCGGTAATGTCGAGTGTGTAGCCTTCCTTGCCAAGCGTGGCGTTGTCGGCGATGCTCAGCTGGATATCTGCCTGTTCACCCATGGGTACCAGATCTACCTTGCACTGGAGCATCTGCTCCAGCTCGGTGGCGAACTCAGCTGCAAAAGGCACATCTGCCGCTACGCGAACAAAAGCTCCCAGCTTGTACTCGCCAGTGCTGCCAACCCAGTTCAGCATGGCAGGTATCACCTTCGGGGCCGGGTTTGTGCCGGCTGCTGCTGTCATTTCGCCGGGCACGGTTACATCATAATCACGGGAGATGGCTTGCTTTCCGTCTTTTGTTACTACAAAACTCACCTTCACCGGGGTGTCAGTCAGGGGCTTGATGATATCGCCATTCGGGCGGATGATCTGTTCGTAGTCAGCCCCCAGTAAACGGACCTCTGCTCCGGGTATGGTGGGGATTTCGAGTTTCTGCCCGCTGGTGCGGGGCTGTACCGGAAGCTTATTTGCTATATCCTGGAGATTCTCTGCCATGAGAGGGGAAGCGCAGAGAGCGGCCATCATGAAATGCGTGGTCTTTCTCATATCGCCACATGTTAGCATATTGTTCCGTGAATGCAAGCATTTAAACCGCCAGTTTCAGCGCGGCGGCACCAGATAAATAGTACCGCGAGCTGTGCTCGCAGTACATCGTTCGCTGCTGGTAGAAGTCCTTATGCATTTGCTCAATATCGGTCACAGAACGGTTGCTATTGTTGATGATGAAAAAACGGGCACTCTGCATGACAGAGTGCCCGGGAAAAAGAAGCTCGAGATGCGGCGTTATTTCACCTCAAGACTGAAAATCTTTCCGGAGAATGAGCTTCCGAGTGATTCCAGCGGAAGAATGAATGTGCTCATGCGCCCTTCCTTATGGAGCGGGAAACGGACATTTTCCGGTTCTCCTGCAGAAACGCCGTCAATCAGGAGCTCGGTTTTGCCCATGGTGCCGATGAGTTCGAGCTTGACCCGCTTGCCGACAGGCAGTTTTGCGTTGTATGCAAACTCCATGGTATCGCTGCGGCGCAGAGTGATGCGCCCATCCTTGCCTGCTGCCAGCAGTTGGCCATGGCGGGAGCCAAGCAGCACTTGCTCTTCACCCGGCACCGGTTCCTTGGGCATCATCAACTCCATGGTGAGATGATAGTTGGGCCCCTTGGCACCCTTCCTCAAGCGCATGGGGGTGAGCCCCGGCTTTATGCTGAACTGTTTATCGTTTATCTGCAGCGGATTACAGCAAGGAATCCTGTTGAGACGTGCTGCGAGAGCATTGTGCGCATCGAAGCTGCGGGGGGGAGTGGGAGCACCCCACATTTTCTCGGCGAGTACATTGACCAGCCCTTCAATCGGGGCCCAGATGTCGTATGCGCCGTAGCCTTTGTGCAGCCGGTCAATCTCATCGTTCCACACGGCGAAGGCGGCTCCGAGCAACTGCGGATGCCCGGAGGGCAGGGTTTCTTTTCCGAAACGGTTGGGAATCCAGTTTTCATAAAGCCCCTTGCGATTTCGGTCGGCTCTGTAATAACCAGCAAAGGGAACAACATACAAATCGCGGTCGAAGGTGACAATGATGTCGTAGCCGTCTCGTACAGAATCCCAGGCGCTGGCCCAGTCCTGGCTCCACATATTCATCTGTACTCCTTCTTTCAGCACCGGCGTTTTGCCGGGTTTGGCTTTCAGACTACCCCAGATTCGAGGTGTGTGGTTGCGGCTGCGGATGTGTTTGAGCAGCCCATCGGCAAATTTGCGGTAATCCTCGGCGCCACCGAAGAATTCGTCTGCTCCCACGTGCACTACCGGGCAATCTTCGAAAGCGGGTTTTTTGCCTTGCAGGTATTCATCCCACACCTTGCCTACAAAGCTGAGAGTTTCAGGGTTGGAGGCATCCAGCATTTCGCAGCGGCGTTTCGCGTGTCCCATGGCGCCCTGGTAAATCAAATCAGGCCGGACGCGGGTGAAGGAGAGCGCGTGGCCGGGGGCATCGAACTCCGGCACGATGTTGACTCCGTGTTCATTTGCAAATTTGACCAGTTTACGAAAATCAGCTTTGGAATAATGTAAATCCTGAGCCGTAAGCGGGGTGCCGTCTTTACCCTTCATATTGCTTTCCATACGGAATGCGGAGTATGATTTCTTGAAGGGATCTTCGCCTGCATCTACATAGTGTTCATGGAAAATGTAATTATCATTCAGGTGCAGTTGCAGATCGTTCATCTTGTACCAGGCCATGAGGCGCACAACCTCCTTGACATAGTCCATGGGAATGGGTAAACGTCCTACATCAAGCATGAATCCGCGCACCTTGAAACGCGGCATATCCAGAGCCTCGCCGCAGGGGAGTTCGGCAGGGTTCTGCACCAGAAGCTGCAGAATTGTACGAGTTGCCCAGTACAGGCCGGTATCGCTGCCACCGGCCACACGGATGCCTTTCTCTTTGTCAATATCCAGGCGGTACGTTTCGTCATCCAGCCCTTTCAGCAAGCCAAATGCCACGTCGGCTTCCTTCATGTCTTCTGTGCGGGCGGCTTTGTATCCTTCGGGCAGGGTTTCATTGAGCTCGCGTATGAATTCGGCTATGAAGCGCTGTTTGCCGTACACTTTCAGTTCTTTTGGCAATTTGTAGGCACCCTTGCCGCCATCCCAGCTGAGAAGTTCGGGAATGACCTGAGGCTTTGGATTGGCCCCGGCATCCTGCTTACGGGTTCCTTTGATAGTGAGCTCATAATCGCGGCTGATGGCAGATTGGTTGCCTTTGGTGAGCTTGAAACTTACGCGTACATTGGTATCAGTCAGCGGGCGTGTGATGCGGCCTTTTTCGTTGATGATTTGCTCGTAGTCTGCTGCAAGCAGGGATACTTCTGCTCCCTTTACGCGGGGAATAGACAGTTTCTTTGCATCTGCGGATGGTGTCTTTACCGTCAGATTATCGGCCATTTGCTGCAAATCCTGCGCTATCAGCGTGGTGGCCGAAAAGGCAGCAACCGTGAGAAATGTACTCAGTCTCATAATCTCTGCATTCTATCAGACAGTTACAGGAGGTCAAGCTAAAAGCATCAATGTTGTGGCAGTGTTTGCGATTCTCAATGTTGCCGGTAGCTGTTTCATTCTCTATTCCGCTTGATTTCTCGAACTTTTTACGATACAATGCAAGCATGCGATTGTACAGTAAACATTTAGCAGTGGCCAGTGCTTTGATTCTGGCGGGTGGCCATGCTCTGGGGCAGACCGTCGCGCCGGCCACCGGCGTGGTTGTGGAGTACTGGGAGAATGTGAAAGGTGGCAAGGTGACAGATCTGGCCGATGTCAGCTCCAAGCGAGCAGCCAATGCCGTTTTCATCAAGGAAACGATAGACGAAGCCCCCTCCGGTAAGGATAATTTCGGTCTGCGTTTCTCTGCCTTGCTGGTGGCACCTGAGAGTGGCACCTACACTTTTTATATGGCTGCGGATGACTCGGCCGAGCTGCGGATAAGCTCCGATGATAAAGCGGCTAACCTGAAGAAAGTCTGCGAGGTGACGCGCTACAAACAGCGCCACCAGTTCGGCCCTCACCATGGCTGCGGTAAGATGACTTTGCAGAAGGGTAAGAAGTACTACCTGGAGCTCTGCTACAAGGAAGGTGGCGGTGGTGACCATGTGGGCCTGGCTTGGGAGGGACCCGGGGTCAAGAAGCAGATTCTGGGTGGAAGCTATCTGGTTCCGCGTCTGGAGGGAGAAGTGCAAAAAGGATATGAGCGTACTCAGGCTGAGGAGAAGCGCAGCCAGGAGCTGCTGGCTGAGTTGGTGAAACGCGACCCGGCCACGGTTCCGGCCTGGCTGGACTCGCTGCGCCCCTGGGGGCGCAATCTGCTGGATGCCGCCCTGCAGAAAGTTCAGAATAGTTTGCCGGCGGATAATCCCGCACAGTGCCAGGCCATTCTCAAGCCGTACGTTGATGCTGCATCTGGTATCATAGCCTCACCGGAGAAACCGGTCAAGAATCATGTGGCCAAGCGGCTTCTGCATATGGAGGAAGCCTGGCTCAAGACTCTGGATAATAAACAGCTGCTCAAACTCGGCGCTCATCGTCTTTCGTCTTCGTTTGGCGAAATTCCGGAATCTGCGGCCACGGTGAAGCTGACTCAGAAACTGAATTCCCGCGGCGATAAGTGGATGAATGAAATGCTTTCGCTCGGGCTGTATGCGCCTCCCGGTAAGGCAGTCACGGTGTCCATTCCAAAGGAATATGTGGATAAGCATCTGGAGGTTAAGGTGGGGCATCACTTCGGTGAACGCAATTATGCCCTGGTGAGCATGCCCGGCTCAACCCGTTTCTTCAAGCTGACCCAGGAGAATACCACCTTCGTGACACCGCATGGCGGCCTCATGCTGCTGAATGTTCCCCGGAATTTAGAGTTAAAGGATGTGGAGGTCACCATTGAGGGTGCCTTGAAGGCTCCGCGTTTCATTCTGGGTAAACACTCGAACAAGGCCTGGAAGAAACTCAGAAAAGCCCCTGGTCCCTGGGGTGAGCTGGTGTGCGACCATCTTATCTTTGTGGTGTCACGGGAGCTCCTGCAGAAAATTGATAATCCCACCGAACTCATGACATGGTGGAATGAAAATAACCGTGATCTGGAGGACTTCTATGCCTATTATCCGGGCGTTCCTTTCCGTATGCACTCCGGGTATTATGCGATTACGGGTGTTTCTGTCTGGCCGCTTCATTGGGATGTCAAGGGCGTGGAACGCCCGCTTAACCTGGAGATTATGAAAGAGCACAATGCGGCTCTCTTCCTTCATGAGCACGGCCACCACTGCGACTTTGGCGAAATGGAGCTTTCTTTCTGGGCGGAAGCTACCCCGAACTGGGGCGGTTACTATATGAAGGCTCGCAAGGGTAAGGAGTTTAACTGGAAGGACTCGCATGACCGCCATCTTTCCCGCCTGTTCGACCCGAATGATAAAGGTATCCTGGAAATCATGCAGGATAAATGGTACAAGATTTCCGGCAAGGGAACGCACCACTGGTCTCATTCCATCACGTCCATGATGATTGGCTATACCGATACTTTCGGCTGGAAAGCAATGAAAACCACCATCCATCGGCTCAGGGACAAGAAGGACGATATGTACAAGTGGCCTTTTGTACAGGGTGTAGATGCTGACCAGGCCAAGATTGACCGCTATCTGATTGGCTTGTCAGAAGCCGCAAAGCGCGACGTGCGGCCTTATTTTGCCCATTTCAAACTGATTCCCTCCGCCGGTGCAGCCGCGTATCTGGATGAGAAGAATCTTCCCAAGTGGGACCTCACCTATTGGAGGCTGCCGGAAAATACGCAGATACGGAGGAACCAGACCCTGACGCTCCCCTGCGGCGAGGACACGCTCCGGAGCTTTGCGAAGAAGCCTGGTATCAAGTGGAACGATACCAGTTCCAAGGGTGGCTCCGTTGTCTGCAAGAAAGGAAAG
>JAZLDD010000084.1:0-13603 GCA_045614585.1 Akkermansia sp. | reverse complement strand
GCGCTCTACCACTGAGCTACATCCGCGATGCGTTTTCTGAGAGAGCGGATGATGGGATTCGAACCCACGACATCAACCTTGGCAAGGTTGCGCTCTACCACTGAGCTACATCCGCTTTTTGCTTTCCTCCGCCGCTCCGTTTCCGGTTTTGCGTGGAAGCGGGGCTATTATACTCAACTTCGAGTCGGACGCAAGCCTTTTTTTGCAGAAAATTTGTTTTATGTGTGAAAATCTTTTTCTTTTCCTTCATGCTTTTCATGTGCTTCTGTATCCATAATATTTGATTTCAAACTGATATGAACAAACCGGGAGGGGCCACACACATACCCCTCCCGGTTGCTTTTCTCTCTTATGGTTGTTTTCTGTCGCGTCTCCTCTCCGGGTTTATTCCGCCCAGTTCCAGGAAATGTTCTTTGAAATAGTCGGTGAAATGGCCGCCCCTACCGGGCATGCTTTTGCGGCGGCCTCCAGCACACCACGCTCGCTTCCGGTCAGCTTCTGCGGCACAGTTATATGAAAGTTCAGGGCCGTTATCCCGCTCTTGCCCTCCTCGTATCCGGCTTCTATACTGATGCCGGTTGTGTTGATGCCTCGGCGGGCTCCCATGTATGCCATCATACTTCCCATACAACTGGCCACGGCTGCTGCCAGCAGTTGTGCCGGGCTGGGCTGTTCCCCGCGTCCGCCCAGCGCGCTGCCTACATCGGTTGTGAACACGGCATTACCCTGCGGAAATTCTGTCCTGCAGCGCATGGCTCCCTCATGTACGGTGTTGGATGTATACTTGTTCATTATCGTGTCTCCTATCTGGTTTCTGGAATGCTTCTAAATTACCACAGGGAGAATGGCATGTCAATATAAAATACTACCAAATAGACAGGAAATATAATTTTTTAAAAAGTATGACAGATGAGGGGGTGAGAACAAAATACGTCTTGACAATGAGGAAAAAAAGCGTAGAATATCGCCGCGCTGCGACGGTAACGCAGCCTGAAAGACTATGAAGGCAGATATACATCCCAAGTACAACCCCGTTGTGTTCGTGGACATTACCACGGGCCGCCGCTTCATCACTCGTTCCACCGCTACTTCCGCCAAGAAGGAAGAAATCGACGGTGTTGAGCACTACGTGATTTCCTGCGGTATCACCTCCGACTCCCATCCCTTCTTCACTGGTAAGAACCAGTTCGTGGATACCGAGGGTCGTATCGACAAGTTCCAGAAGCGCTTCGGCTCTGTGCGTCGCGCCAAGAAGCCGACTCTGGGCTAAGAACTGTCTTCAAGACATTTTCTTTCTATTGGTTTGGAAACCCTGGTGCTTCGGCACCGGGGTTTTCTGTGTATAGAGAAGGCGAGAAAGCACCTGAGCTGTACACAAGAGAAATCCCCACCCGGTGGTGGCACCGGGTGGGGATGAGAATAGATGAGTGCTTTTTAGTATTTAAATCAGGCACGTTTTGCACGGCGGGCGCGAACACCGGCCGCGAGAATATCGAACATGCCGAGGGTGCCGTTCCAGTCGATGCAGGCATCCGTGATACTGACACCGTATTTCATGTCGGAGCTGCATTTCTGGTTGCCGGAGCAGAGGTTGCTTTCAATCATGACCGCGCCGATATAATCGGAACCGGCGGCAAGCTGTTCCGCCACAGAAGTGGCCACAGCAGGCTGCTGTTTCCAGTCCTTGTGGCTGTTGCCGTGCGAGCAGTCAATCATGATGCGGTTGGAGATACCGGCTTTCTGCTGGGTCTGCCAGGCTTGCTCCACATGAGCCGGACTGTAGTTCGGCCCTTCAGTAGAACCACGGAGTATGAGGTGGCAGCCCTCGTTTCCCTTGGTGGAAACAATAGCTGACACGCCCTGCTTGGTTACCGAGAGGAAGCAGTGGGGATGCTCTGCGGATACGATGGCATCCACCGCAATCTGCACGCAGCCGGTGGTGCCGTTCTTGAAGCCGATAGGCATGGAAAGGCCACTGGCCAGTTCGCGGTGCACCTGGCTTTCCGTGGTACGGGCACCAATAGCACCCCAGACGATGAGGTCACTGATATACTGCGGGGTAATTACATCAAGAAACTCGGTAGCAGCGGGAACTCCCATTTCCGTGAGCTGCACCAGGAGTCCGCGAGCCATGCGGAGCCCACTGTTGATGTTGTATGTCTCATCCATGAACGGGTCATTGATAAGCCCTTTCCAGCCGACGGTGGTGCGGGGCTTTTCAAAATAGACGCGCATGATGAGCAGCAGATCTTTCTCATACTTTCTGGCTGCTTCAGCCATAAGTCCGGCATATTCGATGGCGGCTTTGGTGTCGTGTATGGAGCAGGGCCCCACGATGACAGCCAGCCTGTCATCTTTGCCATGGATGATATCCTGGAATGCCTGGCGTGTTTCAAACACCATGCGGGTGGCCTCCTGAGAGACCGGAAAATCTTCCATGAGAATGGCGGGAGAAATCAGCGGGCGTATGCCCGTGAGACGAACGTCGTCTGTGATGTATTGGTTCATTAATTATTTCTGGTTCTTCCAAGAGTATACGTTGTCCTCGAGGGCTTCTTCTGCAAGATCTGCAGCAGCAGCGGCGGCAGCCTTCTGGCTCCGGGTCATGTTTTTCTCTTCCTCTTCATCGTCAGATGTGCTGCGCTTGATTTCAGCTTTACCTTCCTGGTCGGGGCCGGTGGAGTACACCAGGCAATTCTTGCCACGGTAGCGACGGGAGGTGAAGGGGTCAATGGCGCCCTCATCTTCCTCGCAGAGAACGATGTAGTAGGGCTTGCCCCAGGGGTCGTAGAAATGCAGGTCTCCATTGCTATCGATGAAGAGGCCCTCGCGGGGCTGCTCCTGTTCATCGGAACGCAGGTAGATATCGCGGGTGGAATTGAGGCGGCGCTCCTCATCATCCTCACGGTTGGTGAGCACTTTGATCATGTCGGCATCTTCGCCGGCAGTCGTGGTCAGGTACATCTGGTCCTTACCATTGGGTTCTGCCATTTCCGTGTTATAGGGGAGCATGCCGTTGTTATCCTGCTTGAAGCTTTCCACTGCGGCCACAATGTCTGTGCAGACCTTCTTGGCAGCCGTGCGGGCGGCATTTTCCTGAATGCTCATGTAGGTGGGGTACGCAATGCTGGCCAGTGTGGCCAGAATGGCAATGACGATAATCAGCTCAATAAGGGTAAACCCTTTTGCCGAGCGCGGAGAAAGTGAGATTTTCATACGCGCACCATACTAGCATATACCCGTTACCGGCGCAAGCAGAAATCAAGTGCGCTTGCTGCTGTGCGGGGATTTTCTGCCGGTGCGGAGGAGCAGGCCGTATTTCGGAGAGAAAATATATGCCAGAAGAAACACGATGCCCAGCACCAGAATGATGGTGGCACCCAGGTGCCAGCCCAGTGGATAGGAGAGAAAAAATGCTGCAATGGCCCCTGTGGCACCGATGAGTCCGCCCCCCCAGAATATCCACGTGGCGCGGTCGGTCAGCAGGTACATGGTGGCCGCCGGCGCAACCAGCAGCCCCAGGGTGAGAAATGCGCCTACCGCCTGCAGCGAGGATACCAGCACCAGAATGATGAGCGTGAAGATGCCGTAGTTGAATGCCTGGGTGGGTATACCCATGGTGGCAGCGGCTCGTGGGTCAAACAGAGTAATGAGCAGCGGCCTCTGCATGGCCGTGATGCCGAGCACCGCCACAGAGCCGGTTATGTAGGCAATCCAGAGGTCGGCATCACCCATGCTCATGATATTTCCGAAAAGCCAGTCATCCACCTTCTGCTGCAGTCCCAGCCCGATTAGAATGATATAACCGATAGCAAAAGCCGTGGTATGGAGTACGGAAAGCGCCGTGTCCTGCTCTATGCGCGAGGTGCGCGAAACGAATAGCGAACCGAGCCCCACCATCAGCCCGGCTATGACTGCGCCCAGCAGAATGCTCAGCTGGAAAAGCCCGAAAAGCAGAATAGCCAGCGCTATGCCTGGCAGCAGAGCGCAGGAAAGCGTGCCGATTTGCAGAGACGAGCGCCGCAAAACCACCAGAGCACTCACAAAACCGTTGGAAAAGCCGATGACACCGCATGCCCACAGGCTGCGCTGTGCCAGTGGTTCGCTCATAAATTGCAGAAAATCGTTCATGGTCAGTTGAATGCGGTGCGCAGCAGCTCAGGGGTGAGCACTTCGGTTACACGCCCGGCTGCCAGCAGATTGCGGCGCAGCAGCATGGCTTCGTCAAATATCGTCGGGGCCGTTGCCAGGTCGTGGTGAGATGCAATGATAAGACGCCCCTCCGCTGCCAGATTGCGGAGTAAGGAGGAAAGAGCCTCTGTGCCCGGCACGTCCAACCCGGTAAACGGCTCATCGAGCAGGAGAATGTGTGCCTCCTGTGCCAGGGCTCTTGCCAGAAAACACCGCTGCTGCTGTCCGCCGCTCAGTGCGCCTATCTGCCGGTGCTGCAGTTCCTCCAATCCCAGCATCCGGAGTGCTTTGTCGACAATTTCCTGGTCGTGCCGGTTCAGGCTCCTCCATATACCCACAGCCGGGTACCGCCCCATTTCCACCAGTTGGCGCACCGTGATGGGAAATTGCCAGTTCACTTCATTTCTCTGCGGCAGAAAGGCAATTTCGTGCCGCTGTTCAATCAGAGGGCGGCCATTCCAGAGAATTTCGCCGCTCCAGGGAGACAGCAGTCCGGCCAGCGCGTTGAGCAGGGTGGATTTTCCTGCACCATTCGGGCCAATCAAGGCAAGTGTGCTGCCGCATTCCGCTGCAAAGGAAATGTTTTCGAGTGCGGGTTCCGAACCGTAACCCGCCGTGAGATTTTTCAATTCCAGCCGGTGGTGGGTGTGGTGGTGAGCACCGCCGCCCCAGCAGATGTGATTGTGCCTGCTTACCATGTGAACGAATAGATACTCTGCAGCGTGTTGCTGCCTTCTTCTTTCCATTGGGTTTCGGTGCGGGGCTGCAGACCATCGGGTTCCACCGTCAGGGTGACGGCCTGCGGTGCAGCATCATCCCACGCTGCCCGGAGCTCCATTTCAAGTCCGGTGGTGCCGGATAACTCAAGTTCAATCTCCGCTGGGGAAGCAGTCGGGTCCACTTGCCAGATACGCCCCCGGTGCCTCAGTTCCATGCTTTGCGGCTGCCCGGTATAGCGCAGCGTGGCGTAAGCGGTGATGGCAGCCTCATCATCAGCCCTGGCTCTGGGGACACTGGCCGGTGCCGCCACCCGGGTGAGAAACGGCAGAGGAAGCCCGACCAGCAGTACTCCTGCCAGCGTGATCAGAAATGTGGTTCTCGGTGCCATCGTGAATCGGGGTGAATTCTATCGTTCAGCAGCCCCGTTGTCAATCGGGCATTGAGACATGCCGTTGCTTTTGTTCCAGCTTTCTATGGCTTGCAGATGCTCAGGCGTAAGCTCATCGTTACTGAAGATTCCGATGCCGGATACCCCCGTTGCCTGCAATAATCTGAGATGCCGGGGTAATTCCGCTGCCGGCAAATCAGGCAGGTGAATGCCGGGAAATGCCGGTATCCGGTTCTGCGATTGCAGAATGGCCTGCCGGGTGGTATCAGCGGCCCAGCGTGCCGGTTGGTCGTAGAAGGAATGATAGACCATGGGCAATACGAAATCCGCCTCAAACAGACTCCAGTCCTGGTGTACCATGCGTGCTGCCAGCTCCGGACTGGGGAAGACGGCGCAAGCCGCTTTCAGTCCGTGGCGCCGGATTTCTGCGGCCAGGGTGTTGAATAAATCTGCCACACTCTGCAGCCGGAATTGTTTCCAGTCGTGCCCCTTCGGCTCATTGCCGAAGCGCTTCCGACACGTGGGGCAGTAGCAGAAATCATATTCCGGAGCCGGGTGGCTCATATCCAGTCCGTATGTATCCCAGAGCCCGCGCGGTAGTTCAACATCCGGCAGCCGCATATAATCCAGCTGAATTCCGGATAAGCCGGGAATAATGGCAAGGCTGCGTATTTGTGCCAGCAGATGCTCTTTTACTTCTGCGTTATTCGGGCAGAGAAACTGGTAATATTCCACAAACGGGCGGTCTTCTGCCTTGTGGCATGATTTCCCATTGCCGCTTACGGCATACCAGTCCGGGTGCTGCTGCGCGGTGGTATCCTGCGGCCGGTTCAGTGCCCATAACCAGGCAAACACCTCCAGCCCCGCGTCCTTTGCCAGTGGAGTGAGAGCTGCGATTTCAGTGGCTGAACCGTCTATGATGACGCAGTCGATTCCTGCAGCGGCATAAGTGGCAAATGCGGTCTGCCACTCTGCCGGGCTGCGCGTTTGTTTGCCATGCACCCAGAGATAAAGCCTGGGGGGGAGCGGTTCTGCCGTGCCGGTGTTGTAATTTCCCCGGCTGTCCAGTTTCAGTTCTCTGCCTGTTTCCTGGCAGCAGGCCCTGAGTATAAAGAAATCCGGTTGGTGATACTGAAACGAGACACCCCGCGGTAATTTTACATCTGCCGGGAAATAGCCGAGCTGCTTTCGTTGAGCCAGCAGGGCATTCAGGGCTTCATAAAGCGACAGTTTTGCCGTTTCGGGCGGGGCTGGTGGCGCTGCGCACCAGCCCCGCCCGGATTCTGCGCTGAAAATCACGCGTCCCCAGTGCTCGGGCTGGTGAATATTCACCACCCCGGTGGGTGCCCACACGTGGTTGCTTTCCGGCACTGGCAGTTTAGAGTAACCGCAGGGTGATTGAGCATCTTCTTGTACCTGCCAGTTGACCCGGGAAAAATTGAAACGCATTTCTGTGCCTGGTGCCGGTGCTTTTCCTGTGCGCGGCTGATTGGCGTGGCCGGTGATACTGCTCCAGGGAATGGCCAGTTCAACGCTCCACCCCTTATCCGTATCGCCGGGCTGGTTCAGTGTGCCGCGCAGGTGCACGGCGTGTTTCAGCCCGCGTATATCCCAATCATGCAGAATGTGCGGGTCATCAAACCGATACGGCCGGTGGATGAATAAATCCCAGATGGTGTTAAGGGCGTTGATTTCGAGCTCTATGTAGTTAAGCCCATCCGCATCCGGGTCAATGAATACTTCAAAATCCGGGTCCTGGTAAATGACGGAATCATGCTCTTTCAGGGTAGCCCACAGACGGGGCTCATCCATATCTGCCAGAATATACAGATACTGCTCATCCCAAAGCATCTTAATCCGGCATTCATGCGGAATTGCAGACCCTTCAATATCCCTCAGCGGTGAGAGTTCCCGCACCCCGTCCCAGGCAGCATCATCTCCCTTGCCATCTATGACCGGTGGTAAATCACACTTGCCACACACATAGCCTGGGGTTGCCTGCTGTGCCCAGGCCGGGAAAAGAGCGGTGATTCCCAGCAGAAATGAAAGGTGCAGATTCATGTGAAATCGTTAATTTTTCAATCCTTCGCAGATATTCTTCATGTTGAACCGGAATAAATCCGCGTAGGTCGGAGTAGCCGGGTTAATGCCGTCCAGTGCCAGGGGGCGGGTTGTGGCTCCCACTTGGTCTGCTATGGTTTTCAATACTTTTGGTGCTTCGTTTACTCCGTGAAACAGGCATGGAACTGCCTGCTGCCGCAGCTGGGCCAGTATGTGGGCCAGAGTGGCCGTATCGCCTTCACTCTCCTGGGCGATTCCGTGAATCGCAATGGCGGAGAATCCGAATTCACGGCAGAAATGATTCATGGCGGCATGGGAGCAGACCAGCACCCGCTGCTCCTGCGGAATGGCGGCGAATGCCAGCCGGGCTTCCCTCACCAGTGCGTCCATCTGCGCGGCATAGGCACGTTGGCGGGTTGCAAAACCCGTCTTCTGAGCCGGATCTGCTTTTTCGAATGCCACCCGCAGCGCGCGCGATGCGCGTTTCATGGCACTCGGGCTGTTCCACCAGTGGGGGTCGGCTATCCGGCTGTCGGGCAGATACACCTCCGGCACGGCTTTGCCCAGCTCTACTATTTCAGTGTCAGCAGGCAGCGCATCCCGCAGGTCATCCAGGTAGGGTTCCACGCCTTTTCCGCAGGCAAGCACCAGCTTTGCTCCCGCGGCTGCCGCCAGATCTGCCGCGGTTGGTTCAAAGGCATGCAATTCGCCATTTTCCGGGAATAAATCCACCACCTCTACCTCCGGGCCGCCAACCTGGCGCGCCATATCGCTCAGCAGCGGGTGCAGGCTTGCCACTTTCAGCGCACCTTGTGCACTGATGGCACCTATGATGCATATCAATAATACGCAGAGTCCATTTTTCATGCCCCTGATTGTGAAATAATACCATCGAGGTGTCAATGATGCATCAAGACATATCAGCACCCTCCGGATTGTCTCGCAGATGTGGTTCTTCCGGGGCTGTTTCAGATTTGCCGGCAGATAGATTCATCAGAATTTGTCGGGATGTACAAAGGACAAATTACAAAGGACAATTTAGGAGTTCCGCTCGCCTCAGGCTCGCCATTTTAAACGGCTGCGGCAAAGCCGCAGGGAACTTCAAATTGTCCTTTGTACATTGTACTTTCAAACATCAATTTTCTGCACCATGATGCAAAATGGCTTCTGCAAATCGGAACCAGCGCCGCGGGCAGAACACATGACAATAATAAATCTTCACCTGAAAAGAAAAACCCGCTATAACAAACGGGATGCCGATATGCCCGAAATGCTCTGCCACGATACACGCCGGTGCTGAAGACCAGTGCCCGGCCTGTGGCTACGATATTACGCAGGCAGACGAAATTTTCGGCGATGGTCAGGTGGAATTCACGCGCGTTGTGGATGCCGCCGGCGCGCTGACGCACCAGGACCGCCTGGAGCTCATGCACGCGCTGGAGCAGATGGAACGCCGCATCCGCCCGGTAGCTCTCTGCATTTATATTACAGATGTAGGGCAGACGCAGGAGCTGCGCACACACGCGCACTGGATTCTGAATCACGCGCGCATTCACCACCCGTCATTCGGTAAACGCGAACAATTGCGGGCCATTGAAGATTCCGAACTGCGCGAACGCCGCCCCGGCGAAGCACGCCCCCCGCAGGAACCCCGCGAAAACTGGCTCACACGCGCCTGGAGAGAGCTGCGCGAGTTTGTGATGGATGCCCTGCACCCCCTGCCACCGCCGGTGCGGCACGAGTGGATGCTGGTGCTCGTGCTGGATGTGCAGCTGGAAATGGCCTGTTTTTCCTGGGGATACAAGCTGGACCCCTATATAGACCCGGACCGCATCAACACCTGCATTAAAAGCGCCCAGCTGCAATTCCGCGAGCGCGCTATGGTGCCGGCTCTCAAAAAAGTGATGCGAAAAGCAGCCCGCCGCATCTCGCTGAACGCCCGCTCCGTGAACCGCAAATTACGCCGCAGCCAGAAAATGAGCGCACTGGTCGCCATGCTGGGGCTCATGCTGGGCTGCAGTGCGCTGGCTGCAGATGAAGCCGCCCAGCCAGCCGCAGAGTCCCCCGCAGCAGCCACCACCCAGGCAGAGAACGGCATGCCGCACTGGCGGGCAGATGATTACCGGCATCTGATGGCAGGAGAACTCATCACCGGTTACACCTCACTTCTGCCCAGAAAACCCACGGCTGAAGAACTGAAAGCCGAAGAAGAGCGAAAAAAACAACTGCGCCGCGAGCAGCGTGAATTGCAACGCCAGCGAAAACTGCCGGCCCAGAGCACCCGCCCGCTGGAAAAGCCAGAGGAAAGCAACACCAGAGTGCTGGGGCGTTATTGCGAGATATACACCCGCCCGCCGCATGGTTCCGGGCTGAACGACCCGCAGGGACTGCTCACCACCGTAGAGCGCGAAGACGTGGAGCACGTGCTGCGCACACTGAACGCAAATGCCAGATTCCGCATCTACGTGACCATTTTCAAAGGCGGGCAGGAAATACCCAGCGAGCTCTCGGTCGATATCCTGGTAACCGCCACGGCGCAGCCCTGCGAATATGCCGTGCTCATGCGCTACCCCACCGGCAATCCGGCCGCCATTGAACTCGGCTACCAGGAAATAAAGCCGGAGGAAGCCCAGCGCCACGAGTGGCTGCAGAAAGTCCGCCAGGCCGCCGGTGACGGCAGCCCGCAGGGGCTCATGAATGCCCTGCGCTGCATCAGCTCCCTCATCACCCCTCTGGCTGACAATTTCACGCCGGTCATCACCTCTGCCACGGGAAAATCCAAGCTCATCGAAATCAATTTCAAAGAACAGCAGAAAGCCAAAAAACGCAGCATCAAGGACCGCATTCAGGAAATCATTGATAATCCTGCCACCCTGCCCCTCATTCTGTATCCCCTGGGTACCCTGACCGGGCTCGGCCTGCTCTGGTTCCTGTTCAACTGGCTGCGGACCTCATCCAAACTGGTGGAAAGCGAGGCAGATATCCGCCTTTCCTCCCCTTATGGAGCCGGCGTAAGCCGCTATGTGCGCTATCTGGAAGGCACCGAAGCCGGCAAGGAGAAACGCTTATTCTGAAACATATCGAAAAAACCGGAAGCAAAATTCGTTTTTGGTTGCTTTTGCCCCCTTGCAGGTGTAGTATATTGCACGTGGAAGCAGATTTCACGCCATGGGTGAATTGTCGTTACCCGCTATCATTTTCCTAAACATTGTAAAACATTATGAACACAACATACAGCACTATCGACGCCAACGAGGCAGTAGCCTCCGTAGCGTACCGTTGCTCTGAAGTGGCCGCCATCTACCCCATCACCCCGTCATCACCGATGGGTGAGTCGGCAGAAGCCTGGACCGCTGTAGATCGCAAGAATCTCTGGGGCACGGTCCCCAGCATCGTCGAGATGGAATCTGAGGCAGGTGCTGCCGGTGCCGTTCACGGTGCCCTGCAGACCGGCTCCATGGCCACCACGTTCACGGCCTCCCAGGGTCTGCTGCTCATGATTCCCAACATGTTCAAGATTGCCGGCGAGCCCACTCCCTGCGTCTTCCACATTGCCGCCCGCGCTCTGGCAGCCCAGGGTCTTTCCATTTTCGGTGACCACAGCGACGTGATGAGCGCCCGCTCCACCGGTTTTGCCATGCTCTGCGGCGCCTCCACCCAGGAAGCCCCGGATATGGCCGCCATTGCCCACGCTGCCACGCTGGAAAGCCGCGTGCCCTTCATCAATTTCTTTGATGGTTTCCGCACCTCTCACGAAGTGGGCAAGATTGCCGATATCACCGATGAGCAGCTGCGCGGCATGATTGACCAGGACCTGGTGGATGCCTTCCACGCCCGCGCCCTCACGCCGGATGCCCCCGTCATCCGCGGCACGGCCCAGAACCCGGACGTGTACTTCCAGGGCCGCGAAACCGTGAACAAGTTCTACAACGCCGTGCCCGGCATTGTGAAGAAGGCCATGAAGAAGTTCGGCGAGCTCACCGGCCGCTGCTACGATGTGGTGGAATACATCGGCAACCCCACCGCCACCCGCGTTATCGTCATCATGGGTTCCGGTGCTGAGGCCTGCCTTGAGACCGTGAAGGCCCTGAGCAGCGAGGATATCGGCGTGCTGAAGGTGCGCCTGTACCGTCCCTTCCCGGCAGAGGACGTGATTGCCGCCCTGCCGAAGACCGTGAAGAAGATTGCCGTGCTCGACCGCACCAAGGAACCCGGCAGCCTGGGTGAACCCCTGCTGCAGGACGTGGTGCAGGCTCTTTCCGATGCCAGCGTGAAGGGCACCCTGCCCTTTGCCATGCCCATCATCGTGGGTGGCCGCTATGGCCTGGGCTCCAAGGAATTCACCCCCGCCATGGTGAAGGGTGTATTCGACGAGCTCAAGAAACACGCCCCCATGACCGGCTTTGCCGTGGGTATTGAGGACGACGTGACCGGCCTCTCCATTGCCTACGACCCGAGCTTCACCACTGAGGCCGACACCGTGACCCGCTGCATGTTCTATGGTCTGGGTTCCGATGGTACCGTGGGTGCCAACAAGGACGCCATCAAGATCATCGGCAAGCATACCGACCTGTATGTGCAGGGCTACTTCGTGTACGACTCCAAGAAGTCCGGTTCCTCCACGGTATCTCACCTGCGCTTCGGCACCACGCCGATTCACAGCACCTACCTCATCACCAGCGCCAACTTCATTGCGCTGCACCAGCCCAGCCTGCTCAACACCTTCGACTTCCTGAAGAACGCAGCCAACGGCGCCACCTTCCTCATCAACACCCCGGTGGCCGCTGATAAGGTATGGGACAGCCTGCCTGCCCGCATGCAGCAGCAGATTCTGGACAAGAACATCAAGGTCTACTGCATCGATGCCTTCAAGGTAGCCAAGGCTACCGGCATGGGCGGCCGCATCAACATGATCATGCAGACCTGCTTCTTCCACCTGGCCGGCGTGATTCCCTCCGATGAAGCCATCGGCTACATCAAGGAAGCCATCAAGAAGACCTACGGCAAGAAGGGTGACGAAGTGGTGGCCAAGAACATCCAGGCTGTGGATGCCTCCCTGGCCAACCTGTACGAAGTACCCGTGGGCACCACCATCACCGGCCACGAGCTGCCCGCAGCCCTGGCTCCCGGCGCCCCCGCCTTCGTGCGCGACGTGCTCGGCAAGATTGTCATCGGCGAAGGCGACAGCGTGAAAGTCTCCGAAATGCCGGTGGACGGCACCTTCCCCAGCGGCACCACCCAGTACGAGAAACGCAACCTCGCCCTCGAAATCCCCGTGTGGACCCCCGAGAAGACCGAAACCAGCAAGGCCTGTATCCAGTGCGGCAAGTGCACCACCGTGTGCCCCCATGCTGCCCTGCGCGCCAAGATGGTGGACCCGGCCGAGCTGGAAGGCGCCCCGGAAACCTTCAAGAGCGCCGATGCCAGCAAGATGCACAAGAACTGGCAGGGCAAGAAGTTCATCATCCAGGTATCCGCTGCAGACTGCACGGGCTGCACACTCTGCACCCGCGTATGCCCCACGAACTCCCTGACCATGACCCCGGCCGCCGAGTCTCTGAAGCCCGAGACCGAGAACTGGAACTTCTTCGAGAAGCTGTCCGATGCTGACCGCACCAAGCTGAACCCCGGCCAGGTGAAGGACCAGCAGTTCATGCGCCCGCTCTTCGAATTCAGCGGTGCCTGCGCCGGTTGCGGTGAGACCCCCTACATCAAGGCTCTGGCCCAGCTGCTCGGCAACCGCCTCGTAGTGGCCAACGCCACGGGTTGCTCCTCCATCTACGGCGGCAACCTGCCCACCACCCCCTGGACGCACGATACCGACGGCCGCGGCCCCGCCTGGGCCAACAGCCTCTTCGAAGACAACGCCCAGTTCGGCCTTGGCTTCCGCGTCTCCCTGGACAAGAAGCAGGAATACGCCTTCGAGCTGCTCGAAGCCGCTGCCGATAAGGTGGGTGCTGAGCTGGTGGGAGCCATCAAGTCCAACCCGCAGAAGACTGAGGCTGAGGTGGTACACGCCCGCGAAACCGTGGCCGCCATCAAGGCTGCCTGCGGCGATGACCCCGAGCTGGCTGCCCTCAAGGCACAGGCAAACTACCTGGTGAGCAAGTCCGTGTGGATTCTCCGTGGCGCCGGCTGGGCCTCCGACATCGGCTACGGTGGTCTGGACCACATCCTCGCTTCCGGCCGCAATGTGAAGGTGCTCGTGATGGACACCGAGGTGTACTCCAACACCGGTGGCCA
>JAZLDD010000083.1:0-17282 GCA_045614585.1 Akkermansia sp. | reverse complement strand
TGGGCGATAGCTACTTGCTGAATGAGGGGACCACTCTTGCCATTGTGGGTAACCAGGGAGCTATGGAAGGCACCCTGCTGCTCAATGGCGGTGTGCTGGCCTTTGATGCCAACGCGTTGAATGCCGGCACGGCTCAGTTCAATGGCTCCATGCAGTTTGCCGATGGAAACGCTACCCAGACAATCGGGATTCTTGACACCAACGCGCTGGATCTGGGCCGCACTTATACTCTGTTCACCTCCGATTGGAGCGGCAAGACGGCGACCATGGCCAGCAGTATGCCGGATTACCTGACCAGCATCTTTGAAGCTGGAACCGATGGTCTTAAGATGACGGTGACCATGGCCGGTGGCTATGCCGAATGGCAGGGCGACTACGGCATCTTTGCCGCAGGGCAGACAGTGGTATTCCGCGATGCAGAAGCTGCCAAGGCGCTCAACTTCACCGAGGCCAAGACGGTCACCGGACTCCGCTTTGCGAATGAGGAGACTTACTCCTTCAGCGGCAGCGATGTGACGCTGGAAGGCGCTGTGAAGATGGAAAGCGGCAAACTGGTGCTAAACAACAAGCTGAGCGCCACTGCCTACGAAGCCACCGGTGGTACGCTGGAAATTGCCAGCGAGGGCACGCTGGCTTTGACCAACACCCTTACCTCTGCGGGGAATTTCACAGCCACGGTAAACGATATCTCCGGTACCGGCACCTTACAGGTGAAGCTTGATAAGACAGACAACACCTATGACAATAAGCTGGCGATTGACGCCGACTTCACCGGCACCACCCATGTGCTGGAGGGTAACCTGACCCTGACCGGCAGCATCTTTGGTAGTACGCTCAAGCTGGCAGACGGGGTTAATGCCCGGATTACTGACACAACCACCATTAATGGGAACCTGGAACTGGCTGGCACCAGCCAGATTCACCTCAACAGCTGGAAAGACCTGACCATCAACGGCAGTGTGACGGGTGAAGACGGTGTATGGGATCGCCGCGGCAGCGGCATACTGCACATTAATGGTGATGTTCAGCTGAGTGGTTTCAATATCAGTGCGAATTCCACCAATAACTTCAATGGTAATGTCCAGCTGAATAGTTTCGATATCAACGCGGATAATACCACCCATAACTTCAACGCCAATGCCTCCATTGGTACGGTGATGATTGACCAGAACAACGCCACAATGAACTTCAAGGGTGAGACCACACTGGGCACTATCACCGTTGGGCAGCATAACTGTGCGGTGTCTTTCGATGGGGACACGAAAATAGGCACCCTCAATGTTGGCAGAAGCGGTGACAGCACTGGCAATCTGACCGTGGCTTTCAACGACACCGCCACTGCAGATGTGGTCAATATCGTCTATAATGATGGCGTGCTGAGCGGCAGTGGTTCCCTGTCGACCAAAGCACTTAATCACACCATGGGTTCTACCCTGAAGCTGGATGGTCTGGAAGTTGTCGTAACGGAAGCTCAGAGCCTCTCTCAGAGTGGCAATGTAACTTCTACGTACAACCTGAAGAATGGTGCCACCCTGGATATGCGCCTTGCTGACTTCAGTATAGATGGAGCCATGACAGTGGGTGGAGCAGATGCCGACGGCACTATGTACATCAAGAGTATTAAGCTCTCCCCCATCTTTGCTAATGCCGGATATGGCTCTAACCTGAATGTCAATGCCGGAGCGCATCTGGTGATTGCCGGAGATGCTTCCGACTCTGCTTCCGGCAGCTTTGTGCTGGCGATGTATGGTGAGGGTCACAATTACAATAGTAAGTTCAATACCATCACTGTGGATGGCACCCTGACCAGCAATGCCGCCATGACCCTGATGCACAACAACGCCACGGTCAACGTGAATGACGGTGGTGCGCTGAATCTGCTCAAGGGGCTGAACCTGACCGGGCCATGCCAGACGAACTACATGAACAACCCGGTGAGTGCCACGTTCAATGTGAACGAAGGCGGGCGTGTGAATGCCGCAGGTGGTACGCAGCATGACAAGCTGGTTGTAAGCATGGCTGCCAACACTACCCTGGGCGCTATCGGCGAGGCGGATTCCACCGTCACATTCACCAACAATATGAGCTGGGGCACGGATGGCAAGGAAGGTACCATCACCATCGATACCGCCGCTACCACGGCAGATGAGAACCTGCAGCTGGTGCGCAGTGAAGACCAGGGCGTGACCGTGGATATCACCGGTAATATATCCCTGAAAGACAATACCGCTCTGGAGGTGGTTGGCAGTGGTGCCCTGAAGCACAAGGCAGCGTTCAACAACGCCACGGCTATCCGCGTGCAGGAGGGTGCCACCCTGGCTGTGGATTCCACGGCTGCGCTTACCGCAGGGGCTGAGCTCAACAAGGGCGGTCTGGCACTGGATTCAGCCACGGTGAGCGGTAAGGATATCACCGTCACCGATTCCGCCAGCATCCGTGCCACGGGCGGCACCAGTACACTGGCCGCCAACACCGTGATGATTAATTCTGCCGCAATCTTCTACGATGTAGCCGAGGGTGCCACGCTGAAGTCCACGGGCAGCCTGGGTGGCTCCGGCCGCGCCGATATCACCAAGACCGGTGCCGGGGCTCTGCACCTGAACAACGCCGGCAATGACGTGGCCAACATCCGTGTGGATGCCGGTGAGCTGAGCCTGTACGGTACCGGCACCTACAACATGAATGACCTGATGATGGCAACCGGTGCCACGCTCAGCTTCTACGCCGGGGTGGTAGATAATCAGGGGGCTGTGGCAAGCGTGACTGTGGATGGCAAGGCCAGTTTCACCACGGGCAGCACCCTGAATGGCAACCTGACCCTCACCATGGGCTCAACGCTGGAGGTGGCAGAAGGATTCCTTTCCCTGACCGGCAGCCTGACCCTGCAGCAGGGTATTACTCTGGGAGATGCTACCTTGCAGCGTATTCAGGAGCTGAGTGTGGGGGAGCAGGTGCTCCTTTTCACCGGGGTAGATGCATTCGTGTTGGATTCCTCAGACTATGCCCAGCTGACTCCGGAGGACGCCGTGCTGGCTTCCGACTATTTCAGCAATATCACGAGCAATAACTACGTTCTCACCTATACTGGTGCCAACGTAGGCTCTCTCGCTATCGTGATGAATATTCCTGAACCCGCCACTGCCACTCTCGGTCTGCTGGCGCTCTGCGGCCTTGTTACCCGCCGTCGTAGAAAAGTGTAATCGCTAAATCCGTTAACCATGTGTGATAAACAGAATAACCTGAGATGTCTCAGGTTATTCTGTTTATGGGTGCGGCAAAAAGTATGGCGCTTTTCTCCATCGGGACAATGGAGCTTTATTTGCCCTTGCTCCACGCGGGTAATTGTGGTAGAATAGCTCCAACATGAAAATTGCCGTCATTGGAAAAGGTGGGCGCGAGCAGGCTCTTGTAGAGACCCTGGCTGCCAGCCCGTGCAAACCCGAGCTTTTCACATTCCCGGGCAGTGATGCTATCTGCCAGACCGCCACGCGCATCGAGGTGGATGGATTCGATGCTCTGATTCAGTGGATGGTGGATAACAAGATTGACCTTTGCGTAGCCGGTGAGGAAAGTTATCTTGTGAAGGAAGATGGGCTGGCCAATCGCTGCGCTGCAGCCGGTATTCCCTGCTGGGGGCCTCAGAAAGAGAGTGCCCAGCTGGAAGCTTCCAAGGAGTTTGCCAAGAATTTCCTGCTGCGTCACCAGATTCCCACTGGTATGGCTACAGCCGTGGAGAGCTATGATGAAGCTCTTGCTGCCATCAATGGTCAGTACCCCACGGTGCTGAAGTTTGACGGACTGGCTGCCGGCAAGGGTGTGGCTGTATGCCCGGATGCCGCCAGTGCCGAGGAGTTCCTCAACGAGGTCTTCATTCAGAAGCGTTTCGGGGAGGGTCGTCTGCTTGTGGAAGAATTCCTGACTGGTCCGGAAATTTCTATCTTTGGTGCTATTTGCGATGATAAGTACCTCATTCTTTGTCCGGCTCGCGACTATAAGCGTCTGGAGGTGGGCGATGCCGGCCCGAATACCGGTGGCATGGGGGCTGTGGCTTCCCGCCAGCTGGCCTCTCCGGAGCTTATCAAGACCATTGAGGAAACAATCGTGGCTCCTACAGTACGCGGCTTGCAGGCAGATGGTCTGCCCTACCGTGGTTTCCTGTATTTCGGTCTGATGCTGACTCCGCAGGGGCCCAAGGTGATTGAATACAACTGCCGCTTCGGCGACCCTGAGTGCGAGGCGGTGATGCCCCTGCTGCAGGGCGACCTGGCTACTTTCTGCCTGAACGGCGCCAAGGGAGAGTTTACGCCTGAGCTTATCTCCTTCAGCGATGGATGGAGCATCTGCTGCATTCTGGCCAGTGCCGGTTACCCCGCCAGTTCTCACAGCGGCGACCTTATCTCCGGACTGGAGAATTGCGAGGCGCGCGTATTCCACTGCGGCACGAAACTGACACCGGAAGGCTGGGTGACCGCTGGTGGTCGTGTGCTGGCTATCGTGGCTCAAGGTGATACACTGGATGCTGCCCGTACCCTCGCTCACGCCGAGGCTGCCAAGGTTGATTTCGAAGGCTCCCAGCGCCGTAGCGATATCGGTTACGCTAACATGTAAGCGCTGCAAAATAAAGATTTACACTAACTCCGGCTCCCCTTATTGGGGAGCCACTTTATATCATGAACGAACAATCTGCCGAATTTCTGAGTGAATATCTGGAGACTCCGGCTCCTACGGGGCTGGAAATGGATGCTCAGCGCCTGTGGGCCGAATATATCAGGCCGTATACTGATGAGGTCCAGTGTGATGCTTACGGTTCTACCTGGGCCGTGTTGCGTGCAACGGAGGAAAATGCACCCACGCTGATGCTTGATGCCCATGCCGATGAAATCGGTTTCTCTATCCGTTATATTGATGATAACGGCTTTGCGCGGGTGGAGCGTGTGGGTGGCAGCGATGTGGCCATTGCCCGTGGTCGCCGGATCCGCTTTATTGGTACAGATGGCGAGGTGATTGGTATTACCGGTAACACCGCTATTCACTTGCGCGGTGGTGCAGCGGATGAGAAAGCGCCCAAACTGCATGAGCTCTATGTGGATTTCGGTTGCGATTCCCGCGAGGAGGTGGAGGCTCTGGGCTTGCGCGTGGGTTCCGTGGGCGTGTATTGCGATGGCCCGCTCATGCTGAACGATGGCCGCCGTCTGGTGTGCCGGGCGCTGGATGACCGTTTGTGCGGTTTTATTCTGGCGGAGGTGGCCCGTACCCTGGCGGAAAAGGGAATCAGGCCCGCATGGAATGTGGTTTTTGCTAACTCTGTACAGGAGGAAATCGGCTGCGTGGGGGCTGGTATGCTGGCGTTCCGGCTGAAACCGGATGCTGCCATCTGCCTGGATGTGACCCACGCCACTGATTCGCCCGGCCTGGATAAAGGGCGCTATGGGGATGTGCGCCTGGGGCAGGGCGGGTGCCTGAGCTACGGTCCGGTGTGCCACCCGAATATCAATGCCCGGCTTGAATTGCTTGCCATGGAACAGGAAATCCCCATGCAGCGTGAAACGAGCGGTCGCTCTACCGGCACTAATACAGACCAGGTTTACCGCTCCCGCAGCGGGGTTCCCGCCACGTGTTTTTCGCTTCCGCTGCGCTATATGCACAGCCCGGTGGAAACGGCGGATATGCAGGATGTGCAGAGCAGCATTGACCTGCTGGTGGCTTTTGTGAAAAGTCTGCATCCAGCCGATGATTTCCGTCACAAGCTGTGATTGATTGAAGATGCGTTTTTTTAGCAGCCGGTGCGTAGGGGTATCTATGTGCCGGCTGTTTTTTTTGTGTCTTTTTTGATAAAGAAAATGATTTTTTGCTTGCTTCCTGTGAGTGGCATGATAGACTGGCAGAAGTAAGGCATTTTTACCCTTTACCATCTTTACAACGTATGAAAAAGTTCTTCCTTCCTATTCTGGCTGCTCTTGGCATGACCCTTGGTCTGACTCTTACCTCTTGTGGTGGAGGCGGTGGTAGTGAGAAGGCGGGCGAGCCGGCTCGTGCATTGGTGGGAACCAGCATCAATGTTACCAGTGGTACGCCGAGCTTTCAGCTTGATTTTCAGACGGCAAACACCGGGTGGATTGTTTCTTCTGAGTTCTCCCCGGGTGCTCAGTCAACCTATCCCTGTTCTTTCAGCCTGATGCGCCAGCCGGAGCTGGTGGATGGTTGCTGGGAAATCTGGGGTCGCCTCGGCTGGGTGGATATCAGCGTGTTCCAGGATAATAACTTCCTTGCCCTTATTGGTGCAAACCAGGCAGCAGCTTCCTGCGTGGTGGATAACTTCGTGCTGGTACTGCAGATTCCCGCTGGCGAACAGTCTGGTTACTATGCCGGCAGAGGCCAGCTTACGGTTACCGGCCGTTACTTCATGCGTAATGATGATCCCGAAGGTACCAAGATTGTCGAGGATCCGCGCGAGATTGAATATGAGATGACTGGTAAGTTGAAGGCTGAATATCTGGCTCCCCCCGTTCAGGAAGAGGTGGAGGACGATCCCTTCGATTATTAATCGGTTAGCAAATTACCCCAAAAAAGCGGAGCACCTGGAAAGGTGCTCCGCTTTTTATGTGATCTGTTGTTAATGAAAAGCGCTGAATAGAAAATAATGAAGATGTTTTATTTGGATACGTTGAAGCGGAATTCAACGACGTCGCCATCCTGCACCACGTATTCCTTGCCTTCAATTCGGAGCTTGGCCTGTTCCTTGGCTTTGGCCATGGAGCCGCAGGCTACCAGGTCCTCGTATGATACTACCTGGGCGGCAATGAAGCCACGCTCGAAGTCGGTGTGGATGACACCGGCTGCCCGGGGAGCCTTGTCGCCGGCATGGATGGTCCAGGCTCGGGTTTCCTTCACACCGGTGGTGATATAGGTGCGCAGGCCGAGCAGGTGGTACACGGCGCGGATGAGATCGCTCACGCCGGAGTCTTCCACGCCGATGTCGTTGAGGTATTCGCGGGCCTCGGCGGGGTCAAGCTCGGAAAGTTCCTCCTCAATGCGGGCGGAAATAACCACGGCCTCGGCGTTGTGGTGCTCTGCCACGTATTTGCGCACAGCGGAAACATAGGGATGGGTATCCGGGTTTTTGACGGCGTCTGCCAGCTCTTCTTCGCTCACGTTGCAGGCGAAGATGCTCTTCTTGTCGGAAAGAAGGAAGAACGTGCGCAGCAGACGGCGTTCTTCTTCACTGAGCTCCAGGGTGATAGCGGGGTTGCCGGCATCCAGGTGCGGCAGTAACTTCTCAATGAGCTCTACCTCTGCTTTGGCTTCCTTATCGCCGCCGCGGGCTTTCTTGATGCGGCTTTCCTTGCGCTTCTCCATAGCTGCCAGGTCAGCCAGGATGAGTTCGGCATTGATGATTTCAATATCGCGAATCGGGTCTACAGAGCCTAACTCGTGGATGATGTCATCGTTTTCAAAGCAGCGAACCACCTGCACGATAGCATCTGTTTCGCGGATGTTGGAAAGGAATTTATTGCCGAGTCCGGCCCCTTCTGCTGCACCTTTCACCAGGCCGGCAATGTCCACGAACTCGATGGCGGCGGGTACAATCTTTTCTGTCTTGCTCATTTCTGCCAGAACGGCGAGGCGTTCATCCGGTACTTCCACCATGCCCACGTTCGGGTCAATGGTGCAGAACGGATAATTAGCCGCCTCGGCCTTGCGGGAGCGGGTGACAGCGTTGAAAAGGGTGGATTTGCCTACGTTTGGAAGACCTACAATACCTGCCTGTAACATAACGGGCGTATTCTACACGATGAAGCTGAAGCGGGAAAGCCTAAACTGCGCCATGTTCCAGGATTCGTTTCATTTCATCGATGCTGGTGCATCGCCGCAGTGCGTATTCCTGCTCAGCTGAGAAATCCGGATAGCAGAAGGCAAGGTATTTTTTCATGCGGTTGCAGTGACCTTTTTCGGTTCGCTTGTGCAGAAGTACTCTCCCTGTTTCCTCAATGAGGATGGAGTAGTAGAGCTGCATTTCTTGACTTGTGGGAGCGGGGCCGCCGTGCAGCTGACGGAAAATGTAGGGGTTTCGCACGGCTCCTCGTCCGAGCATGAGCCCGGCTGCATCTGTATGCAGCATGCATGCAGTGGCCTGCTCGGTAGTGCCGATATCCCCGTTGGCCAGCACGGGGCATGAAAGCCGGGTGACGGCTTGCTTCACATAGTTGAAATCCGGCGTGCCTCCATATAATTGCTGCCGGGTGCGTGCATGGATGCCCACTTCGTCCGGTTGTGCGGCAGCCAGAGCTTCCAGTATGCCGGGGAATTCTTCGGTAGCATTTTCCCAGCCGAGGCGGCATTTTACGCTGAATTTGCCTGTTGGAATAATGCGGCGCAATTCATGCAGAACACTGGTAAGCCGCGGAATGTCTCGCAGCAGACCTGCGCCGGCTCCGTGCCTGTTGACCAGAGGGGAGGGGCAACCCGCGTTCAGATTAATGCCGGCTACCCCCGGGCGTTGAAGAAGCGCGGCAGCATCTCTTGCCAGAGCGGCTGAATCGCTGCCGGCTAATTGCGCCAGAATGGGTACGCCGGTTTCGTTTTCATCGATGCATCTCAGATTGTGTTCAGCGAGGGCGCAAGTAGTTGTCGTGCTGCGGAAATAGGCGGTGATGAAGAGATCCGGCAGAGAGCCTATACGCTGCAATGTACGCATAAAGGCTAAATCGGTTACATCCTGCATGGGTGCCAGAACCAGCTTCATGAAGGTATGCTAGCATGCTGCTGCATGGGTGGCAAGCTGTTCCTGTGTACTGGCCATGATAAAATATAGCCATGAAGATAGGAATGCGCTTGACAAAAGGCTGTTCTGCGTGCATAAATGCAGAAACTTATGTGCAAGTAGCGCCCAGGGGGCATACTGGCATATCAATTCATCATCGATATGAAACGTCGCATTCTCATTCTCACTGCCGCTGCTTTTGCGGTGACCGCGTGTGTCAATTCGCCCAATGACCTGGCTCAGATGGCAACTGGCTACGCATTTGCCCGCCCGAAAATCAAGATAGATGTGACGGAATCTGTGAGCACGGGCCAGTGGGATGTGCCTGCCGGATTTGATGGTCCCCGGCGTATTGTGATTGATACGGAGTTGCAGCAGGCCCATTATTATATAGCTGGACGCCGTGTGGGGTGGAGCACCATTTCTTCCGGTAAGGCTGGTAAAGATACACCCAAGGGGGTGTTCCCCATCATTGCCAAGGATGAAGACCATATTTCTTCCACATATGGCAGCGTGGTGGATGCGGATGGAAATACTCTCGTAGCGAACTATACCAAGGGTGAACCCATGCCCCCCGGCGGTATTTACAAAGGTGCTCCTATGACATATGGCATGCAGCTGACCTGGGGCGGAATCTGGATGCATGAGGGGCTGGTTACCTCTGCTCCGGAGAGCCATGGTTGCATACGACTTCCTAAGCGGATGGCCAAAATCTTTTTTGAAAATACCCCGGTGGGAACTCCGGTAGAAATCAAGTGATATGTCTCTTAATTCTGTAAAATTGTGTTTTTTTGCAGCTGCAACCGCAGTTGCCGTGTCTTCCTGCTCGCAACAGGTTTCTCCTGCGTCTGTTTATGTGCCGTCTGAGTTGAGCCCGTATGAGAAGTTTGTGAGCCGTAGCAAGAATTATCCCACCGTGATGGAGATATATCTGGATGACGCCTTGCTTGCCAAAGCGAAACCGGAGGACAAGATTATCATCAGTCTGAGTCAGCAGCGCGGCCGTTTGTATGTGGATAATCAGGTGGCTGCCGACTGGCCTGTTTCTACCGGAGCGGATACACACCCGACCCCGACTGGTAATTTCCGCGTGCGGCTCAAGAAGAAAGAACATGCTTCAAATCGCTACGGAAAGATAGTGGATGCTGAGGGGAAGTGCATTGATAATAATGCGGATGTGTTCACGAATCCGGTGCCGGAGGGGTGCCAGTTTGTGGGTTCCTCAATGCCGAACTGGATGCGCCTGACCTCAGATGGTGTGGGTATGCACACAGGCAAGGTGAAAGCGGGAAAACGCTTGTCGCATGGGTGTATACGCCTGCCGCATTCGGTAGCATGCATGCTGTTTGATATTGTCGATTATGGCTCACCCGTGGCAATTATCGAGGATATTGAACAGGGGTATCCTGTGGCTGAGGTGATGGCCCAGCGCGAAATCATGGCTGCCGAATCTGCCGCTGAGGCAGAGCCGGAAGAGGCTCCGGCAGAGGCTTCGCGCTGATTCCGTGCTATTTGGCAAAGCGGCCCCCAAGGTATCGGCTTGACCCGCCCGGGCCGCAGGTGTAAAGTAGTGCTATGCTGAATAGAGATTTGCTTGAACGCTGCAGTAATGCAGCGGGTGTTTCCGGATTTGAGGGTGATGTGCGGGCTCTGATTACAGAGCAGCTTCAGAATTGCTGTGATATCACGGAAACGGTAGCTGGCAACCTGGTATGCCAGAAAAAAGGCAGCAGCGATGGCCCGGTTGTGGCGCTCATCGCCCATATGGATGAGATTGGTTTCATGGTGCAGGGGATAACCCCTGATGGCTTTTTGTTGATTGTTCCGCTGGGTGGCTGGTGGAACCATACGCTGCCAAGCCAGCGCATGGTGGTGCATACCCGGGACGGCCGCCGCATTCCCGGACAGGTGGGAACCAAGCCACCTCATCTGCTGCCGGAGAGCCAGCGAAGGCAGGTTATGGATACAGAGGCGTTATTTGTGGATATAGGCGCTTCATGTGCCGAAGATGTGGCCGCAGCCGGAATCCGGGTAGGTTGCGCCGTGTCTCCCGATGTGCAGCTGCAGCAGCTGGAGGTGCCTCACCGCTGGATGGGGAAAGCTTTTGATAACCGCGCCGGCATATATTGCATGATTGAAGCGATGCGCCGACTGGCAGATGATGAGCTGGATTGTACACTGCAGGCTATAGGTACTGTGCAGGAAGAGGTAGGAACACGCGGGGCCCGGGCGTTGGAACAGACGCCGGATCTGGCTATCATTCTGGAGGGGCCTCCGGCAGATGATACCTATGGACAAAGCGGAATCTGCCGGCAGGGAATCCTGGGCAAGGGGGTGCAGGTGCGCTTATATGACCCCACAAATATTACACCGCCTGCTCTTGCCGATACGGTGTTGGAACTGGCCGAGCGTAATTCCATATTATTCCAGCCTGCGGTGCGCCGCACCGGCGGAACAGACGCCGCCGCCAGTTACCCTCATTGGTATGGGTGCCCGTCTGTCGTGTTTGGGGTTCCTGTGCGCTATATTCACTCGCATAACGGAATCATGGATGACCGGGATTTGGAGGCGTGCATCGAGTTGACTTGTGCGCTGGTGAGAAATGTGAGTAAATGAGCAGCGCTTCCAACAGGGCTGAGTGGGTGGATTGCGCTCGCACTCTGGCTATGTTTTTCATTATCTGGTTGCATGCAGATGCTGCGCCGGTGTGGGTGGGAAAGGTAGTGGGGGGCGCTATTGCCTTGTTTTTTCTGCTGGCCGGGTATTTTCTTCCATCTGCTGTGGAACAGGTGTTGCGTCGCACCGGTCGCCTGGCTCTGGCCTGGTGCGCATGGTCTCTGCTAAGCCTGATTTTTCTGCTGGTGTTTAAGCCTTATGTGGAAATTGAATGGCAGAAGGTTCTGGGCTGGGGAGTGGCTGCATATAATACTCCGCTATGGTTCTTGAAGACATTAATCGCTTACCAGTTAGTGGCAGCGATTCTTATAGCCGCAGGAATCCTGCCTCGTTATGGGTGGATTCTGGTGGTTTTTCTGGCGTTGTGCAGTTATACGACTTCTCCATCTCAGCATTTGAGTATACGATTTGATTATCTGTGGATTTTTATGCTGGGATTCAGCGTGCGTGGCGTGTCGCTGGATGCCGCCTGTTCGTATATATGGAAAAATGGCGTGGTGCTGGTACTGGTGGTGGCAGGTGCCTTTTTGCAGCCGGAGATATTGGAGGAGTATGCGGATTGGCGGGATGTGTCATGGAGACATTGCAACCTGCCGTTGAAGAATCTGGCTTTCATGGTATCATTCCTGCTGGCAGGGGTGGCGCTGGTTAAGTCTCTGCCTCGTATTGCCGGACAGCTGGCAGTGTGCGGACGGTGGATGCTGTTTATCTATGCCGGCCATTCATATCTGCTCTCTCCCTTGTATTGTTGCGAAGATATACGCTGGGCGTGGAATATATGGGTGCCTGTGCTGATTTTACCTGTGATGGTGGGAATCGGGCGTATGATGACGCGTATGATGCCAGCTGCCATGCGCGTGTTGCAGGCGGGGCGCTGGAAGTGAAATCTGTTGACCTCTGACGGAAAACAGGGTATCATATGGCTCGCATGTACGAGCAACTCTACTCCCGTATACAGGAGTGTGGCACGATAGGTGTTACATCTCATTTCAGGCCGGATGGTGATGCCATCGGCTCCACGCTGGCTCTTGGCCTTGCATTGCAGGGCATGGGTAAGAAAGTATATATGTGGAACGAGGATGGCGTGCCCTCACGCTATGCTTTTCTGGAGGGGGTAGAGCAGATTATGCCCGCGCCTGAGGAGGTGCCCGCCGACCTGGAGATGCTGGTTTGTGTGGATACGGGCGATTGGAAACGCCTGGGTGACCGCACGCAGAAGCTTTTTGCCGATTTTCCGCAGATTGTCAATATTGACCATCATGGGACGAATACCCGCTATGGTCATCTGCATATCATTGAGCCGGAGACGGCCGCTTGCGCTTATGTGCTGTTCAAGGTGCTGAAAGAGTGGGGTGTGCCTTTCACCAGACCGGTTGCGGAGGCTTTATATGTGGGTATCAGCACCGATACAGGCTCCTTTCAGTATGGCAGCACCACTCCCGAGGTGATGCACGCTGCCGGTGAGTTGCTGGCTGCCGGTGTGGATGTGGCGGATGTGAATCGCCGGGTGTATCAGGAGGTGCCGTTCACTTCGCTGCTCATGCAGCGCGAGGTGCTTAACCACATGGTGGTGGAGTCCGGCGGCATGCTTTCGCATTATTCCATGCCCGCCGGGCGTAAAGCTGAACTCGGGGTGACCCTGGAGGATACCAAGGATTTGGTGGATGTGGTGCGCGTGCTGCAGGGGGTGAAGGTAGCGGTGATTTTCGAGGATCTGGAGGATGGTCGTATCCGCATGTCGCTGCGCAGCAAGGACCCTGCCGTGAATGTGGCGGAAATCGCCGCTCAGTTCGGCGGCGGTGGCCATGCTATGGCCGCCGGTATCCGCATGCGTGGCCCGCTGGCGGAAGCTCGCGAAAAGGTGTTGGCAGCGATTAGAAAGGAGCTTGAGGCTCATGAATGATGTGCCTCAGCCCAGCGGGGTTCTCCTGGTGGATAAGGACCCCGGCTTTACCTCGCACAATGCTGTGGCGCTGTGCCGCCGTATTCTGCAGACCAAGAAAGTGGGGCATTGCGGTACACTGGACCCCATGGCCACGGGTATGCTGATTGTGGTGATAGGCAAGGCCACGAAGATGCAGGATTTGCTGATGTGCGAGGATAAAGTATACACCGCTACGATGAAGCTGGGGGTGGAAACCAACAGTCAGGATGCTGATGGCGAGGTGGTGGCGGTAAAGCCGACCGATGCACTGACGGAGGATGCCATTCGCGCGGCTTTTGAGCATTTTAACGGCGAGTTTGACCAGGTGCCGCCCATGTATTCGGCGGTCAAGATTAACGGTGTGCCCTGCTACAAGCTGGCCCGCAAGGGTAAGGAGGTGGAGCGCAAGGCCCGCCACGTGGCGGTGCTGGATTATGAGATTACCCGCATTGACCTGGCTGCTGCTGAGGTGGATTTCCGCGTGCACTGCACCAAGGGCTTCTATGTGCGCACCTATGCGCATGATATCGGCCAGTTCCTGGGCTGCGGCGCGCATCTGACGGCGCTGCGCCGTATCCGCAGCGGGCATTTTGATATATCGGAAGCAGTGGATGTGCCTACTCTGAAGGCTGCCGGGCGCGATGAGCTGCTGGCGCGTCTGCTGCCGGTGGAAAAGGTACTGGCTGACCGCGCTTGAAATGATGAAGATTCTGCAGTCCATTGAGGAACTTACTGCTCTGAACCACCCGGTTCACTGGGCTATGGGCTTTTTTGATGGGGTGCACCGCGGCCACCGGCAGGTGATTGCCTCGGCAGATACGCCGGGAAGCCTGCGCGGTGTGCTTACTTTTGCGGAGCATCCGCTGGCGGTGCTGGCTCCGCAGAAACAGCCGAAACTGATTACTCCGGACGCGGAGCAGAAGCGCGCCCTGCTGGCAGAAGCCGGGGTGCAGGTTCTGCTGGAGCTGCCTTTTACTGTAGAACTGGCGGCCATGGAGCCCCGGGCGTTTCTGGATGCGCTGCGCGCTGCGTGCCCGGTGGCGGGTATTTCCGTGGGGCGTAACTGGCATTTCGGCAAGGGTGGCGTGGGTAATGCCGCCTTTGTGGAGCTGTATGCCGCGGAGCATGGGCTGCGTGCCTGCGTGCAGGATATGGCGGAGTATGAGGGAGAGCGCATTTGCTCCACCCGCATACGCGAGGCGCTGGTGGCGGGGAACCTGCCGCTGGCTCAGGCTATGCTGGGGCATCCCTTCAGCATTGCCGGGGAGGTGGAGCAGGGGCAGAAGCTGGCCCGCCGCCTGGGCTTCCCCACGGCAAATATGCGCGTGCATCCGCAGGCGGTGCTGCCGCCTGCCGGTGTGCATGAGGCGCAGACGCTGGTGGACGGTGTGCTGTGTCGCGGTATTGCGAATCTGGGTATCCGGCCCACTATTGACGAGGCGCAGAAGGTGGTGCGCCTGGAGACTCATCTGCTGGATTGGCAGGGGAATTTATACGGGCGCAGAATGCAGATTGAATTACTGCGATTTCTGCGCCCGGAAAAGAAGTTCGGCTCTGTGGATGAACTTCGCGCTCAGATTGAGGCGGATGTTCAGATGCTGTGATTCACGGCAAATTGCTCACCCAGCTTGTGGGAGGTGGCAATGGCGTTGGCGATGTAGCTGAGCCCGTTTTCCACCGCCTGTTCCAGCGGCAGCCCTTTGGCAAGGAAGGCGGTGATGGCACTGGAAAGGGTGCAGCCGGTGCCGTGGGTGGAGATGCCTTCGGTGCGCGGGTGACTCCAGCGCAGGGCGGGTTTGCCGGGCTGTACCAGAATATCGGTGCAGGTACTGCCGCCCACGTGCCCGCCCTTGGCCAGGATGGCGCAGTTGTAGCGGGCACAGAGCTTGTTGGCGGCGGCTTCCAGTTCCTCGACGGTGGTGATGGGAGCGGTGCCAGCCAGCTTGGCGAGTTCATCGCCATTCGGCGTGAGCAATGTGGTGCGCGGAATGAGTACTTCCTCGTACACGGCAATGGCTTCCTGCAAGATAAGCGCCTCGCCAGCCGTGGCAATCATGACCGGATCCACTACGATGGGACCGGTGAAGCCCTCTAGTGCGGTCACGGTGGCGCGCACAATCTCCGGGGAATAAAGCATGCCGGTCTTGATGGCCTTGACCGGGAAACTGCGCAGGCAGATGCTCACCTGGTCTGCCACGAAGGCGGGTTCCATGGCTACGATGCCTTCCACCAGACCGGGCACCTCACTCACCACGCAGGTGACAGCGGTGAGGGGGTAGCAACCCAGTGCAAAGCCGGTCTTGAGGTCGGCCTGCAGACCGGCGCCGGCGGAGCAGTCGGACCCGGCAATGCTGATGTAGACAGGGGGGTCCATGGTTTAGTTGAATGCTTTTTCGAGGGCGGCTGCGGCCTGGAGCAGGCGTGTCTCCTGGAAATGCGGGGCCAGGAGCTGAATGCCGACCGGGTGTGCGCCATTCTCCACGGGGCAGGGGATGGAGATGCCGGGCAGGCCGGACAGGTTGGCCGGAATGGTGTAGATGTCTGCCAGGTAGGTCTGCAGCGGGGTCATGCTGTCATCGTTCAGCTTCGGGGCGCTGGTGGGTGCCACCGGGCCGAGGATGAGGTCCACCTGCTCAAAGGCGGAGGCGAAGTCGCCGGCCACGAGGGAACGCACCTTCTGGGCCTTGGCATAGTAGGCATCATAGAAACCGCTGGAGAGCACATAGGTGCCCAGGATGATGCGGCGTTTCACTTCCGGTCCGAAGCCGGTTTCACGGGTCTTGCTGTACAGGTCATCCAGTCCATTGGTGCCAGCGGCGCGGTAGCCGTAGCGGATGCCGTCGAATCGGGAAAGGTTGGATGAAGCCTCGGCACAGGCGATGATGTAATAGGCGGCCACCACGGCCTCTGCATGCGGCAGGGAGATTTCCACGATTTCTGCGCCCAGGTCAGTGAGTTTCTGCACTGCCTGTTCCAGGGCCGCAGCCACGGCGGGACTGTTGCCGGAGGAAAGATATTCCTTGGGAAGACCGATGCGCATGCCTTTGATATCCTTGCCGAGGCCGGCGGTGAAATCTTCTGTGGCTGTGGTGGAGGAAGTGGAGTCCTTGGCATCGTGTCCGCAGATGGCATTCAGAATGGTGGCGGCGTCTTCCACGTTCTGGGTGATGGGGCCAATCTGATCCAGGGAGGAAGCGAAGGCTACCAGACCATAGCGGGAAACGCGGCCATACGTGGGCTTGATGCCGACCACGCCGCAGTGCGAGGCGGGCTGGCGGATGGAACCGCCGGTGTCAGACCCCAGGGCGGCGATGGCCATGCCACCGGCTACGGCGGCGGCGGAACCACTGGAGGAACCACCGGGTACATGGCCGGGAGCGGCAGGGTTCTGGGTCTCACCGAAAGCGGAGTTCTGGCCGTAGGAGCCCATGGCGAATTCGTCCATGTTCGTGCGGCCGAAGGGAATGGCACCGGCTGCAGTCAGTTTGGTGACGGCGGTGGCGTCATACGGTGAAATGAAGTTTTCCAGCATGCGGGAAGCACAGCGGGTAGGCTGGCCCAGCATCGCGATGTTGTCCTTCACGGCGATGGGAATGCCACCGAGCGGCTTGCTGAGGTCTGCCTTGGCAGCTGCGGCCAAGGCGGCCTCGGTATCCCAGGAAAGGTAAGCATTGATGGCGGGGTTGCGTTCCTCCATGGAGCGGGCGATTTCCTGCACCAGTTGGGTGGGGGAGATAGCGCCGCCGGTGAGCTGCTTGCGCCAGTGTGAAATGGTTCCGTTGAGCATATGCGGAAAAAATGGGGGTTAGTGTGCGGATCCTACAACCTTGGGTACGCGGAACTGTCCGTCTTCCTGGGCGGGGGCGTTGCTGAGGGCTGCTTCGTTGCTCAGGCTGGTGCCGGGTGTGTCCTCGCGCAGAG
>JAZLDD010000082.1:0-12516 GCA_045614585.1 Akkermansia sp. | reverse complement strand
CCACACTCAAGGCTACTGGTACCGTCGGCGGCAAGCGTTCTGTTCTCAAGCGTTTCGAGCGCGTGAAGCTCATGAAGGAACGCGGTCAGTGGAAGGAAGGTCAGAGCCCCATCGGCCTGCCCAAGACCAAGTTCGAAGCCTGATTCGGCCCCTCACGAGAGGGTATTCACATTTTTTGGAGCCCCCCGGTTGTGGCAACCGCGGGGCTTCTTTCATCACTGTAAGTTTAGAGAAATCTACTATGTCTGAAAACAATGACTATCCTGCCGCACCGGAAGGCAGCGTGCGATTGAACAAATTTCTGGCTATGTGCGGATACGAGAGCCGCCGAGCCGCAGACCGGCTCATAGCAGAAGGCCGAGTGGAAGTGAATGGCAAAGCCGTGGACACCCCCGGGCTGCGGGTTATGCCGACTGACTTTGTAAAGGTGGATGGCCGCCGCGCTATACCGCAGGAAGAAGTGGTCATTCTACTCAATAAACCGAGGGGCTATGTGTGCAGCCGCGATGCTCAGGGAGCCATCGGCACCGTATATGATCTGCTGCCGGCCAAGTACCGCCACGCCAACTACGTGGGACGACTGGATGCCGACAGCGAAGGTCTGCTCATTTTCACCAATAACGGCAGCATGTGCCAGGAACTGGCTCACCCCAGCGGTGGCGTGGAGAAAGAATACTGGGTCACGCTCGACCAGGCGTTTGACAGCAGTGTTCTCATTCAGCTTCTCAAGGGAGTGCGCATTCCGGAAGGCCAGGCCAAGGCCAAGTATGTTTCCCGTCTCTCTGCCCGCCGCGCCTGTGTGGTGCTGGAGCAAGGGCTGAAACGCCAGGTACGCCAGATGTTCGCCTGTCTCGGGCTGCGCGTCAAGAAACTGGTGCGCGTGCGCATCGGTTCGCTCTGGGGTGGAGACCTGGAGCCGGGGCACTGCCAGCTCATGACAGCTGAGCAGATACAGCAGGCCGGCACCAACCCGCGCCGCCGCAAAGGGCTTGTAGGAGCCAAGCAGGTGTTCAAACCGCGCACTACCCCCGCTGCCGGCAAACAGATTGAAGAGGACAACGACGATAATTACGTATTCAATCCTGCCGATTTCGAAACGGAAGAAGAAGCCCTGGGGATTGCCACCAAATTCACCGAGGGAGAATCTTTTGAACCCTCCAGGGAAGAAGGCCGCCGCCCCTTCGGTCGCGCCCCTCGCAACCACCGCGACAATGCTCGCAGCTTCGGTAACCGCAAGTCCTTCGGCGAGCGCCGTTCCTTCGATGGTGAGCGCCGCAGCTTCGGCAACCGCAAGCCAGGCTCCGCCGGGCGCAAGCCGTTCAACCGCAATGGCGGTGGACGCAACACCGGCGGGTTCCGCCGCGGTGAATAAAACGCACCGCTCAGTTATCTTTCACCGGTGCTGATTCATGATATCAGCACCGGTTTTTCTTTCAACACTCGCAATTTCCATTTGGTCAATCCTGTATCAGTATGAAATTTATCCGCATTCTCCTGCCATTGCTCGCCCTGCCTCTGCTGGCTCAGGTTCCCGCCACTTCAGAAGACAAGCTTTCCTGCCCCGATGCACACATGGAAGCCAGCGTGGCACAACTTAAAGCAGAAGCAGAAAAAGGCGATGCATACTCCCTGCGCCAGCTATACCTGCGCTACGCACTGAAAGGTCATAGCATACAAGCCGCAGCCTGGGCAGATAAATTTATCGGAAGTCTGACAGAAAAAGCAGAGGCCGGTGACCAGAAAGCCATGTGGATGCTCGCCCGCGTTTTCATGCGCGGAGACGAGGTCATTCCTGCAGATGCAGCGCGCTGTGTTGAATGGTTCAACCGTCTCTCGGCAGCCGGAGAGCCCTCTGCCACATTCATCCTGGGTGATTTATACACGAAACAGAACAGCCCGGAAGCCGCAAAATCTGCCTATTCCAAAGCTTACACCATTTATAGCAATCAGGCCGCGGAAGGTGACAACGAATCCCTCTACTGGCAGGGTTATATGGAGCTGAATGCCCTCGGTACCCCCCAGAATACAACTGAAGGCATGAACCATCTTGAAAAAGCGGCAGCTGCCGGAATCATGCCCGCTGCCTACCAGCTCTTCAAGATATACACCATGGGCTCGGGCGTGCCGGCAGATGAAACAAAAGCCCTGCACTTTGCCACCCAGCTGGCAGATGAAGGCAAAGATGCCCAGATGGCGTATGTGGTGGCAGACGCATACCTGAAAGGTAAAGGCACAGCCCCTGATGAAGCAAAGGGCATGATGTATCTGGAAAGAGCCGCTGCCGCTCTGGTACCGGCTGCTCTCTACCACAAAGCCTGGCTCCTGCAGGAAAAAGGTAAGCATGAAGAGGCTCTCCAGAACTACCGGGCTGCCGCCCAGCAAGGCCACGCAGATGCTGCCGTAAAAGCCGGGTCCATGCTTATTTTCGGCGAAGGAGTCGCGGCAGATGCCGCAGAAGGGCTGAAAATACTCCAGTATGCTGACTCCGGGCTTGAGAGCCCGTTTGCCCCATACGAACTCGGCCGCTACTACGACAGTGTGGGGGAAAGCGCCCTGGCAGATGAATATTATATCACCGCCAGCAACCGTGGGTACCCCGCCGCCATGGCACGCCGCGGTCTGCTGCATCTGAATCCCTCCTCCTCCCTCAGCTGGAATCCCACCGCCACTTACCACTGGTGGAAACTCGGCGCGGATGCCGGCGATACCACCTGTACTCTTTACCTCCGCCTTTATCTTTACCTCTTCACCCCCCTGCTCCTTATCCTCATTTTCGGTCTGCCGCTGTACTTCGTACACCACGTGGTAAAAAAACGACAGAGTACCAAGGATTAACATACTACCCAGCCAGATACGTTCACCCTAGGGCGACGGGTGCGTAAATGTGCATTTTTCAAATTTAAGCTTGACTATACTCTAGATTTTTGATACTTTGTTTCTAGACCATGCTCTAGCTTTTATCAGAACCTGGTCGTATCATCAGATACAAACCAATAGAAATACAACTTATGAAGAAACTTCTACTGACCGCCGCGATGAGTCTGTGCGCGTTAAGCTCTCAGGTATTTGCCAATGTAACCGGATACTGGACCACAATAGATGACGAAACCGGCGACGCCAAGAGCGTGGTTCAGGTATATGAGTACCAGGGCAAGATATACGGCCGCGTGGTGGAGCTGCTGCAGAACCCGGGAGCCAAAGCAAAAATCAAGGGCAGTCCTTCCGTGAAGGGGCTCACCATCATCTGGGACCTGGAAAAGGATGGCGACTCCTACAGCGGAGGCGAGATTCTTGACCCGACCAAGGGCAAGGTGTACGGCTGCGAGATGTGGCGCGAGGGCGAGAAGCTCATCGTGCGAGGCAAGATTGCCTTCCTGGGCCGTAACCAGACATGGCTGCCGAACAAGAGTTTCAAGGGTGACGGCTCAGTCCCCACCCCGAAAAAGCCTGCTCTGTGAAGAGCATATAGCAAAAGAGAGACAAGAAAGCGCATCCGTTCTATCGGGTGCGCTTTTTTCTTATAAAGGAAGCTCGAACATATGGAAGAGCTGCCAGCCAACCTCCTCATAATATAATCTGATTTCAGCGCACTTGGTAAACCCCAGCTTGAAATACACTTTTTCTGTGGGGCGGTTGTGATCAATGAGGTCCAGGCGGATTGATTTTTTACCGGCAGCGCGCGCAGCATCAATGATGGAATGCATCATGGCTGCGCCCAGCCCCCTGCCCTGGTGCCGGGTGGCAACCCCGAAAGCATGCACGATAATGAACTCACCCGGAGCCGCCTGCACCTGCCACGGCACTTCGTTGTAGCCATCGTTGGCAGCCTCATTCACCACGACGGCAGCCACGATAGCGCCGGCATATTCAGCAATTTGAAGTTCGCCCGCAGCAAGAGCGACAGCCAGATATTCGTCAGAAGGGTGGCCATCTTTAGCCCACAATGGATGATATGGCCGCTGAAGCAAATCATCTATCAGGCAATCATAAAACACGCGGACGGCAGTGAAATCCTCCACAGAAGCCACACGCAGGGAATATCCGGCAGGGAGCGTATTCATGCAGGTTAATCTATCACAACATACCGCATTTGTAAAACGGTTAATCGGGCATCAATGACAGTAGATAATGGGAAGCCCCGGCCAGCAGCGCAGAAACCAGCAGCAGGGCAAACGGGCGAGCCAGATAGGCCCCTGCACTGCGCGCCACGCCGGCATCCGGACGTTCACGCTCATACACCAGCGGTCGGCGAGCCCGCAAAGCTTCAGCTTCAGTCTCGTATTGCTGATTTCCCAGAATATCCACTTCTTTACCGCTGGAGCAAATATAGCTGAAAACAGGCACATAAGCCCCATGCCGGAACACCGTTCCAGAAGCATGCAAGCCGGTGCAAACGGCTCTCCCGCGCTGCACCAGCATGCGGCTACCCCGGTATAAGCACAGCACAGCCAGCCACAGACAATACAAAGCAGCCAGAGGAAGCACCCCGGACCAGAAAATTTTGAACATGGGAGTATAGGCTGACATGCTGTGTATGCCATTATAATCAACGCAGACCTCAGGTCAAGAGGCAAGTGCAAAAAGGATAAACCAGGGCATTCCGACCGGGGATTAAGCGTATTCTAATGACCGCTCATTCAATTTTTACAGCATTTACACGTAACAGGACGCGCCGACTGCTTGACAAGCCATATGAAATCAGGCAGAATGGAAACACTAATCCGCCCGCGTTGGGCGTAACCACGCGTCACGCCATGAAGAGACTCCTGATTCAGACAGCCGTTCTTACAGCATCCACAACCATGCTTACCTCCTGCTTCGATGAAATCAAGCAGGTCATCATGGGCACACCTGCACCCGCTGCAGAGCAGGCAGAGCAGCCAGCCCCTGCAGAGCCGGCCCCCCCTCCAGCCCCCACGCAACCCAGCAATGAGGAAATCAGCCGCATGCTGGTGGAGCAGATGAGCGGATGCGAAGCCGCCAACGCCGGCGAGCTCATTTGCAGCGAGCCGCAAAAGAATCCGGATTCCAGCGTCAATATGAGTGCAACGCTCAAAATGGTGGTCAAGGAAGATCTGTTTGCCAAGGAAACAGCACCTGCTGCGTTCAACAAGGAACGTGAGGCTGTAAATGAAGCGGCCAATACCGCCATGAAACCCGAATCAGTCTACCTGTTCCAGGTGGGCGCCACAACGGATCTCATCACCGATGCCGACCGCGCAGCCAAACCCCTGCCGGAAAATCTGCAGGCACCCCTGAACGAACTCAAGGAACTGGCGGATTCCTCAGTATACCGCAAGGTAGTCAACACCGGTGACTCGGTTCAGACCTCTGCTACATTCACAGCCACCTATGTGGACGGAGTATGGCAGTTCAGTAACATTGTGGTAGACAATGCCGCGCTCCTCGCGCTGAACGATTACACTGCCCAGAGCGCTCTGCCCCAGGACGCCCCCGTACTCACTCCCGAGTTCGAAGAAGCCCGGAAAGCCACAATCCGCGAAAAAGTAGCGGCATTCAATCAGCTTGCCGAACCCTATATCAAAGGACGCGAAGAAGCAGCCCGCGCTACACTGACCGAACACCAGGCCCGGGCAGAGGAAGAAGCCCGCCGCATCACCGAGCAGGCTGCCGCCCAGGAAGCCGCCCGCCAGGAGAGCATCAACAGTTTTGTTCAAGCTCTGGCAGATGATAAGCTCTTTGCCGGTGAATGGACCCGGGACAAGCGCTTCGGTGAGCTTTCCCTGCACATCGAGCAGGCTAAAAAGTTTGACAATTCCGTGCAGTTTGTAGGCACGATTTACGACACTAAGCTCCCCGAGGCATGTCTGGATATCGCAGGCCGCTGCGACCTTACCCCCAAGGAAGACGGCACTACGCAGGTGGACATCACCATCTACGACGGTCAGTACGACCCGGACCAGCCCACTGCAGAGGTGTATGATGCCAAGGATGGCATGCTTTCGCTCCAGCTGAGCAAAGAGGGCAAGCTGACCGGCATCATGAGCTGCACTTCCTGGGCAAATACTCCGGAAAAAGCATTCCAGATTAACCTGGCACCAGCAGCAAAGCCGGAGCCCAAGGGTAAGCGTCGCCACTAAACCGGGAGGAACAGATTTTCAAAGCACAGGCAGCTCTATAAACGAGCTGCCTGTTTTTTCTTAAACATTCACCCTGTGCATGAAGGCAGCATGACTTATATTTATGAGCGAGTATGTCAGCATTCAGGATTATTAAGTTGCTTTTCACGTTAGAATAAGATAAAATCGCGCGCACACATTATGGCCAGGCAAGCATTAGGAAAAGGGCTGGGAGCCCTCATCATGAAAAAGCAGGAGTCCGCATCAACCCCTGCCAACATTGTGGCAGATGGTGACCGCGTCATCCTTGCCAAGGTAAATGAAATCAAGGCTTCCCCTTTTCAGCCACGCCGCCATTTCGATGAACAGCAGATTGAAGAACTGGCAGCTTCCATCCGCGAGCGTGGGCTCATCCAGCCTCTCGTTGTCCGCAAGGTAAATGGTTCTTTTGAACTCATTGCCGGTGAACGCCGCTTGCGTGCCATCACCAAGCTCGGGCAGACCTCGGTCAAAGTGGTGGTCCACGAAGCCACAGACCAGGAAGTCGCGGAACTTGCCCTCATCGAAAACCTTCAGCGAGCCGATCTGACCCCGCTGGAAGAAGCCGAACAGTACCGACTCTTACAGGAAAAGTTCGGCATGAAACAGGAAACCATAGCACAGCACGTAGGCAAATCCCGCGCCGTTGTGGCCAATATGGTGCGCCTGCTCGACCTTGTTCCCGCTGTACGTGAAATGCTGGAAAACCAGCAGCTTACCGTTGGCCACGCCAAGGTTCTGCTGCAGTTGAAGGACGCCCACCAGCAGATTATGGCCGCCCAGCGAATTCTCCGCAGCACGCTGACCGTGCGCCAGACGGAGCAGCTGGTTCGCAACCTGCTTAACCCGACCGTCCCCCCTCCCCGTGAAGAACCGCAGCTGCCCGAGGCCTACGCCCGCGTCTGCAGCCAGCTTTCGCAGGATTTCGGGACCAAGGTGAACATAGCCATGAAAGGCAAGAGCAGCGGCGTCATTGAAATTCCCTATGCAGGGCGCGAAGAACTGGTGCGTATACTCCAGATTTTCGGCATCTCTGAAAGCATATAATGCGCCGTTTTCTGCCTTGCTTACTCCTGCTTTGCGGCTGCGATGATAAACCGCACACCGCCACGCAGCCGGACACCCCGCCGCCAGCCGCCGCCACAGAATGGGTCAGTACCCCCGTATTCAGCGGCCACAATGCCTATGCACACTGCGCCGCCATCTGCTCACTCGGCCCGCGCTACAGTGGTTCGGCTGCATATGAAAGCCAGCTCCAGCACCTGGAAAAGCACCTGCACGCCGCAGGCTGGCAGACAGCCAGAGATACTTTTACTGCCCCGAACGGAGTCCGCATGTGCAATCTGAGAGCATTCCGCGGAGCAAGCCCGGCTCCGCTCCTCCTCAGCTGCCACATCGATACCAAAATCAACATTGCCCCCGACTTTGAAAGCGCAGACGATGGAGCAAGCGGAGCTGCCGTACTGCTGGAACTGGCCAGAGTGGTGCATGACCAGCGGGTAGAGCTCATTTTTCTGGATGGCGAAGAGGCTTTCGGCCGCCATATGACCGAGGAAGACGGACTGTATGGTTCCCGGTTCGATGTTGCAAGACGCGGCGCTGTCATGCCCCGCTGGCAGATTAACCTGGATATGGTAGGCGGACGGAACAAAACCATAGCCATACCCTCGCTTGACACCTCCGATTTCATGTACAGACAGTACTGCACGGCCATTCTCGCACTGGGATTGCCGGCAGAGAAATGGTGTGTCTGGCCGGGCGGATACATGGATGACCATATACCCTATCTCCAGGCCGGGGTGGACAGTATCAACCTCATCGCTGCATTCAGCGGCAGCAACTGGTGGCACACCGTAAAAGACAATATGAGCCGCATCTGCCCGCGCTCTCTGCACGAGAGTGGTGCCATTGTGCAGCAGCTCATTGACCAACTGCTCAGCGAAGCTTCTGCAGGCGCTCAATAACCGCCTGGGGCACAGCTTGCCGTTCCGCAGTCGTATTCAACGGGAGAATATGAGTCACCTCGCCTTTTGCATCATAAACTGTAAGAGTCAATTGATTGTTGGCACCGTGCAGCACAAGGACCCCGCCTGCGTCTCTTAATTGCAGTGTCACCTCTCCGGCTTCACCCAGCATCCACCCCCGGCCATTCGGATTCGCATCTCTCGCCAGGTTGCGGATTGATTGCAGATGGTCAGAGACCTCGGCTGGCACGAGCCCATCCGGCAACTGGGACAATTGGCGAATCACCTCGCGGCGGTGCTCACGCATCGCCTCACGAATAGGGAGCTCCACCCGTAAAGGGCGCAGCATGCGATCGCCCCCGACTGCTGCATTTGCGCTGGCCGCACCACGTTTTTTCGATACCGGACGCTCTGCCAGCACCACGCTGATTCGCTGAATTTCTGCACCGCGCTGCCACTCCACCTCCAGACTCTGACCAGGCTCCATGGACAACAGCACCGCCCGCAGCTCTTCCTTAGACGAAATGGCGCGACCATTCATGGACAGAATCACATCCCCGGGCAGCAGTCCCAGCTTCAACGCCGGGCTGTCCGGGCGCACCGAGCGCACCAGCACCCCCCGGGAAAGAGACGCCATGTCATCCGTCACCACACCGAACATAGCGCGTGGTTTTTCTGCAGCAGCCGCAGCCAGGGGCAGCAGGACGGCCAGGACAAGTGTATATAAACAAGTTTTCACAGATAATCCTCCTCTACTTCCACTTCTGTTGTATTCGGTACGCGGATGACCGTGGTAGTTCCTTCGGAATCCAGCACAAAGGAATCTTCATAAATCACCTGATAATGCCGCACCGGAGCTTCGCCACGGCGCCATTCCACACGGTTCGTGCTGCGCGATTCAATGATATTCCGCCCCACCAGCCCCTGGTTCTCATCCTCTGCCACCGCGCTACCGGAGAAAACGAGTGGCAGGCAGACGGCAGCCAACGCCACCGCAGCAACGGCCGCAGCACTTCCCTTCATCCAATATCGACTGGTGCCCGTGAAGCGCTTCTGCTGAGATTCCACATACATCTGCACCCCCAGCTGCCCCACAAGACGTGCCGGCATGGCCGCCGGACGGAAACGCCGCAGCAGATTCTCCATTTCGCGGCATTCGAGCTCCTCGTCATGAGCCTGCTGCATAGCGGCCAGCAGGCGCTGCTCCAGAGCGGGCGGAAGCGCCACCGGTGATGTTCCATCAAGTTTAAAATCGTGCGATGTATTCATGATTCAGCGCTCAATAGGGTTCAATTCCAATTCCTTGCGCAGGCTCTGCAACGCATACCGGTAGCGGGAAGTAATCGTTGATAGTTTATTACCGGTCATATCCGCAATCTGCTGAAACGTATGCTCCCCCCATATATGAAGCACCACAACCTCAGCAAACTCGGGAGCTAATTTACGGAGCAGAGCCTCCAGTCTCCGGCGCAGGTATTCATCATCTGCGGCACAGCTGAGCCAAGGTGTTTCCTCAGCGCCCTCGCTCAGTGTCTCCTGCTGAGCAGCTGCATAATTGCTGCGCACCTGCTCACGGCGGCCTTTATCCATAGCCAGGTGGCGGATAGCGGTATAGGCGTACGCTCGCCACTGATCACGCGGGCCGGTGAATGAACCACCCTCCACGGCGTGCACCAGTTGCACCAGGGCCTCCTGCAGCACATCCTCTGCATCGGCCTCGCGGCGGCACTGCTGGCGGGCATACAAAAGCAGCTGCGGACCATACTCGGCCAGCCAGACAGACCAATCTGCCCGGTTCGCAGCACCATCACTGGAAGACCGTGAATTCATTTCCTTCATATATCAGGCGTTTTACGGCTATAGTTTTATCTTAATCTACCGTTATTTGCCAGAAAAAAGCGTGCCCGCAGGGGCTGAATCCTGCAGGCACGGTAAATTTCCGTTAGTTATGAGCGGGCGAATCAACCTTGCTGCTCAGCAGCGGCTTTCTCGGCCTCCAGCTTCTGGCGCAGTTTCTCAGGCAGTTTCACCTGAATATGCACATCGCGCAGCTGGTTAGGCTCAGCCGGGGCCGGAGACTCGCTCATGAGATCGGCGCCGCGGTTATTCTTCGGGAATGCGATAACCTCGCGGATAGACTCGCACTTGCCGATAAGCATCACCACGCGGTCCAGGCCCAGAGCAAGGCCGCCGTGAGGCGGTGCGCCGAAGGAGAATGCAGCCAGAAGATGACCGAACTGCTCCTGAATCGTGGCATCATCCAGCCCCAGGGCGCGGAAAGTAGCATCCTGCAGGTCCTTCTCGTGGATACGGATAGAACCGCCGCCCAGCTCGTTGCCGTTGAAAATCACATCATATGCCTCGGCGCAGATATCGGTGGAAATCTCGCCCTTGAGCACCTTCTCCACATCCTCAGGCACCGGGCGGGTGAAGGGATGGTGAATAGCGCAGAAACGCTGTTCTTCCTCATCCCAGCCGAAGAGCGGGAAGCGGTTCACCCAGAACAGGTCAACTTCGTCGTTATCCTTCAGGATTTCCATGAAGTCGGCGCAGGCCAGACGTACGCGCCCCAGAATGGTGCAGCTCTGCTCCCAGGCTCCGGCGGCAAAGAACACACAGTCGCCGCTTTCGATATTCAGACGTTGCTTCAGGGACTCAATCTCAGCATCGGTCAGACGCTTAGTGATGGGGCTCTTCCATCCGTCGCGGTCGTTTACGTCGCGCACCTTGATGTAGGCCAGGCCCTTGGCGCCGGCTTCAATAGCCGTCTGGGTAAGAGAATCAATCTGACCCACAGAGGGGTTGAAGCCCTTGGCATTGATGGCTTTCACCACACCGCCACTGGCCACAGCGCCGGAGAACACGCGGAAATCACTGGTGGCAAAGATATCCGAGCAATCCGTAATCTTCATCTCGAAACGGCGCTCAGGCTTATCAGAGCCGTACTGGTCCATGGCATCGTGCCAGGTCATACGGGGGAACGGAGTCACGATATCGCGCCCCACAGATTCCTTAAACACACGCTTGAGCATGGCCTCAATCCAGCCGTAGATATCCTCCGGGGTGATAAAGGAGGCCTCGATATCAATCTGTGTGAACTCAGGCTGGCGGTCGGCGCGGAGGTCTTCATCGCGGAAGCAGCGGGCCACCTGGAAATAACGCTCCATGCCGGCAACCATGAGCAGCTGCTTGTACTGCTGCGGAGCCTGGGGAAGCGCGTAGAAAGCACCGGGTGTAAGACGGCTGGGCACCAGGAAGTCGCGGGCACCTTCGGGCGTGCTCTTGGAGAGAATCGGGGTCTCAATCTCAAGGAAGCCCTGCTCGTCAAGATAGTCGCGCATGGTCTTGGTGATGCGGTGGCGCAGAATCATGTTGCGCTGCATAGCGGGGCGGCGCAAATCGAGGAAACGGTACTTCAGGCGGATATCCTCGTTGGCGATGTTGCGATCCAGCTGGAAAGGCAGCACGGCGGCCGGGTTCAGCACCTTCATCTCGGTGGCCTCCACCTCAATCTCGCCCGTTGCCAGGTCAGGATTCGTAGCATCAATCTCATCCGTCTTGAGGCGGCGCACCACCTTGCCGGTCACCTGAATCACGGTTTCTACACGCAGTGCTTCTGCCTGTTGCGCCAGATTAGCGTCGATCTCCGGGTGGAATACTACCTGGGTTTTGCCAGCGCGGTCGCGGAGATCGATGAAAATCACACCGCCGTGGTCGCGCACGGTGTCCACCCAGCCAACCAGCGTCACTACCTGGTCTACATGAGCGGGGCGGAGCTCATCGCACGTATGGGTACGGTAACTGTTCATAGTCAGAATATTAAGAAAATTATTACAGGCAACGCTCCCGGATAAGAACGCAGCGGCGTTCATTCTACGCTTTCTATCTTAATTGTCAAGCCGTTTTTAGAGCTCGCTGTGGCATGCGTACGCGAGCCGTGAATCATGATAGATAGTAAGAATAATCCATACACACAAAAAACCTGCAAGCATATGCTCGCAGGTTTTCTGTATTGTTGAATGACGTTGCAAACGTCGCAGTTTTAGCGGGAGTAGAGCTCCACGATGAGCTGCACGTTCACGATGGGGGCAATCTCCTCTACGGAGGGGATGCGGGTCACCTTACCGGTGAGCTTGGCGGTATCAACCTCCAGCCAATCGGGGGTGGTGGCGCTGGCGGCAAGCTCAACGAAGCGGTTGGCCAGAGCCTGGGAGCGAGCCTTGGCAGCAACGCTAATCACGTCGCCGGGCTTGCAGCTGTAAGAAGCGATGTTCACCTTCTTGCCATTCACGGTCACGTGGCCGTGGGACACCATCTGACGAGCAGCGGCGCGGGTGGTGGCAAAGTTGAGGCGGTAGATGATGTTGTCGAGGCGGGTCACCAGAAGCTGCAGGAGGATATCGCCGGTCACGCCGCGACGGCGGGAGGCTTCC
>JAZLDD010000081.1:0-9661 GCA_045614585.1 Akkermansia sp. | reverse complement strand
GGACTTCACCAACGCCAAGATTGGTGGCAAGCCCGTGACCGAGGTCATTTCCGACATCGAATGGCTCAAGACCGACTTCATCAAGACCGTGCAGCAGCGCGGCGCCGCCATCATCCAGGCCCGCGGCCTTTCCTCCGCTGCTTCCGCAGCCAACGCCGCCCTGATGACTGTGAAGAACCTGACCACCCCCACCGCCGAGGGCGACTGGTTCTCCGTGGCTTCTTACACCGACGGCACCAAGTACGGTCTGCCCGCCGGCATCATCTGCTCCCAGCCCACCCGCACCAATGCGGACGGCACCTACAGCATCGTTGAGGGTCTGCCCATCGACGAGTTCTCCCGCGCCAAGATCGACGCTTCCTGCGCCGAGCTGCTCGAGGAACGCGCTGAGGTTCTGGGCGAGTAAAGATACCGCACAAAAGCTCAACAAAACCGGTTCCTGCTCCTGGCAGGAACCGGTTTTTCAATTCAGATTTCAGAAGTCAGAAATCAGAATAATAAGCTCGAGTGTGGCTTTCGCCACACCGGATAACAAAACCGCCTGAGAAATATCTCAGGCGGTTTTCTCTACCTGGCACAGCGGAAGCTGTGCCCTATAGTGATATTCTGCGTTCTGACTTCTGAAATCTGCATTTCCCCTCGCCTTGTGTCATAGCACGCGGTATCGTGTCTTGCACCCTTGACGCACGCGTGCGCCTGTGCTACAGTGCCAGATAAGCACAACTATGGGTAAGACATTATACCAAAAAGTATGGGACGCGCACACGGCGGGCACACTGCCGGACGGGCGTACGCAGCTGTTCATAGCCACCATGTACCTGCACGAGGTAACCTCGCCGCAGGCCTTTGCCATGCTGCGCGAGCTGGGGCTGCCCGTACTGCACCCGGAGCGACTTTTTGCCACAGTGGACCACATCATCCCCACAGATGACCAGTGCGAACCCTTTGCAGACCCCCGCGCAGCGGCCATGCTCAACGAGCTTCGCCGCAACTGCCAGGAGAACAACATCCGCCTGTTCGACCTGAACAGCGGCCGCCAGGGCATTGTTCACATGGTCGGGCCGGAACTGGGCATCACCCAGCCGGGTATGACCATCGTCTGCGGCGACTCCCACACCGCCACGCACGGCGCCGTGGGCAGCATTGCCATGGGTATCGGCACCACCCAGGTGCGCGATGTACTGGCCACCCAGACCCTGGCCATGAGCCCGCTGAAGGTGCGCAATGTGCGCGTGGAAGGCACCCTGCGCCCCGGCGTCACTGCCAAGGACGTGGCCCTGCACATCATCGGCAAGCTCGGCGCCAACGGCGGTCTGGGCTATGCCTATGAATTCGGTGGCAGCGCCATTGAATCCATGGATATGGATGGCCGACTGACCCTCTGCAACCTGGCCATTGAAGGCGCCGCCCGCTGTGGCTACATCAACCCGGACGAAACAACCTTCGAATACCTGAAAGGTCGCCCGTATGCTCCCAAGGGCGAAGCCTGGGATGCCGCCGTGGAGCGATGGAAGAGCTTTGCCTCCGATGCTGATGCCGTGTACGATGATGTGGTCATCATCCCGGCAGAGGAAATCGAGCCTACGGTGACCTGGGGTATTTCTCCCGATATGAACATCGGCATCGGCGGCAGCGTGCCTGCCCCTGAGGATGCCCGCGACGACGAAGGTCGCAAGGCATACACCACAGCCCTTGAATACATGAAACTCACCCCCGGCCAGCCTATCAAGGGCCTTCCTGTGGATGTGGTGTTCATCGGCTCCTGCACGAACGGCCACATCACCGATTTCCGCGCCGTGGCTCCCTACCTGAAGGGCCGTAAGGTGAAGCCGGGTATCAAGGCTCTGGCCGTGCCGGGCTCCCAGATGACCGCCCTGCAGTGTGAAGCGGAAGGCATTGCTCAGATTTTCCGCGAGGCCGGTTTCGAGTGGCGCCTGCCCGGGTGCTCTATGTGCCTGGCCATGAACCCGGATAAACTGGTGGGCGACCAGATCTGTGCCAGCACCAGCAACCGCAATTTCAAGGGTCGCCAGGGCAGCCCCACCGGACGCACCCTGCTCATGAGCCCCATCATGGCCGCCGCAGCCGCCATCACCGGCACTGTAGCGGATGCCCGCGAGGTGTTCGACATTCAGTAACCCGTAATCCTTTTTCAACACATGCCTCTTACCAAGATTATCAGCATCAGCGGCAAGGCCGTTCCCGTGGCCGGGGCGGATATGGATACTGACCGCATCATTCCCGCCCGTTTTCTGAAGTGCATCACCTTCGATGAACTGGCTGGTACCATGTTCTATGACGAGCGTTTCAACGCCGACGGTTCCTCCAAGGGGCACCCCATCGATGCCCCCCAGCACGCCGGTGCCACCATCATCCTGGGTGGTGAGAACTTCGGCTGCGGTTCCTCCCGCGAGCACGCCCCGCAGGCCATCAAGCGCAGTGGTATTCAGGCTATCGTGGCCGAGACCTTTGCCGAAATCTTCTTCGGCAACAGCAGCGGCATCGGCCTGCCCTGCGTACGCGCCAGCCGCGAGGACCTGCTCCGTGCCATGGAAATCACCACCACTGAGCCGGATACCCAGTGGACGGTAGACCTGGAGAGCATGACCCTGAGCTGCTCCGCCGCCAGTTTCCCCATCACCATGCCCGCCGAGCCAAGAGAAGCGCTCATGCAGGGCAAGTGGGATGCCGTGGTGGAACTCATGAACGCCCCCGAGGCCGTAGCCGCCCTTGCGGCCAGCCTCCCCGCCCCCTCCTCTAAATAAATCGTCTGAAAATCGTCTCTATGCTCGCTCTCATCACACCCCTCATCACCCGCGGTGTTATCGATAACACCACGCGGGGGGTGACTCACCTCACCCTCTGGGGGATCGATGAGGGTGAAGCCATCGATTTTATCATGGAGGGTAACTGCCTGCGCGATATCGCAGGCTGCCGGGTCAGCTTCACCAACCGGCACCCGGCTCTGAAACAGGCAGATCCCCACCCCGTGCTGGAACGCTTACGCACGCACTCTCAGGGCAACGTGCAGATAGGTGATATCACGCTTTCCCGCCGGGTACCGGAGCAGGACAACCGCCGCGCCCTGAGCAATCAGCTCTCTATCGAGATATTCGTGCAGCGCGATACCCGGGTGCTGATTGAAACAGCAGATTTTGACTATGATATTTCCCTCAGCCAGTGGGAAATGAGCTGGCAGGAAGCCAATTCGCAGGCCTTTCTGAACATGGAGGCACTGCGCGACCACGTGGCGTTCAACGTGGCGCGGTTCCAGGGCGCCGCCATGGCTATCATACACGAAGACAAACTCCCCAGCTGCTCCTGGGATGCGCGCTTGAACCGGGCTGAAGCCTATCTGGCGATTCACCCCACGATACGCGCCAAATACCGCCACGAAATCAATGGGCAGATGTCGGAAGCCTATGTCATGGACCGCACGGATCTGTTGAACCAGATGGCAGCGGAAGATGAAGCACACATGCCACCGGAGCAAGGAACCGAGCGGGAATGGGATGTTCTGGATTTCGTACTTCCGGATCACGCCAAGGCCGTGAAGGACGCTATGCACCACCAGCTTTTCCAGGAAACATCACGCCTGACGGCACTGGTGCAGAAACATATCATGGTGCGAGAAAATGCCGGTAAAGCCGAAGCGGAAAACTTCATCAAACGCTATGCCGGCGTGGTTTCCTATATACTCGCAACCATCCTGCTGACGCGTCAATCCTCATTCCCGGTGGATTTGGCCAGCAGACGCGTTCAAATCATCCAGAGACTCATACAGGAGCTCAGCGGCGGCATCCGCAAGGTGAACGAGGATATTTCCGGGCTATTCTGTGAAGCGGCAGGGCTTCTCATCAGCAAGCTGGAGGATTTTGCCTCCACCTTCCAACCCTGATTCAGCACCATGTACGTAGCTCAGGAAAGGCGTGCCTATATCCTCCGCATCCTGCAGCAGCGCGGCAGCATCCGCTCTGCAGCTCTGGCACGGGAGCTCGGGGTGACCGATGAAACCATTCGCACCGATCTGGTAGATATGCAGGCGCAGGGGCTGTTACAGCGTGTTCACGGTGGAGCCCGCTACATTCTCCCCACCCCAGGGCATGATACCGCCACCCGCCCGGATTGCCAGCTGGCGAAACTCGCCGCCGCCCATGTGAAGCCGGGGATGGCAATATACCTGGACAGCGATTCTCTCGCTCTGGTCTTTGTCTCCCAGCTTGGGAACCTGCCCTGCACGCTGATATCGAACTCTCCGGAGCTGCTTTCTCACCTCACAGCCAGTTCTCTGCCGCAGCAGGTAATCTGCACTGGTGGCACATTGCTCAAAGACTGCGGCATCCTGGATTCACCGGCAGCGCTTGCTTCTCTGCAGCACGAAAACAGGCCGGATATCGCACTGCTTTGTCCGCCGGCGCTCCGGGCAGATGTGGCAGCATACCAGCATCCGGCTCGCACCACCTGGGCCAGAGCGGCTGCAGAAGCAGCCGGAAAATGCATACTCATGACCCCGGCTCAGGCCTTCTTTGCGCATGCTCCTCACGCATTCGCGCTTCCAGAAACCAACACCATCATTTCCGAAAACAACCTGCCACCAGGTTTCAGCCACCCGGATACCGAGCTGATTCCCTATATTTCTGAAGAAGACCTGCTGCAGGCCAGCACGTTTGATTATTAAAATTCCCCGGCGTTCAACAGAACCACCGGGGAATGAAAAATGCGGAAGATATACAGCAGCTTACTGCGCGTTTGTATTCTTATACTGTTCCAGCCAGCTCTGGATTGCCTTACCCGTCTGGGTCTTGGGCTGGTATGGCTGAGGAGTCGGCTCAGGGGTAGGCACCGTCTGCGCGGATGTGCCTGTGGCGGTAGCACCATTCAGAAGTTCCTGCAGCTTGGAAACCAGGGCGTTGCTGGCAGATTCCTTGAGACAATCGCGGTAAAGCTTGCCGCCCTGCCAGTTGTTAAAGGTAAAGCGGGCACTCTCGGGCAGGCAGTTCTCGCTCTTCAGCACACGGTAACGGGTATAGCCGCGGGTAAAGTAATCATACTCGGCATCTGCACCATAGTATTTCATATCCGTAAGCTCGGTGTGATCCATGGCCGTGGACAGCGTAGGTGTCAGCAGCTCTTTACGGGTCACAGTCTTCACAGCGCAGGAGCTGAGCCCCAGCGCCAACAGCATCATAACGGGTATCAGTTTTTTCATAGAATCAAATAATTGTGTAGAGAACATACACCCAGTGGGCCACCACGGCTGCAGCCAGACCACCGATGGTGTGAGCCCAGATAGCTTTGGAGGTAAGAGGACGGTATCCCAGCGTATCAAGCATGGCCGTGTGAGTGCTCAGGTAGCCGCTCCAGCACATGCCGATGGCGGTGAACACGGCAATGGCGTTGCCATCAATCCACCCGGCTTGGATGAAGTTGGGAACCAGACCCAAGGCAGCCCCCACCGCGCCCAGTGCCGTGATGGGGAAGGCAATGAGGTGCGGGTCATTGAAGCCAAACAGCCACTGGAACAACACGCCGCACTTAGCGCCAATCCAGGGCAGAAGTTCCACGCCTTCGTAAGCTGCACCTGTAAACTGACCACCGGCCGCCGGACCGAAAGTGAGCAGCATCACCAGGGTGGAAATAATCAACACACCGGGAATGATGGCGATACCCACATCCACACCGGTGCGGCCACCATCCAGCAGGGAATCCAGGATACGCTGGAACAGCGGCTTGGTGTATTCCTCCACCTTGGCTTCAGCCAGTTCTGCGGGTTCGCAGGCATCTTCCGTGGCAAACTCCGGCATCTTCTTCAGAATGAAACGCTGCATCAGGCGGGTGGACACGATACAACCGCAGCAGGCACCGAACAGCCCAATGAACGGCTCAGCATAGAAGCCCTGCCCCACCATGAACACAATCACCAGAAGCCCCATGCCGAATGCGGTACCGAAGTTGGTGAGTGAGATGAACTGGTATTTCTTGAAATAGGAGCTGAAGCGCTTATCCTGCGCCAGGGCGATGATGGCGGGATTATCAGAAAGGAAGGTAAGCACCGCCCCCAGCGAAGCCACGCCGGGCAGATTGAAAAGTGGTTTCATGAGCGGGCGCAGCAGCTTCTCCAGCAGGCTCACCACGCCGAACTCCACAAACAGGCGACCGATGGCACCGGTAATCACGCAGATGGCCATGAGGTAGAACACCGTATTGAGCAGCAGATCATGCGCTGTCTTCATGATGGTGTTGAGCATCTGCGGCGTGCCCATCTGGGATGCAATGTAAGAGAATATCCCGAATACCACAACAAGGCAGATAACCCCCTTGGGTATATAACTATTGATTTTGCGGAGAATGTCTTTCATATATACTATATAAGCCCCGTTTTTTCGCCGGGGCTTATATCATAACTAACCATTCTGTGCAAGCGCAATCTGCACCTGTGATAATGTAATCACGCACGTGTGTCCCTGGTTTTCATTAGGACTGTTCTACAAATTCCTGTAGCATAGCCACAGCCAGGGTATTTAGCATCCATTCCCGCAGGCGAGTTCTCGCCAAATTCTGAGCCCGCCAGGCGGGCGAAAAGATGAAAGGCAGGGGTAAGCCCGCAGCGCGGGCGCAGCCCCTGCTCTACAAAAAAACAAATGGAGCCCATGGAATGGGTGACAGAACAGAGGCTACAGAATAGAACTATTTCTGACACACCACCAATGAATATCATTCATATCAACGCCATGTTTCTTCAAGAAGCTGCAATACTCATCCTGCATCGAATGCGCCTCATGATGTTCTTTCTGCCTCTCAATATATCGGATAACAGCTTCTTTATTTGATTCACTTACAGAAAAAGCTCCATAGCCCTCTTGCCAGGCAAAGCCCTTATAAGTCGGGTCGATATTTTTTACCCATTTTGTTGTATTAGACTTAATATCACGCACAAAATCAGCCAATCCAATCGTAACTGGTAACAAAGTCAAAATATGTATATGGTCAGGGCGACCACCAACAGCAAAGGCATGACCGGACATACCGCGAATCACACCTCCGATGTAACGAAATATGCGAGGTAAATCATCCTCTTTCATGGTGCACAATCCAGTCTTTGTATGAAAAATGAGATGCACGTAGATATTTGCAAAAGAATTTCCCATATGCCTACAAGACATCCTACCACATAGATACCCCAGACAGCAAGATAAACAATCACGTTAGGAACGCTAGTCAAATAGCACACCGCCTCTGTCACCCATTTCATGGGCTCCAGAATCTTTTTCGCCTTGCAGGGGCTGCGCCCGCTACGCGGGCTTACCCCTGCCTGTCTTCTTTCACCCGCGCTGCGGGTTCATCAATCAGCCTCCCCCTCTTACAACTCATAATACGTGTACCCGCTCAGGCCGTTGCGGTATGCTTCCAGCGCATCGCGGCGCTGACGGGGGCTGATGAGACCGTTCTCCACCCCGCGCTCGGCCAGGGCACGGAACTTGGCCACGAGGTCCTTGGCATCGTACTTCACATAGGAGAGCACATCGGCCACGCTGTCGCCCTCTTCTTCATGCGTGAACACGGGACGGCCATTTTCCAGGTGTACGCTCACCACATTCGTATCGCCCAGCAGGTTGTGCAGGTCCCCCAGCGTTTCCTGGTACGCACCCACCATGAAAATGGCCACGTAGTAATTCTCCTTGGGGTCAACCTCGTGCAGAGGCAGAGATTTGGCCACGTCCTCACGGTCGATGAAATGGTCCACTTTACCATCGCAGTCACAGGTGATATCCACCAGCACAGCCTTCTGCGTGGGGCGTTCATCCAGGCGCTGAATGGGCATCACGGGGAAAAGCTGATCAATGGCCCACGAATCCGGCAGACTCTGGAACACGGAGAAATTGGAATAGTAGTAGTCCACCATGTTGTCAGACACCTCCTTCAAATCCTCGGGAATCTCGCTCATCTCACCAATACGGCGGGAAATGAGGCCCATGATGTGCCAGTAGATAGCCTCGCCCACACCGCGTTCACGCAGCGTGGCATTGCCGTGGTGGAACATGGCGCGCAGCTGGTCACGGTAATAGATGGCATCATTATAGCACTCCTGGATATTCTTGCGGGTAAGCATGCGGTGCGTTTCATCCAGCGCCAGCAGAATATCATTTGCATTTTCCGGCAACGCGGGCGGCTGAGCCTCACTGCCGGGAGCACTGGTCACATCCAGCACGTTGAACACCAGCACGGCGTGATAAGCTGATACCGCGCGGCCGGATTCGGTCACCAGCGTGGGGTGCTCCACACCATGCTTGGTGCAGAGTTCGCCTACCACTTCCACGATATCTCGCGCGTATTCCTCTATGGAATAGTTACAGGAGGAATGGAAATTGGTCTTGGAACCATCATAGTCCACCGCCAGACCACCACCCATGTCAAGTGTGCCCATAGGGGCGCCTTCCTTCACAAGGTCAATATAGATACGGCAGGCTTCAGTAAGGCCACCACGGATCACGGTCACATTCGAAATCTGGCTGCCCTGGTGATAGTGCAGCGCCTTGAGGCAATGCAACTTGCCCGCAGCCTTGAGTGTATCCACCACGTCAATGACCTGAGCTGCATTCAGACCGAACACTGATTTATCGCCGGCAGACTCACTCCAGTGGCCGGAGCCCTTGGAGGCCAGGCGCACACGCACGCCCAAAATCGGTTCCACGCCCAGGGCCTCAGCTCGGCGCAATATGGCAGGCAGCTCATTGGGCATCTCCAGAATCAGGCAGATTTTCATTCCCATGCGCATACCCATGAGCGCCAGGTCGATAAATTCATCGTCCTTATACCCGTTGCACATCAGGAAGGATTCAGCATCACGCATGTAAGCCATGGCGGCAATCAGCTCAGGCTTGGAACCCGCCTCCAGCCCATAGTGATAGCGCTGGCCGTGAGCTACCACCTCTTCCACCACCATGCGCTGCTGATTCACCTTGATAGGGTATACACCGCGGTATTTCCCTGTATAGCCGGCGGCCTTGATGGCCTTGGCAAAGCTCTTATTCAACTCATCGATACGCGCATGCAGCAAATCACGGAAACGCAGCAGTACCGGCACATTGGTGCCACGCTCCTCCAAGCCCTTCATGATTTCCGGCAGACTCACCTCCTTGGTGCTGCCGTCCGTATCCACCAGATGCACGTTCACCTCACCCGCCTTGGACACACTGAAGTAGTCGTTGCTCCAGTTTTCCACTCCATACAGTTCGGATGAATCGGCGGCGGTCCAGTTGCGAACCTTACGTTTGATGGATTTCTTGCGAGCAGGCATGGTCGTCGATGTTGTAAAAGTGTGCGCGCGTTATATACCACCCTGCCCCGATTGTCAATCAGGAACTATGCCCCACCTGCATTACAGCCTCATTTCCATCGCTTTTGACAGGAAAAATTAAAAAAATACGCAAATTTGTGAAATTTGCATTGCCAAGAATCAAAAAATCGTGTAGACTGTCGCACCCACCCGAGCCGGGAGGCTCACTGAACATTTACACAATACAAGAAGGAGACAAGATGAACATTCTCGACACTATCGGAAAAGAGCAGATGAAGGACGACGTGACGCCCTTCAACGTTGGCGACACCGTGAAGGTGCACTGCCGCGTGATTGAAGGTGGCAAGGAACGCGTGCAGATCT
>JAZLDD010000080.1:0-6297 GCA_045614585.1 Akkermansia sp. | reverse complement strand
GGGAGCCGATACGAACGCGTACCAGCTTGCGGACACGCAGACCGAGGCAGGCGAACATCTGGCGCACCTGGCGCTTGAGCCCTTGTTCCAGCACCACGCAGGCACGGCGGGCAGAGAGGCGGGAAACGTACTTGGCCTTGGCCTGGCCTTCCGGAATACGCACTCCCTTGAGCAACTGGATCAGCACGCTGCTGTCATAGGCCTGGTCAAGCGTGACCCAGTATTCCTTTTCCACTCCGCCACTGGGGTGTGCCAGGCTCTGGCACATGCTGCCATTGTTGGTGAAGATGAGCAGGCCTTCGCTGTCGGCATCCAGACGCCCCACATAGTTGGCATGGCGGTACTTGGCCGGCAGCAGGTCATACACGGTGCCGATGGCACCCTGAGCATCGCGGCTGCACACATAGCCACGCGGCTTGTTGAGCAGAATGACTACTTCCTCCTGGGGCGTAGCGCGCCGGCCGTCCACTTTTACGAAATCAGTGGGCATGACGCGCAGACCAGGGGTGTCCACAGCCTTGCCGTTCACTTCTACTCGCCCCTCGGCAATGAGTCTATCGGCCGCACGGCGGCTCTCGTAACCACACAGGGCCAGAAACTTATTCAGACGGACGCTGCCCTCCGGGGCTGCGGGATAGCCGTTTTCTTCAGACATAGTTCAATTCTCGGAATATGGCGGGATAAAAAAAGCCCCACGGTCGCCACAACCGGGGGGCTCCAGAAAATGTGAGTTCCCTCTCGTGAGGGGCTGAATCAGGCCTCGAACTTGGTCTTGGGCAGGCCGATGGGGCTCTGACCATCCTTCCACTGACCGCGTTCCTTCATGAGCTTCACGCGCTCGAAACGCTTGAGAACAGAACGCTTGCCGCCGACGGTACCAGTAGCCTTGAGTGTGGAGTGCTTGGACATATTTGTGTGTTTGGTAAAGGTTAACTCCGCATCACTGCGGAAATGTGGTGGCCACTTATACAGCAGAAATGCCTTAAATGCAAGCCAAATTTATGACTTTTTTTGCAATTGTTACGTCAACGTGGCAAGCTCGCGCGCTGATATGAATGAAGACTGTGTGTCACGTGTGCCGAATACGCTTGACGCAGAACAGGTGACTGAGTTAGTATAGAATCCGTACTCCTGAGTATTCAAACAACAAAAATCCACAAATATATGAAAATGAATTATATCGTAACGGCGCTGGTTGCAGGGTGCGCTCTGCTTACTACTTCCTGCTCCACCATGGTGGATGGCAATAGTGTATCCCCCGACAAGGTAGGCTATGGTGCTCAGGCTTTCCCCGCAACTGTGGTGGCGGCCAAGAATGTGAATATTGAAACCACGAGCACGGCCAAGAACCTGGGTACTGGCGTGGGTGCTGCTCTGGGTGCCGGTGCCGGTCAGCTGCTGGGTGGCGGTTCTGGTCGCGTTGTATCAACTGTTGGGTTCGGTGTTCTGGGCGGTCTTGCCGGTCGCTACATGACCGATTCCATGGGTAACACCAAGGGCCAGACTCTTACTGTGCAGATTGACGGCACCAGCCAGCTGTACTCCGTGACTCAGCCTGTTTCCGAACAGGTGGGTTACATTCCTGTAGGTGCCCGCGGCATGTACTATCATGGTACGAACAACAGCCGTTTCGAACCCTACGGTATGTAAGACAACGTATTGTCTGATTGATTCTTCATTCCCCGCCGGCTTTCATCTGCCGGCGGGGATTTTTTTTTCTGCTCGTTTTTTTTCATGGGGCTCAGAAAGAAGGGCCTGCAGGCGTATGCCGGATAAAATATCCGAATGAACCATTTTGGGCTTGAGGGGTGCCGCCTATAAATGGTAAAGTAAAAGAGCCCTGTATATGAGACGAATAGCCTCACACCTGATACTGCTCATGCTGACACTGGTCATGTGTCTGGCAGGTGTGGTTGCCGCCGGAAATTGGGAGGTTTCGCAGATTCAGGGTGTGGAGTATGTGAAGCTGAGTGATGTGTGGCGCTTTTACAAGTTTACGCCTAAGAAAGGGCGCCCCGGGTGTGTTTCATACGGTAGTGGAAAACACGTGGTTTCTCTCAAACCCGATAAACAGGATTTTTATGTGAATAATTACCGCTACGTGCTTTCGCATCCAGTGCGGAAAGAGGGAGCGGATTTGATGATATCCGCCGTAGATATGCGTAAGCTTGTGGATCCGGTGCTGCGCCCGCGTTTCTCGGCCAAATCCAGATTGCGCACCGTGGTGATAGATCCCGGCCACGGTGGCCATGATGCCGGGGCGGTAAGCGCAATTGCCCGTGAGAAAGATCTGAACCTCGCGGTGGCGCGCAAACTGCGCCGTCTGCTTGAGCGCCAGGGTTACCGGGTTGTCATGACCCGGGATGGAGATTATTTCCTGACACTGCAGCAGCGTGTGGATATTGCCAATCGTATACCGGATTCTGTATTTGTGAGCATTCATCACAATGCCGGGCGGAGAGCCGCGAGCGGTATTGAAACCTTCACTCTGGCCCCCCAGGGCACTACATCTCCATTTGCGCGTTCTCGCCGGTTTGATGATTTAGCCGGCAATAACCAGGATAGTGAAAATATAGCGCTGGCGACAGCGGTGCACAGCCGTGCTATCCGGAATTCCGGAGCGATAGACCGCGGTATTCAGCGTGCTCGTTTTTCAGTGCTCTGCACCATAAAGCGCCCGGCAATTCTGTTTGAAGGTGGCTTTGTATCCAACCCTGCTGAGTGCAGCAGAATGGCTACGGGGGGGTATCAGGACCTGCTGGCCAATAGTATCTGCAAGGGAATCATGGCATATGATACGACCGTCTGCCGCCCTGCCGGTCGCAATGTGGCCGCTGCCAATCCCGGCTCCGGCCGCGTTCGTACCAGTATTTCAGGCTCGCATGTGAGCGCGTATTCCCGAAAGAAATGATGAATAAGTGGACGGCCAGGTGGAGTGGAGTGATGCTCGTATATGCAGTGCTGGGGCAGTGGGCGCTGGCAAACGCCACCGATGCTGCGGTTGCGGCGGCGGAAACCACCCCTGCGCCTCCCGCCGCTACGCCGGGTAACCCGGAGTCGCAGCCAGACCCGGCGGTCGGTTCCTGGCATCCGCGCATGGTGGATGGAGTGGAATATCTGCCGATGGAGGATTTGCGCAGTTTTTATAAATTGATGCCATTGCAGCCCAAGGGACGCAAGGTTGTGGGGCGGCGCTCTCTTGGAAATGGAGAGCTTACTCTGGATTTCGGCCCCGCCCCGCGGGAGTTGCGGATTCAGGATCGCCTGTGCATACTTTCGCATCCGGTGCAGGAAGATGCCGGTGGTGATTTGCTGGTGTCGGTCACAGACCTGCTGCAGTTGATTGAGCCGGTGCTGCGCCCGACCTATATTTCAAACCGAAGTGCGGTGCGCACGGTGGTGCTGGACCCCGGTCATGGCGGGCATGATACAGGTACTGTAACCCCCTACGCGCGTGAGGCAGATGTGGCGCTGGTGGTTGCAACGCGCCTGGGCGCAGAGCTCAGAAAGCGCGGTTATGAGGTTGTCTATACGCAGGAGCAGAACCAGTATCAATCTCCGCAGGCTCGCGTGGATAAGGCCAATGCCGCACCGGCTGCCATCTTCATCAGTCTGCATCTGAACAGCGGCCGCAGTGATGAATCCGGCGTGCAGACATATACCATGAACCCGTTGCAGACAGGGGATAAGCCACTGCCGGGGCACGAGTTCAGCCAATCCAGCATGGCACTGGCCATGGCATTGCAGTCCAGCCTGGTTGAAAAGACAGAGGCTGTGGATGGTGGCTGCCGGCGGGCGCATTACAGCCCGCTTAATTCGCTGCGCTGCCCCGGGGTGATGGTAGAGCTCGGCTACGCGACTAACCCAGAGGAAGGAACCCGCCTTTCTACAGAGGAATACCAGCTGAAGCTGGTCAATGCGCTGGCCGATGGCGTGGATTCCTTTGCCAGGGTGATGAATCCGGCTACGAATCTGGAGGTGCAGAAAGCACCGGTGGTGGAGCCCCCGCCGCCACCCGTGAAAGTAGAGCCGCCACCTGCCAGAAAAGCGCAGCAGACCCCCAAAAAAGCACAGCCGCGCAAGAAAGCCCCGCGTCGCCGGGCAAAACCCGCGCGGCGTAAGAGCAAGCGCCGCAGCTGAATCAAGTTTTTTTCAAAAAGAAAGGGCAGCAGATGCTGCCCTTTCCTGTAAATGCTTTTGTTGCGAATCCGGTGGAATCAGTCCACGTTGTCAAAGATTTCTTCCGGCTTGAAGAAACGCTTGATTTCTACCTCGGCGCTTTCGGGGGAATCGGAGGCGTGGCAGATGTTAAGCATGCTGTTGGTGCCATAATCGCCACGGATGGTTCCTTTATCTGCCTTCATGGAATTGGTGGGCCCGAGAATGCTGCGCACGCGGGTGATGACACCGGGGCCGGAAAGCACGAGAGCCACCACGGGGCTGGTTTGCATGAAATAGGAAAGGGTGGGGAACAGGGGCTTGTCATCAATCACCAGGTCGATGATGTGGGCGTAGTGCTCACGCAGAATGGCGTCGTCCAGCTGCATCATCTTCATGCCGCGCAGGCGGAAACCTTCGCTCAGGAGACGCTGCAGGATGATACCGGAGAGATTCTTGCGGACGCAGTCCGGCTTGAAAAGAATAAGGGTTTTTTCGTCGCGATCCATAATGATTTCAAATGGTGTGTAGTCCCTTTCTTACTCCCGGGCATGCAATCTGTCAAGGAAAAAGCAGCCTGAACACATGATTTCGCATTGCACCGGCGGGGGAGAGGGAGTATACTGCGGGCAGCAAGATATGAACCATACACTTCGTTACGAACCGATACCTGCCTCTTTTTACACGGCAAACCGAGACGCGCTGGCTGCCAAGCTGCCGGCTGGTGCGCTGGTGATTGTACATGCCAATGATATTTACCCCACCAATGCAGATGGTACCCTGGCTCATCACCAGAATGCCAACCTGTTCTACCTGACCGGCATTGACCAGGAGGAAACGGTGCTGCTCATGCGCATCGGCGAGAACGGTGAGCATGATGATACCCTCCTGCTGCGCGAAACGAATGAGAAAATTGTCATCTGGGAAGGCGCCCGCCTTACGGAAGACGCCGCCACTGCCCTGAGCGGGGTGGAGGATGTGCGCTGGACAGATGTGTACAACGCCCTGCTGGCTGAGTGGGTGCCTGCTGCCAGCTCCATCTGGCTGGAGACGGATAATCACCCCCGCCGCTACACCTATGTGCAGACCCGCAATGAGCGCATGGCTGCCGCGTTGCGTGCTTCATACCCGGATGCCCGCACCGAGAGCCTGTATTCCCTGCTGGCAGAGATGCGCCTGGTGAAGTGCGAAGAGGAGATGGTGCAGCTGCGCCGCGCCTGCGAGATTACCGGCGCCGGTTTTGCAGAGCTGCTGCCGCAGGTGAAGCCCGCCATGGGCGAGTGGGAGATTGAGGCTATCCTCAGCGCTGCCTACATCCGCCGCCGCGCCCGCAAGTTCTCCTTCCTGCCGATTATTGCCAGCGGTGCTGATACCTGTGTGCTGCACTATAACTCCAACCACAAGGAAGTGAAGGATGGCGACCTCATTCTGCTGGATATCGGTGCCGAGTACGGCGGCTACGCCGGTGATATGACCCGCACCATTCCTGCCAATGGCAAGTTCAGCCCCCGCCAGCGTGTGGTGTATGAGGCTGTGCTCCGCGTGCAGCGCTATGCCATGAGCATCATGCGCCCCGGCCTGGAGAAGCAGGAGTACGAGCGCCTGGTGCGTGTGAACATGGCTGCTGAGCTGGTGCAGCTGGGCCTGCTCACCCAGAAGGAAGTGGATGCCCAGCCGGAGAATCCCCTCTGCGTGCGTAAGTACTACATGCATGGCACTTCCCACTCCCTCGGCATCGATGTGCATGACGTGGGCTCCGATACGAAGTGCTTTGCCGTGGGCCAGGTGTGGACGGTGGAACCCGGTATCTACATTCCCTCAGAAAGCATCGGCATCCGCTTGGAGACAGATGTACACATCACCGAGAACGGCGTGGAGGACCTCATTCCGAATGCGCCGATTGAACCGGATGATATCGAAGCCGCTATGGCTCGCTGATAAAAAAAGGGTCGCGTTTGCGACCCTTTTTTGTTAAAGCTTCTGTTCAGGCATGAAAGTTTCCGACCCCGCGCATTTAGAAATCCTCGAACTCGTATTTACGCAGTTTCATGAAGGTGGGCGCGGGGCGGCGGGAATCCCAGAAGAGCAGCAGCATACCGCCGAGCAGCAGAAGCCGCATGCCGGTATCAAAGGGGTAGT
>JAZLDD010000079.1:0-7767 GCA_045614585.1 Akkermansia sp. | reverse complement strand
GAACTGCATTTCTGCCGCCCTCGGCGCCTCGGAAAGTCATACTTGGAAAATTGCCTCGCCCGGTGGGAGAAGTAAGCGATGCTCGCTTTCCTTTCGGGCAACCCCGTGACGGGGTGCGGGGCAAAGCTTATCACAAACACCATTTCACGTCAAGCGTATTTTTGAGATTTTTTGTGCAGTATTTTTCACACCCTGCCCTAACTCACACGAAAATGTGCAGGTTAGAGATGAAAAATAAATTTTCATACCCTGAAAAAATGAGCACAGCTCGATAAAAAGGGCTGAGGTTACTCTCTTCGAAAGCCGCCCTCATCTGCGGCGGTGGCAATAAAGAGCACAGCTGACCACAACCAGAAGTGAGCGCAGAGGCTCAAGGTATATTTTTCTTTCGGTTGACCTTTCCTTTCATTTCTGATAGGATTGTGGCGTTATGAAACTGACTCCCATTTTGACAACACTTGCTGCGCTGTGCTGCATGGGTACTGCGCTGGGTGCAGATGCGAGACCGAACCTGCTATTCATTATCACCGACGACCACTCGCCGGAGGTGCTGGGCAGCTGCGATGCAGACTCGCCGATGCCCATGCCGGGTTTCCGCCGACTGGCAAATGAGGGTATGGTGTTTGACCGCTCCTACTGCGCGAATTCGCTCTGTGGTCCCTCCCGCGCCTGCATGCTGACCGGCCGCCACTCGCACAACAACGGATTCCTGTATAACTATGGCGGCCCCGCTTTCAACGGCGCGCAGCCGACTTACCCGAAGATGCTGCAGGCCGCCGGGTACCAGACCGGTATTGTGGGTAAATGGCACCTGATTTCTCAACCTACCGGGTTTGACTCATGGCAGGTGTTCCCGAGTCAGGGGGATTACTGGAATCCCACCTTCCACCAGGCGGGGGTGAATGGCCGCACCACGCACCACCAGGACCGCGGCTATGTAACCGACCTGGTGACCACCAAGGCAATCGACTGGATGGAAAACCGCGACAAGAGCAAGCCGTTCGCCTTGATTGTGGGTCACAAGGCCCCGCACCGCAACTGGATTCCGGCTCCGCGCCACCTGAAAGCCGTAAAGAATTATGTTTCCAAGCTGACGCCGCCGGACACACTGATGGATGACTACGCCAACCGCCCGGAATTCATGCGTCACAACCGCCAGAGCGTGCTGTGGGATATGTGCAACTGGAATGACAACCACCTGGTGGAAAGCGAACTTCCCTTCGATGTCATGAAGGAAATCGTGCCCAAAGGCACGCTGCGCAATATGGTGAACCGTGGAGTGTTCAAGAACAACGGTGGAGTACCGGCGGATTTCGACTGGGAAAAGCACAAGCCGAAGTTTGCTCCTAAAACAAATCTGGGCTGGGGCACTGGCCACATGGACCCCGGCACCAAGGAAATCTATGATGATTTCTTTGCTACGCGCACCCGCGAATTCGTGGAGGCATTCCGCGCCGGCAAGGTGCAGACAGAGCGTGATATGGCCGAATACCGCTGGCGCTGGTATATGGAGGACTACCTGGGCACCCTGCTCTCGGTGGACCAGTCTATCTCCAGTCTGCTGGATTACCTGGACCGTCACGGGCTTTCGGAAAACACGCTGGTTATCTACGTAGGCGACCAGGGCTTCTACCTGGGTGAGCACGGTCTGTACGACAAACGGTGGATTTTTGAGCAGAGCTTCCGCATGCCGCTGGTGATGCGCTGGAAGGGCAGAATCACTGCCGGTACCCGCTCGCAGGCCATGGTGCAGAACATTGACTACGCACCCACCATCCTTGAAATTGCCGGGGTGAACACACCGGAAAACACCCGCACGATGGAGGGTGTTTCCCTGACCCCGCTGTTTAAGACCGGCTCTGCTCCGGAATTTGAAGACCGCCCGCTTTACTACGCTTTCTACGAGCAGCCCGGCGAGCACAACGCACCGCGCCACGATGGTCTGCGCACCAAACGCTATACCTTCGCCCACATCTGGATCCCCACGGGCGAGGAACGCAAGAGCGGCGTACGCAAACCTGAGAACGAGTGGATGCTCATCGACAACGAAAAGGACCCGAAGCAGATGCGCAATGTAGCCCAGGATCCGGAGTATGCCGATGTGATGAAGCAGCTCACCGAGACTTACTACAAACTGCGCGAGCAGTACCGCGTGCCTGCGGACTGCCCCGGCAGCGGTAACCGGATTCCGGATTTCAAGCCCTCCTGGGGCCCCGGAGAAAACGACCGCATCAAGTAAGCAGCATAACTATTATCCTTTCACGCGCCATTCCACCCCCGGAATGGCGCGTTTTTACTTGCATTTCCGGCGGGCGGGAGTATGCTTGAAAAGCAAGATGAATACGCCAGCTGAGCAAATTTGTGAGTTTCTGAAACAGTATTACCGCCCGGAGGAATGGCCCACCCTGCTGTGGCAGGCGGAGCAATGGTCGAAATGCCGGCCGCTGGAGGGGCTGCGTGTGCTGGATGGCACTCCGCTATACCGGAACACGCTGGGTAAATTCATGGCGCTGCTGGCAGCGGGGGCTGAGGTATGGGTGCCGGAACGCCCGGGTATGCCGTATGATGCAGCGGTGATGCAGATGCTGCCGGAATTCGGCATCAGGAAGGCACCGCGCAGCATGGATGATTTCGATATCATCCTGGATTGCGGGGGGCAATTCTGCGAGCTGCACCCGCGCCTGGGCTTTGCCGAGCTGACCCGCAGCGGGGTACACCGCTACCACCACCCGCACCACCCGGTGATTCTGGCAGATTCGGGGCGGATCAAGCGGCTCGAAACGATACTCGGCACCGGGGAGAGCTTTTTCCGGGCCTTGAACCAACTGGGGTACTCTGAGCTGAAGAACCAGAAGCTGCTCATCATAGGTTACGGCAAGGTGGGCTGCGGTGTTCTGTATTATGCGCTGAAACAGGGTATGCTGGTGAGTGTGGCAGATATTGAGGACAAGCAGCAGGAACTGCCGGGCAATGTTTCCTTTATTGATGCAAATGATGCCGATGCGCTGAATGATGCCATAGCCGCCTCCTGGTGTACGGTAACGACAACTGGCCATATTGCTGCGCTGCGGCATGTACTGCGCCCCACGCAGATTGTGCCGACGCCGGTGCTGCTGGCCAATCTGGGGGTGGAGGATGAATATGGTGCGCTCATCCCGGAAACACGCGTGCTCAATAACAAGAAGCCGCTTAACTTTATTCTGGAAGAACCCACCGCCATGCGATTCATTGAAACCACCATGGCCCTGCACAACGCCTGTGCGCTGGAGCTGCTGACTGCAGATTTGCCACACAGTTGCATGGCACCGGCCCGTGATGTGGAGGAAAGGCTGCTGCACATAGCCTGCACGCGCGGCCTCATCGGGGATGATGCCCGGCATGTGCTGGCAGATGCGTGAACATAGCCGGAACTTGACAGCTGCACCGCATCTGCTTAAAATAACCACACTTGCAATGAATGGTGTATTCATAGTACTGCGTTTCCTATTCTGCCTTGTGGGTGCGGCAGCGCTGCTGTACTCCTTTTCCTATCCGGATACTATTCTGCCACCCAATCCCGGAATGGAAGAAGCGGAGGGTGTCCACCTCTATACGCTGAAGCCTTTCATATGGGTTATTCCGGTGATGTTCATGGAAATGGTCAGTCTCTGCGGGCCGAGGCGGAACCAGATTTGGTTCGGCGCGCTGTTCACCGTGCTCGGCGCAGCACTGGTTGCCTACCCGGTTATCGCGGCCAACTGGCCGGAATATGTACGCCCCACATTCAGTTACCAGGGGGGGATGCTCACCGAAGGACTGGTGTCATTTCTCGCCTTTACAGGTATTTCGCTCGCCTTCAGACTTGTATTGCTCCATTACATGTTTCCGCCGGATGAGCTGCTGGAGCAACCGGAAACCGGCTACGTTTCCGCTTCCGTCCTGAACCCGGAAACGGCTCGCACCGTCAAGGAAATCGCCGCTGAAAACCACACCGTTAAACACCGCTTCCATTTCAAGAAAGCGGATGAGCGTCTGTCACTTCGCTGGCGCCTGATTATGAAAAAGTTACTTTTCCGCAGCAGGCTCATGAACTACAGCATGGCCAGCGGTGTACTGATACTCATTCTCTGGTTCACTATCTACCCACAACCGACAGAGGAAGAAGCCTTGCAGCGGGACCTCCGCAGAATGTTCGAACACAGACAGACGGCCCAGGGCATACCCCTTGCCACCACGGCGGCGGTACACGCTGCTGCCCGGGTCATGAAATACATATCAGATACAGAAATTCTGGCAGGAATGACCCGGGAGCAGGCTGAGCAGTGGCTGAACATGCAGAGCCTTCCCGCCACCTACAAAATGTGGCTCCGTGATGAGCGCAACATTGAGCTCCCCTCCACTAACAGCACGTATGAAAACAGAACGCGCTTCCTTACCGTCACGAACGGGCGCTGCATCTGCGTGCTGTATATCCGCACAAGTAAAGCCGATGATTCCATAGTTGTGGCAGAGCTGCAGGACGCAGGATGGGACGCCCGCGCCGATGAGCAACGCCGCCGGATCGGCACCGACTGGGGGGCTTTTTACAACTGATTTTCACCATGCCTGCATTCATTTACAAACGCCGCATTGCCTTTCACGAAACCGACGCCGCCGGCGTTGTCTATTTCGCAAATTATTTCCACCTGGCAGAAGAAGCAGAAACGCACGCTATGGCCTCGCTGGGCAGCATTGTCACGCGCAATGGTTACCTTTACCCGCGTGTACATGCCGAAGCCGATTACCATGCCCCCCTGCGCTTCTTTGACGAGGTGGCAGTACACTGCTACATCGTCAGAATAGGCTCCAGTTCAATACACTGGAAATTTGATATTTTTCACGAAGAGCAGCTTTGCGCCACTGTGCAGACTATATCCGCGAGGCGGAATCGGGACGCTTCCGCCGCTCCGTACTCTTCCGCAGAACGCGAAGCTTACGCGGCTTTGCAACCTTGACCGCCGGTTTATTTGCCACGTAATCACCCAGCACGCGTTTCAAATCATTCGCGGTTTCTACACAATCCTGCACAGAATGCTCGGAAGGCACAATGGTCTCTGTGCCCCAGGGGATATGACTGGACCAGTATGGCACCACCCCATCTGACGATTTGGGCGTATCGCCCTTCCCGCTATCGCCGATGATGGAATGCGTGGGTACATCTCTTACTTTCAACCCATGCAGTCCGGAAATGGAGTAGCTATCCGGCTTAAGCTGGTTCACACTGGTAAACCAGAGATAGGCGTCCTGCGGGTTGAGCAGGAAAATATCCTGCTGCAGCGTGGCTAGATTATAGGCTTCTTTCACCAGAGTCTGCGGAAGGGTCACAAATTTGGTCAAGGCGGTGACTAAACGATACTTTGCAACGGGGGCGCCGCGGTGAGGAGTAGCCAGATAGATAACCAGCCCCGCTTCCACAGGCCGGAAGAAATAATCGCGGCGCAGAGACTCGAGCGAGGGGTCAGGCATGGGGGTATCCACATATTTTTTCTTCAGCAGCGGCTCCAGTGTATCTTTGGGAATATCGGAGGCGCGAAGGAGATTCCAGGGTTCCACGCACTGGCTGTAATGCGTGATAAGCCCACCCATGGAATGGCCGATGACCACCATTCTATCCCAGTTCGGGTTGCTGTGCGACGGGTCAACATGGTCGCGCAATTTCTGAATCGCCGTGCGATACGCACAGGCAGAAATAGTCCACGCTACACCGGTGGGATAATTAAAATACCAGAACTGGTAATTGTTGCGGATTTCCGGGTCGGCATAAAGGCGGTTCACCAGATTATCGAATGTGCCGGCAGATGACATGAGCCCGTGCGTGAGGATAACGGGAATCTTGTTCGGATTATACGCCTGGATAGAGGAAAGCCCCGTGGTGCTGCGCAGCTCCTGCGGTCGCAGAAGGCCCAGCATGCGGTCCTCGCGCACGCGGGTCAGATCCCAGTATACTTCCAGCGCGGCGCTCCAATCCGCAGCGAGCGGGTATTTCAATTTGCCGACCACAAGCTCCTGCTTACGATGCAGAGGAATCACTTTGAGCATAGGCTTGCCATCTGCGCTGAATTCCATGACAGCCGTGAGCACACTCACCATGCCGCGTGAGGTGATGTTGTACATATCCTCTGAGGACTGCTCAGCCTTATCTGCCGGAATGATACCCACCAACGGCACACCAATGCCCGGCAAAGTGTATCGCTCCTGCAGAGAAAGCAGCTTCACCTCCGGCGCAGGGATGATATCGTCATGCAGCCCAAGGAAATGGAGCCGGGTGGCATCCTTGTGAGCCGCCATATCAAATTCGGCATATGAATCGAGCTTGCGGGATTTCAGCGCATCATAGCGCACGCGCTTCACCAGCACAAGCAAGGCCTTGTTATAATCATGCAGCGCCTGGGCACGCTCCTGCTCAGATATACCGGGGGTACCCAGGGTCTTCCAATGCAGCCGGAGCTGGCCTACGATATCGGCATCGCTCTGCACCTGGCGCGATGGCGCCGGTAATTCTGCCGTAGGTACGAGCGGTGTGGAGCAACCGAGCACCAGCAAGGCAAATATGCATATATAAAACAAGCGGATACAACGCATGGCTGCATTGTAGCGCGCCACGCCCGATGTGTCAAAGCCATAATGCAGTCTGAACGCAATAACACACTGTTATTTCAGCATATAGATGCTTTTGAAAGCGCGATTCGGCATTCTGATGCGCGGGATACGTGCATCAGGAGAGCTGGCGCCCCGCCAAAAGCAACTCCGGCAGATTCCGCTGGGGAACCTGCCGGAGTCTGTATTGTAAGGTCTGTGGAAGTGATAAACTTCAACAAATACCCTTCCGCCTTACAGCACCTCGGGAGCGAGGGACACGATCTTCATGAAGCCTTTTTCACGAAGCTCGCGAGCCACCGGCCCGAAGATACGGGTACCACGCGGGTTGTTATCCTTGTCGATAACCACCACGGCGTTGGAGTCGAAACGAAGCACGGAGCCGTCGTCGCGACGGATGGGGGCGGCGGTACGCACCACCACAGCCTTCACCACCGTACCCTTCTTCACAGAAGCGGTCGGGATGGATTCGCGGATGTGGCAGGTGATGATATCACCGATGTGAGCCTGGTCAGCACCGCTCTTGCCGATCACGCCAATCATCTTGGCAGTGCGGGCGCCGGTGTTGTCGGCCACCTGAACGAGGGATTCCATCTGGAGCATAGTATGTAATGTCCTTTCTGGTTAGAATTAGTGTTTCAGGATTTCCACGAGCTCCCAACGCTTCAGCGCGGAAAGCGGGCGGGTTTCACGGATACGCACCTTGTCGCCGATCTTGGCGATTTCGTTCTCGTCGTGAGCATAGAACTTCTTGCTCTTCTTCACGATCTTCTTGAACACGGGGTGCGGAACGCGGGCTACGTACTCCACAACGATGGTCTTGCTCATCTTGTCAGAGACAACAACGCCGACGCGTGTCTTACGAAGGCCCTGGGGCTTGGTCGTAGTAGTTTCTTCGCTCATATTCTAAGTCCTTGGGTTTTCGTTTGATTTAGGCCTCGGCAGTGGCGCTGCCCTCGCCCTGAACAGTCAGGGCGCAGGCAAGCTCCTTACGGACGATGCGGATGCGCTGGTTGTTTTCCAGCTGGCCAGTGGCCTGCTGGATGCGCAGGTTGAAGTACTCCTCGCGCAGACCACGGATGTGGGCGGCGAGCTCCTTGGCGGGCATACCGCGGAAGTCTTTAGCTTTCTTTACAGGCATAATAATGTAAT
>JAZLDD010000078.1:0-32307 GCA_045614585.1 Akkermansia sp. | reverse complement strand
CGCGTTATTTACGCAGCCATGGCGTATTCGTTCTTAGAATAGGCACTTAATCTTTTGAGCGGCTTTTAAGGAGGCCAGCCGATCAACCTCCACATGCAGCCGGCGCCTCGAATGTTCAGTCGAAACCGGGACGCCCCCATGCTTTTTTACCTCCCAGCAGAAACCGGTGAACAAAAAAACCGGTTTCGTTGAACCGAACCGGAGTTTTCGACAATTCCTTGCTGGAAACACGCCCGTGAGGATTCGAACCTCAAACCTTCTGATCCGTAGTCAGATGCTCTATCCAATTGAGCTACGGGCGCATTTTCCTTTTCAGGCACCGCGCACTGTGTCGCGGTGAGCGCAGTATACACCATCACCACCCATGCGTCAAGACAAAATTCTACATTTTTTTCATTTCCGGTCTGAAAAAGCAGAAAAACCTTCTACCGAGCTCTTTTTTATCACCATATCCTCAAGAATTCGGCGGGTATGAGCCTGCAGGCCGGGATACTCAATACCCCTTTACATATTCAGAGCCCCGAGCTTCGAGAAATTGACGATTCTGACAAATCGAATAAGGAGGGTCTGGTTCAAATGCCATTTTATGCCGGCATAATCATTTTCTCCAAAAAAAAGGCTTGCAATGGCAGGTAGTCATCTGTATAATACTCTCGCTTCCGCTGAACGGTGGGAGACGCGGTAAAAACCGATGGAGCGGTAGCTCAGTTTGGTTAGAGCGCAGCCCTGTCACGGCTGAGGTCGCGGGTTCGAGCCCCGTCCGCTTCGTTTTTACGCAAGAAAGGCACTCCTGACGGAGTGCCTTTTTCTGTACCAGACAAGAAACCAGCTGAAGGTGAGCCGTTTCTCAATGCTGGTAGCGCTCAATGAGAGCAGACGGGCTGGGCTCACGCCCCAGGAAATCGCGGATCTGCTGCATGGCCGGCACACTGCTGCCGCGATCCAGGATACAGCGGCGGTATTCAGCGCCGGTGGCAGGGTTCAGCACCCCCTCTTTTCTGAAACGACTCATAGCATCAGCCGCCAGCATTTCTGACCATTTATAGGTGTATAGTGCCGCTGCATAGCCTTCTGCCATCGTGTATGTAAGAGTACGGATTTCACTGGGGGGCTGTTCCGTATATGGGAACAGCCACGGACCGAGAATTTCCTGAGTCACCTCGTCTACCGGGCGCCCCTTATACTTATCATGGTAGTGCATGTGAAGCTCCAGGTCGAGTTTGCTGGCGCAGAGCATACGCATGTGCATCTCAATGGGATTTGAACCACGCGTAGCAGCCAGCTGACGGGCCAGAGCCTCCGGAAGAGGCTCTCCCGTGGCATAGTGGGCGGTAAAAGTGGCCAGAGCCTCCGGTTCCCATATCCAGCACTCCTGCAACTGGCTGGGCATTTCCACAAAATCACGCTCAATCTCAGCTGTACAGTGAGCACGCAATTCGCCATGCCCCAGCATCATGTGCATCATATGCCCGAACTCATGAAAAAGCATATAGAGCTCACCGTGGTCAAAAAGATGCGGGCGACCCGGCACTGGCGGCGTGAGATTTGCCATGAGAGCGGCCAGATGGGGTTCCCCCTGCCCGCCATCTGCAGCGGGTTCACCATCGCGCAGCGGCAGGCACCAGGCTTGCGGCCGCTTATGAGGACGCGCATAAATATCCATGTAGAACGAGCCTTTGTGCTGCCCCGTGGCCGCATCTTTGACCGCAAAGCAGCGCACATCCGGGTGCCATACCTCCACGGCACCGGCGGGGGCCTCTTCCCCGGGCTTGAGACAGACCACAGGTTGCGCCTCAAACCGCACCCCCAGTAACCCGGACCAGAGATTCAGCAGACCGCTCACCACCCGGTCTGCCTGCAGATACGGGGTAATGGCACTCACTTTGAATGCACTGCGCTCCGGCGGCAGAATGCGGTTGAGATACTCCACATCCCATGGATTCACCGCCTTAAGCTCCTGGCCAGAAGCCTGCGAGAACCGCTTCAATTCCGCAGCCACATACGCATCCCACGCGGGTTTACTGGCCTCCAGCATCTCATTTACAAAATCCAGTGCTCTCTGGCCGGTTCCCATCATGCGCTGAGCCGCCTGCATATCGGCATAATGTGCATACCCCAGCAAAGCAGCCAGTTCATGCCGCAGCTCCAGAATCCGGGCAATAAGCGGTTCCGTATCCAGCGCGCGCGCAGTTCCTGCAGAGGTGGTACCCTGCCAGCACTTCCGGCGGGTTTCCTCCACCTTGCAATAGCGCAACACCGGCGCCGCAGGTACCGTAGTCAGATTGATAAGCCAGGCAGGCTTTCCATCCTGGCTTATCTGCTTTCCGGCACTTTCGGCCATCTGCATCCAGCCGCGGGGCATACCCTCCAGCAACGCCGGGTCTGTAACCGACATCTCCCACATTCCGCGAGCATTCTGCACGTAGGCCGCAAAGCGGAATCCGAGCTGGGAAAGCTCTTTCTCAATCGTGGCTTTCCTCGTCTGCTGTTCCGGGGTAAGAAAAAGCCCTTTATCGCGCATGCTCTGCATTGTCTGCTGCACAAACCGCTTTCTGGCCGGGCTCAGTTCCGCCACCCAGGGGGCCTCTGCAGCAGCGTGCAGCACCTGCGCTATTTGCTGATTATAATCGCCTTCGGCTTTATAAACTGTAATCTCTCCCGTAATGCGGCTCATCATACGCTGCATCTCCGGGTTCCCGAGCGCCGTATGCAGGTGAAACACGTAATTGGAGACCTGTTTCAGATTCTCTCCGGCCTCATACCATGCCTGAAAAGTATTTTCAAAAGTAGCGGTTTCCGGTGTCACCGCAGCTATGGCAGCCATCTGCGCCCGTGCCTCAGCTATGGCTGCGCGCGTATCTTCCAAAGCCTGTTCCGGGGTCATCTGCGACCAGGCAGGGTACTGAGCCGTGCGGAAAAACGGGTGTGCCGGCTGCTCTGCCCCCACACCGGGCACCAGCAGACTGCACGCAAAAGCACACGAGAATGATAATAAACGCAGACTTACCATGCGCTCATTCTATCAGATTATCTTTCTGATTCAAGCTCATAGCAAGTTCTGGAATCCGTTTCGCCCATGCACCGGATATCTTGCAAAGTATTGAAATATAATTTTATTTCGCAGGTAGCGCCGGATATACCGAATTCCCCCTTACCATATACGATGAACAGGTGTACGGTCTTGTAAAATGCAAGAGTTATGATATGATTCACGGCGTGAGCAGCATGGATGATTCTTTTTGTATAACAGGTATGAGTTGCTCTGCCTGTTCAGCAAGAGTGGAAAAAGCAGTCGGAAAACTCGACGGTGTTCAGCAAGTGCAGGTAAACCTGCTGACCGGCAGCATGCGAGTCCGGCATGATGAACGACAAACAAAGCAAAGCATCATACACGCAGTGGAAGCCGCCGGCTATGGCGCCCGGGAAAGCAAGGGCACAGCAACTCAACCCACAGAAAACGGCGGGCTGAAAAAGCGTTTTATATACTCTGCCGCCCTCCTGTTGCCGCTGGTAGCCCTTCATCATCTGTGGCACAGTCTTCCCTCCGCCCTGTTCCAATTATTGCTCGCATTGCCTATTTTGTGGATTAACCGCAAGTTTTTCATCAACGGGAGCAGAAACCTCCTGAAAGGAAGCGCCAACATGGATACCCTGGTTGCCATGGGTGCTGCTGCCGCCATGGCAGATGGACTGGTCAATTTCGCGCTTCATCACCGGAGCGTATTCTATTTTGAGAGCGCCGCCATGATTCTTACCCTCATCACATTTGGCAAATGGCTGGAAAGCCGGGCTACCGGGCGCACAAGCTCAGCCCTGACCAGGCTCCTTTCCCTGCTGCCGCAAACGGCAACTCTTTTGAAAGGGGAAAACACGCAGATTATACCGGCAGAAGCCGTCCAGCCGGGAGATACGCTGCTCATCCGCGCCGGCGAGCGCATACCGGCAGACGCCACCGTGCTGGAAGGCTGCTCGGCAGCAGATGAATCAACCCTTACCGGAGAAAGTCTTCCGGTCGAAAAACACCCGGGCTGCAAAGTCTATGCCGGCAGCATCAATGGCAATGGAGTGCTGCAGGTGCGGGCTGATAAAACCCGCGAGCAATCTGCCCTTTCCGATATCATCCGCCTGGTCAGCGAAGCCTCCTCCACCAAAGCACCGATTGCAAGAGCAGCAGACCGGATATCTGCGGTATTTGTGCCGGTGGTCATGGCCATATCGGCAGTCACCGCAGTCGTGTGGCTGGCAGCCGGAGCCACACCGTCATTTGCTCTGTCAAATGCCATTGCGGTTCTGGTCATCTCCTGCCCGTGCGCTCTGGGACTCGCCACCCCAGTAGCCATTATGGTGGGCACGGGAAAAGGAGCTGAAGCCGGGGTGCTTTTTCGCAGCGGAACCGCTCTGGAAACCCTTCACAAAGCCAGCTGCATACTGCTGGATAAGACGGGTACGCTCACCTGCGGGAAGCCGCAAGTCACAGACTTGCAGCCGGCAGAAGGCATACGCAACGAAGACTTGCTGCAAACCGCTGTATCATTGGAATCCGCCGGAAACCACCCTCTGGCTGCAGCCATCATGCAAGCGGGCAAGGGCATTTCGCCGCAGGTGGTCACCCGGCACACCTATTTACCCGGCAGAGGCATCACCGCAGATATCGCCGGCGAAACTTGCGCTGCTGGTAACGCCGCGCTGATGCGGGAACTGGGAATCAACATCCCCCTCGAAGCAGGGCCAGAGCTCGCGGCTCAGGGCAAGACCCCGCTGTATTTCGCCAGAGGAGCACAGTTCATCGGCCTCATCGCTGTGGCTGATTCTCTGAAAGAAGACAGCTGTGACGCCATCGCTGCACTGCGGCAGTTGGGTTGCCGCATCTGCATGATAACAGGAGACCACGCTCGCACGGCACAGGTAGTGGCTGCCCAGTGCGGCATCAGCGAAGTCCTGGCAGAATTGCAGCCGCAAGATAAAGAAGCATGTGTGCGCCAGATGCAGAAAGAGGGGCATATCGTGGCCATGGTTGGAGATGGCATTAATGATGCTCCCGCGCTTATGCGGGCAGATGTGGGTATCGCTATTGGCGCCGGCACAGATATTGCAAAAGAGAGCGCATCCGTCATTCTGGTTCGCAATTCACTTCATGATGTTATCAGCGCCATACGCCTGAGCCATTCGGTTATCCGCAGCATCAGGCAGAATCTTTTCTGGGCCTTACTGTACAACTGCCTGGCCATACCACTGGCCGCAGGTGTATTTTATCCCCTGCTCGGCTGGCAGCTTCACCCGGCAGTTGCTGCTGCAGCAATGGGGCTCAGCAGTCTCTGCGTCGTGATGAACTCCTTGCGTCTGCGCCATTTTCCCATGAATCAACCTCAAGCTATGGACACCATCATCATCAAAGTAGAAGGCATGATGTGCCCGCATTGCGAAGCACACGTGACAAAAACCCTCTCGGCCATTCCCGGAGTAGCTGCCTGCAAAGCCAGCCACCAGGAAAAAAACGTAATCCTTACGGTGAACCGGCAGATTCCACTGGCCACTTTTCATTCCGCCATTCAGTCGCTGGGGTACACGGTTCTCCCATAACCTCCGCCGCCTGACCATTCCGGCCTGCCTTGGGGCTTCGCGTAGCCCTTTGGGCTCTTGCTACGCCCACACGGGAGGCGTAAAAAACAGCGTATCAGGGTAACCTGATACGCTGTTTTACGAAGCCTGGAGCTTTCTTAGTTCAAATTTAGTGGCTTATTTTGATGTTTTGTTCGAAACAAACTTCGGGTCACCAAAGATGCAAAATCTCTATAACTCATCGCATATTAGATATTTATGCCCAAAGTTCGAACAGACAACCTTCGTAAAAGGCCTTTACCCGGCAAAGGTGATAAGAGGAATAGCACTCGCGCTTTCAAGAGTATATAAAAAGTCCCGCCCATCGGTTTAGAGACCTAGGGCGGGTGCGCAATGCGGGGCTTGGCTACCCCACTCGAATTTGTTGATCCTTACTTGCGGCGGCGGCGTGCAGCCAGACCAGCCAATGCAAGGAGGGAAAGCGTAGCCGTGGTGGGCTCAGGAATGAGAGCTGTAGCAACAAAGCCTACGCCTTTCACAGAGGCATTCGTACCAGTTGCTGTAACCATAATCGTTGTATAAACAGTCTCATCAGCAAGCTCGATTGCGGTGGCGGTAGAGGAAAGGTTCACATAACCAGAACCGTTAACAGTTGCATCCGAGAAGCTATAGTAATCACCATTGTAGTCAATAACAAGTCCGCCATCAGCATAGCCATCCAAACCGCCAAGCGTAAGAGCCACTCTGCTGGTAGAGAAGTTTTCTACAAAGTCGGTTGTAAGAACCCAACGGCTTACCGTACCATCTTCTGCAAGTGTTGTCAATTCACTCGTGGTAATATCAGTTTTGATGTTGGCTTTGAAAGAATCCCCCTTACCAAGAACTACTCGGTTGCGAACATCAAGATCTCCTTTAATGTTAAGCGTCAAGGTAACATTGGCAGCATTATCAGGAGTGCCTGCCATGTTATATATTGTGATGCTGTCATCTAGCGTGGTAACGATTTGCTCTCCTCCGGCAACATAGGTGAAATCCATGCCAGTATCACGCGTTACGGTTTCGGCGCCTGCAACCCCAGTAGCTGACGTAATAGAAACATTGGAGCCGAACTCCACACCAAATGCAACGCCAGCCAGAGCAAGGAGGGCAATAATTGTTTTTTTCATATTTGTAAGATTTGATTATTAAGAGTTTTGAGCGGCTCGTGCAGGGATACCCTTTCCCACGCGCGACGGGAGGCTGAGAGACCTGCTCCTAAGCCGCTGAAGAGAATATACAGCATTTACAATTCTGATGCAAGCGCAAAAACGCAAAAACGCTTAAAATGATGCACTTTTTGCCATTTTTCTCGGCTCCGAAGTAACAAATATGCCGATGGAAGATATTCCTCCATTATTGAGAACGCCGATTTCATGAGGGCATCAGCATCGCCAATGCTGGAGGCGGACAAAGAAAAAGTCCTCGACCTCCGGTAACGATTCAGTTTTGGTTATATACAGGAAACCCAGGTAGGCAAAAATACAGCTTATTGGTATTCAGACTATAGGGCGATATGAAGCGATGCTGCTTCCGTTTTCTCGCTTGCTACAGGGCTTACAATATGGTAGAATGATAAAAGGAACGTGTTAATCGTTTACTTGTTATGCTTAGGAAAACATTTCTTTTAACTATACTGGCGGCAGCAGGGGTAAGCTCTGCTGCTGTGGAATATCCGGGAGCAAGCCCGGGTGTGGCAAAAGCCTCGCAGAGAGGTATTACCTATACTGTGAGCAATGAGGTATTGAGTGCCGACTTCTCTTGGAAAGACGGCGGCGTGTATTTCGGTGGGTTCAAATCCGCAGATGGCACGTTGTTGGTTGACGGAGGGAAGCCTGTGTTCCACATTATCTTGGCCGACAAGAGCGAGTTGAGTTCTGCCGACATGGTCGCAACTGCTCCTCAGATTATCGACCTGAAAGGCGCCCCCGGCAGCCTGACCGTCGCGAAGCAACTGCCGGGCAAGGCTATCACCTCCACGTTCACCGCGCCTGACGGCTCATTCTCCGTTAAGTGGCGAGCCGTACTGCGCAATGGTTCTCACTATCTGCGGCAGGAATATACCATTAAGGCCTCCGGCAAGCCTGTGTACTTCAATACTATCACTCCGTTGCAGGTTATTCCTACTGCGGCCGGAGGCACTCCCTCTATTTCCGGCAACACTACCAATGGTACTGTGGTTGTAACAGACAAGCTCTTCATGGGGCGGGAGACGCCGATGTCGTTCATGACGGTGGGGCAGCAAGGCAGCGTACAGGAAGACACGTGGACAGCTGAGGCATGGACGCCGCAGATGTTCGGCAGCGTCTTCAATATCCCGGAGAGTTTCGGAGCCGTATACGGCAAGAAGTATGATGCCAAGAATGGCCCGATTCTGCGAGATTTGATGGTAGCCGAAGGTCCGGTGAACTTTGCCGAATCCGGCGAACTGGTAGTGGATTTCAAATACAAGCGTGGCAACAATCGTTTGAATATTGTGGCTGTGCAGTTGGTGTCCGCAAGTGGCCAAGTCATTACAGAGGACGTACACCCCGGCTACACTGGCGAAAAATCCAAAGCCTCTGCGTACCGCATCAATGTACCTGCAGCCGGGACGTATCACCTGCGTTATTGGGTAGAGACGAAGACTGAGCCGTTGACCAGCAGCGGCAGCATCTCCCTGTCTCTGCCCATGGGAAATCCCGAAGAAGCAAGTGCCGCTGTACCCGATAATCTGGTACGTGGAAGCTGGGTTCGCAAGACCAAGCTGCAGCCCAAGAGCCGGTGGAAAGTCAACTCCGTCATCGGTCTGTTTGCCCCCGACCAGCAGCGCCGTTCCTTCCTGAGCTACATTGAGCGCGAAAAGCCCGTACCCTACCGCACCATGGTTCATTACAACGACTGGTACGAGGTAGGTATTGTACGCCACGATTTCAAAGACCCGATGAAACGCACCACAGAGGCTATCTCCATGGGGATAGCCAAGACGTGGAAGCGTGAGTTGTTTGAAAAGCGTAATACCAAAATTGACGCTTTCGTGATTGATGATGGTTGGGACGATTTCAACAGCCTGTGGGACTTCCATGTCGGATTCCCCCAGGGATTCGCCAAACTGAACAAGCTGGTTACTTCCATGGACTGCGGAATGGGTACATGGCTGGGTCCGGTAGGTGGCTACGGCTACAGCAAGAACCAGCGAATCGCCTATTGGAACAGGACCCACCCCAATAACCGCATTTCAAACTTCGAGCTCTCCAACCCCATCTACTTCGATGCCTTTGTGGGGCGTTGCAAGGATATGGTGAAGAAGTACGATATGCGCTACTTCAAATTCGATGGCATATCCACCAAGCCCATCGCCTATGGTCCTGCCGGTCTGGAAGATGCAGAAGGCATCATCAGCGTGCTGGGGGCTCTGCGCGAAGCCCGCCCGGACATCTTCCTCAATACCACAGTGGGTACATGGGCAAGCCCGTTCTGGTTCATGCACGCCGATTCCATCTGGCGACAGGAGGGCGACTTTGACCAGATAGGCACCATGGGTGATGAACGCGACCGCTGGATCACTTACCGCGACCGTTTGGTACACGAGATATTTGTGACCGGCGCTCCGCTCTTCCCCATCAATTCCATCATGATTCACGGCACCATCATCACCAAGAATGGACCTCCTCGCGTCATGAGCAAAGACCCGGCCAACTGCATCAAGGAAATCCGCACGGCCTTTACCAGCGGCTCCGGTTTGCAGGAAATCTATGTGGATGCCGACCTGATGAACCAGCAAGGTGGAGTGCTCTGGGACGAACTGGCGCGTAACATTGCGTGGATTCGTCGCAATGAAGATGTGCTGGCCGATGTACATTGGGTAGGCGGCAATCCTTGGGATAAGCAGAAGAAAGACGGTGATATCTACGGCTGGGCGTCTTGGAATATGAAGAAGTGCACGTTGTCTCTGCGTAACTCTTCCAAGTACACAAAGACGCTGAAAGGCACTCTGCGACAGATTCTGGACGTGCCGCCGACAATCAAAGGCTCCGTGACCCTGCGCAGCTCCTTTGATGACCAGACGCGCTTGCCCATCATGAATTGCGCTGTTGATGTTGATACCCCCATTGAGATTACCCTCAGCCCCTTCGACATTGTCACAATGGAAGGCACCTGCGACATGAAGTAAACGATTTAATCCAACCAAAGAAAAAGCCGCTGTTCGCAAGGATGGCGGCTTTTTCGTGCAACCGGGTAGGCCCACCCTCCACCAGGAGCAACAACTCCCCAACGGAATCAGCCACCTTTTGGAAAGGTGTTTTTGGCAACACCTAAGCGTGCGTAAGTATTGAAAATCAAAAATGCTTTATAGCATATGCTCAGCCTGCGCCTGTTTTGAGATATCGCTCATATGCAAAGGCTTTTTCTTTGTCACGGGAAGCGATGGCGGCTTCAATATACCATGGTGTAAATTTGGAGGTGTGCGGTACATGCCCTGCATTGTGCATAGCCAGGCGTTCTTGCAAATCATGCGTCACGCCTGTGTAATGGCGTTTCCCGGTAGCGACATCACGCAGAATGTAAACGTAGTAGAAATGAGAGGCAGGCATTGGCATTACAGAGTTTTTCGTTTACCGCATGTATTGGGCCACGGTGGTTTGCCCGCTTCCGCTGAAGCTTCAGCGTGGCAGCCTCCCTTTTTTATTTCGCGTTGCTGCATAAAAAAGTTGGCTTGGCAAACCAAAAGGCTTGCCAAGCCGAAGTTTTTTCTCCGAAAAAACGGAGGCTGGAGCATAGCGGACTCGAACCGCTGACCCCTTCAATGCCATTGAAGTGCTCTACCAGCTGAGCTAATACCCCGTTCTGAAAAAGTATCCTCCGGGTGAGGACGGGCAGAGTATATACGCACACATGCACTTTGGCAAGCATAAAAACAGTAATTGTATGGAATTTCCTGAAAAAATGGCATTCCCGGGGTACTCCACGCCCCCGTATGGAACTTTTACGCTTGCCAGTAAAGTGGTTGAAGTGTACACTGCGGGTAGAAAGCACGTGTTTACCGCTATGAAAAAATTACTGACCCTTTTTGGCGCCCTGCTCCTGCTGGGCGCTCTGGTGGCTCCGCTGCATGCACAAGAGGAAGATGCCGCCGCTGAAACAGAGGCTGCAGATGAGCAGGCTGAGGTGATTTCCATCCCCGATATGCTTAAGGATGTGAAGTATGTAACCAAGGAGAAGCCGAAGAGAAAGGCATACGTGTACTTCTTCCTGCGTTCGCACTCGAAGTGCGGTCCCTGCCAGGCAGTGATTCCCAGCATGAATGAGCTCTACGGCAAGATGAAGAACAAGGGCGCTATCATCATCATGCTGAATAGTGATGCTGATACCGAAACGGCTGAAAAGTGGGCCGATGAGAAGAATATTGCTTTCCCGATGATTACGCCAGATACAGCCTCGGTCATTGCAGACAAAGTGCCCGCCGGCGGCAGTGGCGGCACCCCCAATATCATGGCGGTGATGGCTGATGGCGAGCAGATTGAAGGCACCTCCGGCTACAAGAAGTGCCCCGAACTGGTAGGCACCTGGAAGGAAATGGTCAAACAGGCCAAGAAAGCTGAGGCCAAAAAGAAAGCAGAGGCCCGCAAGGCAGCCAAGAAAGCCAAGAAGGGTAAGAAAAAGTCCAGGCCCGCCGACGAGGACGAGCTTTAACCCGGCCCCCACCTTTGCCACCCGCAAAGATGGCACATGATTCGCCCGGGCCGGGATCTCCCCAAAACATCTGCGAGGTCTTCGGCCCCGCCGGCTTCATCCTCTCTCCCGATTGATGTTTTAAATATGAACTACATATTCGAATTGATAGGGAGTCTCATAGCTCATGTGTTGGAAAAAGTCGTTGATTTTATCGCTGCTCGTATAAAAAGAATCATACATGGTCGAAAATAAGCGATAAGATACCGGATATTTTTCCTGATAAAGTTCTTTGGATATGATGATTACAGCATTTAGAAAATGGTGGAATTATTACATCGAATTAAGAAAAAGTAAACGTCTCGATTCGTGGTACAGAAGAAAAATAAAAAAAAGAACAGAACGAGAGTTTATTACTCGCTGGAATACAGTAGGCCATGTAAATCTTGAAATGATGAAAAAAATTGCAGATATCATGGAACTACCTAATCATTTCATACTACCATATGATAGAATGAGTATCCTGTTTTGTTCGCCATACGATGATTGCAGAGAAATAGCAGCCTTAAATTTGTTGGAAAAATACGGAATACTCAACATGAATGAGCAGACAATTCAATCTGAATATAAGTACGCGAAAGATATATTTAGAATAATCTGATAAAGTTTCATACTACGATAAACAAGGTGAAGTTCGTTTGAGCTTCACCTTGTTTATCGTTTGATGCAAATGGGACGTTTTACACTTCGTACGTCCAACCTCACACTTCGTACCTGCAGCCGGCTTTTTAGAGTTTCCATAAGCAAACCGGCACAATAAAAAGAGCGGTCGTTACTGTTAGTAACGACCGCTTCTAGTAGCAGGGAGGTGATTTGGACACCCGACCAAAGGCTTATGAGTCCTCTGCTCTACCACTGAGCTACCCTGCCGTTTGGCTTACAACTGCCGGAGCAGCTGGTGAGGGGAGTATACACGCGGATTTGAGCTTTGGCAAGCCTAAAATTATATTTTTTCAGATTTTATTTCTTCCGGGCACCCTTGCCCTGGGAGCGGACGCGCTGCAGGCGTTTCAGAACCCCCTCAGGGTCAGAGGCGATTGCATCCGCGCGTTTGCGGGCTTCCGGGGAGGCTTTGGGGTCGGCATCCACCGCCTGGCGGGCAACAACAGCAGCGGCTTTCACATCATCCACAGTCTTGGCACTCATGAGCAGAATCTGGTACTTGATCTGAAGCATGCCGGGTTTGTTTTCAGGCTCAGCGGTGGTCAGGGCTTCATCGATGATGGCGAGGGCCTGCTCAGCGGTCTCAGCGTTGTTGATATTGAGCTGCAGAGCCTCGCGCTGGTCCCGGATGCGCTGGATGCGGCCCATGCCGGTGGTATCCTGCGGGTCGAGAGCAATGATGCGCTGGCGCAGGGCAGCGGCGTTCTGCTGGAACTCCTCAGGAATATTCTTATAGGCCTGAGCCAGAGTGGCAAGCTGCTCGGCCCCCTGCTGGGATTCCGCTTTTTTGAGGAGACTGGCCGTATGCAAGGCAGCATCAAGAGGCTTGGAGATTGCCTCTACCGTGGGGACAAAACCGCCGAGACCACCAACTACATCGCCCTGCGGGGTGAGAACGAGCACAGTGGGGAACCCCTCCACACCGTACTGATCGCAGAGTTTCCGGTTTCGAGCCAGGAGGTTCTTGTCGAACTTGGGATTCTGGGGTACATCTACCTCCATGAGCACGAATTTATCTTTGGCGTAGGACTCAAAGGCCTGGGTATCCAGTACCTGCTGGCGCAGGCGGATGCACCAGCCGCACCAATCGGAGCCGGTAAAGTCTACCAGCACGGCCTTGTTTTCGGCAGCAGCCCGGGCTTTGGCAGCTTCCAGATCGTTCATCCACTCAGCAGCCCAGGCAGGAGCCAGAGCCGCCAGCAGCATAGCAGCGCAGAGGGTTTTCTTGAACATGCGCGCATTGTACCAGAGGCGTACTCACCCCCGCAAGCCTATTTTCCGACTGTTCTGGCATAAAAAAGGCCGGAAGCACCAGGCTCCGGCCTTTTTTCTGAATTATCTGACAGGAAATGGATTACTTACCGAAAGCGGTCTTGTAGACGGCGAGTACTTCCTCCCATGTGCAGGGGCGGGGGTTGCCGCCGGTGCAGACATCGGCCATGGCGGCATCGGTGAGAGCCTCCAGGTCTTCTTCCTTCACGCCGATTTCGGCGAGGGTCTGGGGAATGTTCACACCGAGGAAGAGCTGCTTGACCGCATCGATGGCAGCCTTGCGGTATTCCTCCTGGGTCATGGCATCCACACCCTGCACACCCATGGCGCGGGCAATTTCACGGAACTTCTCACCAGTGTAGGGAGCATTGTATTCCATGACGTAGGGCAGCAGCACAGCGTTTGCCACACCGTGGGGGGTGTTGTAGAAAGCGCTGAGGGGATGAGCCATGCCGTGCACCACACCAAGACCCACGTTGGAGAATGCCATACCGGTCATGTACTGGCCGAGAGCCATGCCTTCGCGGCCATCGGGATCGTTATCCACAGCCTTGCGGAGGCTCTTGGCGATGAGTTCCACAGCCTTGATGTTGAGGGTATCAGCCAGTTCCCAGGCAGCAAGGGTGGTGTAGCCTTCGATGGCGTGTGTAAGGGCATCCATACCGGTGGCGGCGGTGAGGCCCTTGGGCATGGAGCTCATCATATCCGGGTCAACCACGGCCACCACGGGGATATCGTGGGGGTCAACACACACAAACTTGCGGCGCTTGGCTTCATCCGTAATCACGTAGTTGATGGTGGTTTCAGCAGCCGTGCCGGCGGTGGTAGCCACAGCAATGACGGGCACGCACTTGTTCTTGGTGGGGGCAAGACCCTCCAGGCTCACCACATCGGCGAATTCGGGGTTGTTGATGATGATACCGATAGCCTTGGCCGTATCCTGCGGGGAGCCGCCACCAATGGCAATCATGTAATCAGCACCGGCAGCCTTGAAAGCAGCTACACCGCCATTCACCACATCCACGCTGGGATTGGCTTTCACCTTGTCGTAAATTTCATAAGCGCAGCCGGCAGCATCCAGCAGGCTGGTCACCTTGGCCACCACACCGAACTTCACCAGGTCGGCATCGGTCACCACGAGAGCCTTGGCAAAGCCACGGCTCTTCACTTCGGTCACGATAGCTTCCACAGCGCCGTGGCCGTGGTAGCTCGTCTCATTCAGAATAAAGCGTTTTGCGGACATGCTCACACTTTACCAGTTTTTAATGTTAATGCAATAAAAAAACACCGGGCAATTCCCGCCCGGTGTTTTTTTGCTATAGTGATTTCCGGTTCAGAACTTGAATACACCCTGCATCTGCAGGACAAAAGCACCGTCTTTATCCGTAGCATGTACAGGGTTGAAGATATACTGCACATCCGGTTGCAGGAAGAAGGTGGGGGTCACCTGCACCACGGTGCTGAGCTCCAGACCGTACTCATCCTTGTGCTCATAGGGTTTTTCACTGGTGGCTGCGCGCTGCCAGAGGAAACCGAAGGAGATATTCTCGTAGTTACTGCAGCTTCCCCAGCCTGAATTGGTAAACGGAGCGCGGAGCATGAGGCCGGCAGTAGCGGCGCATTTCACACCGGTCATGCTGGCGGCATCCTGGTCCATGAACCCGGCACGGGTGAAGAATCCCACGTTGGAGTTTTTACCAAGCTGCTGCTGAATGTTGATAGCGCCGCCGGTTCCGGTCTTGCCGGCGTGCTCGGTGATAGTATACTGCAGACGATAGGTGCCGGGACCCATACCCAGCACATCCTCGCGGATGAAGCCAATTTCGCCAATGTGTGCCCAGTAATTGCTGCTGAGGTCATTGAAGGGATTCTGGTTCAACCCGGTATTGGTGCTGGTGGTAGCATACATGGCATAGAAGCTGTTGCAAGGCTGCCAGGCGGTCATGAAACCCAGATTTGCCCAGGTGAGCGGCAGGCAGGGATTAGACCCGAAACTCTGGTTCATGAGACCACCGGCCCAGGAGGAAGCGTAGGCATTCTGGTCCAGATAATTACTCAGATCCAGGGTACCGGCCATGGCCACCCACTTGCCGTCGAACCCGCTGTACCCCAGAGCCAGCTGAGGCAGGGTCACCCCATTGCCACCGCGCAGGCTTCCCTGCGGGTTGCTCAGGCTACCCAGGCTGCGGGAGGCGCTGCTGCGGCGCTCTGTAAAATTGGTACCGGTGCCCCAGTCAGCCTCAAAGGTAAGGAACACACCCTGGCTGTTGTCGCAATCCTTGGCCAGGAACCAGGTGCCGCTCAGCATCCAGTTAAAGGCAGAAAACTCACTGCGGTGGCCATGAGGCTTGGGGTGAATGGCCGTATAGTTGTAGGAGGCGGTCAGGTCATACTGAAAGCCATAGCGGCTGAGAGCTGTCTTAAGCCGCTGAGCACCGGTGGAAACCAGATCCTGATTCATCCACTCACAGGGCTCGGCGCAGGTATTGCCCGGCACGAACAATGAATCCAGATACGGCATGAATTTCTGCGGGGTAGCAGGCATGAAGCGCCACCCGCTGCACGGGCCTTTTGAGGTATCCTCATCCCGATTGCGGTTCTGGTGGAGCAGATGCTGCCGCGTGGGCACACCGGCATGGCGGCGCGCCATCTGCTCCTGCGGTGTAAGACCGCGCTGCAAACTCACAGGCACCTCCACAATTTCCAGAAACGCCGGTTCCCAGCCCCAGGCTGTATCCATATAGCCGCTGGCTTGCTGAGCCCCGGCAGACCCGGCCACCGTAGTGGCCGCCAACATGTAGCAGAGTGATTTCGCTTTCATGGTTGCGGGTGTAGACACAACTCCCCCCCGCATGAATTTGAAAACAAATAGAAATTGCCAGTTGCAGAGAAAAAAACGTCCTTCCCGGAACATGGGAAGGACGGTATCAAATCTCTCTCTCAACGGGTCACTCGGCCATACCCTGCTGCTGCATGAGCGCATCAGGGTTCGGCTCACGCCCCATGAAAGCACGGAAGGTCTCGCTCTCTGAGCGGCTGCCGCCGGTGCTGAGCACGGCCCGGCGAAAATCTGCACCGGTCGCGGCATTGGTGGGTCCTTCTTTCTCAAATCTCGTGAAAGCATCGGCCGCCAGTACCTCTGCCCACTTGTAGGAATAGTACCCCGCAGCATAACCACCGGAAATGCAATGCGGCAGGCACCGCATGACCGAGGGCGATGGCACCGTGAGCGGCAGGTTCCAGGGATCCAGCAGCTCACGGCTGGCGGCATCCAGATCACGCCCGCGGAACTTGCTGGCGTAGTTAATATGCATTTCCAGGTCCAGCTTAGCCATACGCAGCTGCCCCATCATATCATACCCCGGCATGAAAAACCGGCTCTTCTGCAGCTTCACCAGCAAATCAGCCGGCATAGGCTCATCTGTCTCCCAATGGCGGGCATACGACATCACCCCCTCCGGAATCCACACCCAGTTCTCATTGATCTGGCTGGGAAGCTCCACAAAATCGCGCGCCACGCGGGTGCCGGCGTGCGAGATGAGTTCCGTATCACTCAGCATACTATGCAAGGCATGGCCGAACTCGTGAAAAATCGTGAGCACATCCATATGCGTGAATAAAGCCGGCTTGCCCGCAGTGGGAGATTGGAGATTGCACACCACCACGCAGAGATGAGGCGGGCGAGTACCATTCACCACGGGGTAATGGCGCACGCCCATACACCAGGCACCATCTCGCTTTGTACTGCGGGGGTGCAGATCCATGTAAACGGAGCCCATATGGCGGCCGGTAGCTTCATCGTGAATAGCGTAGAGCTTCACCTCCGGGTGCCACACCTCAGCTTCACCGGCAGCCAGCTGGCCGCCATTCTGCAGGCAGCGGGTCGGCACCTCGGTAATGCGTATACCATACAAGCCCTCAAACACCGAGAACATGCCGGCCAGCACATTCTCCTTCTTGTGATAAGGGCGCAGCTCCTCACTATCAAAACCGCAGGTCTTCTCGCTTATCTGCGTGATCAGGTAGCTCACATCCCAGGGGTTCAGCCGGGTCACGCGGCGCCCCTCACGAGCAGAAGCAAACTCCAGCATCTGCGCCGTATCCCGGTCAAATGCGGGCTTGGTCTTGCGCATCATATCATCCACAAATTTCAGCGCAGCCTCTCCACTGCCCACCATGCGGCGGGCAGTTGCCAGGTTGGCGTATGTGCCGAATCCCAGCAGCGTGGCCAGCTCACTGCGCAGCGCCATCACTCGATCCACCACCGGTGCATTATCAAATTCGGGTGTTGCACCTTCGGAGCAGCGACCCTCCCAGCACTTGCGGCGCGTTTCCTCCACATCGCAATGGCGCAGCACCTCCACCACGCTGGCATAATCCAGCGTAATGAGCCACTGCGGCTGCTCCGGTGTACCAAAACCCTTTTCCTGCGCCTTAGTTGCAGCACGCGACATCCACTCCGGGCTCATACCGGCCAGCTGCGCCGCATCGGTAATCACAAGCTGCCAGGCATTGACCGAATCCTTGCAATTCTTTTCAAATTGAAGGCGCAAGGCAGCCAGTTCTTTCTCAATCTCCAGCTTGCGGGCCTTTTCGGCAGGCGATAAATCGGCGCCGCTATCCTTGAACATATCCACCACTTCCTGCACAAAACGCTGGCGCGCCGGAGACAACTGGCGCACCCAGGGCTGGCGGCTGGCCTCGCGCACGACTGACCAGAGCTTCTCGTTGGAGGTGATGGAAGCGCTGAACTCCGCAATCAAGGGCATTACTTCATCCATGGCTGCACGCACCTCCGGCGAATCCATCAGATAAGCCAGATTGCTCAGCAGCTGGTCTGCACAAGTCAGCTCCACATCCAGTGAATCAAACACCGCAAAGGTATTCTCCCAGGTGGCTTGGCCATGCTGCACCTGGCAAATAGATTCGATACGCTGCTGAGCGAGCTGAATCGCCAGGCGTATATCAGCCACTCCTCTGGCCGGAGTCAGAAGCGACCAGCGGGGGTAATCACCGCCCCATTCCAGGAAAGGGTTCTGCTCTGCCGTCAGTGCGGGCAGAGGCGTTTCTACCTGCTGGGCCTGCAGCGGGGTCACCTGACCGGCCACGGTCAGTGCAGCAGCTGAAATAAGGAGAAACCTGAATGCCATACTCTTACATGTACGCGCGCGTTAACGCTCTTCTTTCAATAAAATACACTCAACCTGCCATAGATGCCAGATACCGCCGCGTAACCGCCGCCACTGTTTCTGCCGCAGTCGGCATGGGAATACCCAGCTGCAGCGTAAGCCTCTCGCTGCTCATCGCGGTGTGGCGCGGGCGGGTTTCCTTGAAAAAAGGCACTTGATCCAGCAACTGCTGCTCTACAGGCGGCACGGCCGGCAGGCTCCCCTGCTCCACCGCAATCTGCAGCGCCTGCGTGGCGCACTGCCACCAGCTCAGCGGCTCACCGCGGCTGGTCACATGCACCACCCCGGAATACTCCCCGGCCCCGAGCGACAGCGCAGCCCGGGCAATATCCACCGCATCTGTCGGCATCGATACCTTATCTGCCACAGCCGCCAGCGGCTGCCCCGCCAATGCTCGCGCCACCATACTCTCGATAAACGATGGTTTACGCGGATTTCCGCACACCCAGGAAACACGCGCCACCACGGCCTCTGGCAGCGCCTCCAGCACCTGCAACTCTCCCTCGCGCTTACTCTCGCCATACCAGCTGATGGGGCGGCACCTGGTGGATTCATCCTTCAGCCCCGGGCGGCGGCCGCAAAGCACATAATCCGTAGAAAGATGCACAAAACGCGCCCCGGTGTGGCGGCACGCCAGAGCCATGGCAGCCGGAGCCACAGCATTCACCAGATGCGCATGCAGCGGGTCTGCCGCACAAGCCTCCAAGCCGCTGATGGCCGCGCAATTCACCACCATATTTGCCCCACTGCCCAGCACCAGGTCGCTCACCGCCCCGGCATTCTCCAGCGGGCACTCCGCATGCGCCGGAGCCAGAACCTCATACCCTGCAGCCTCTGCAGACTCCACCAGCACCTGCCCGGTGCGCCCGCTACCACCGAATATCAAAATACGCGCGCTCATCTCACCCCCCAGCATACCACACTACCACCTGTGCTGCAACCCGGCATTCCGTAATAAGTAAGCGAGCCGGCACTTTTAATTCAGCACCGGCTCGCCCAACTTACTACCTATGAAACTCAGTCCTCCCTTATAGTGGCTGCGAGCGCTCTCTCCTTCACCGCAACCGGTGGACTGTTATAAGGGATACAGGGTTCCTGGTGGTTTTCTTTCAAAAATAATTGAATTTTTCAGTTTTTTTCTGAATTTTCTTCACTCAGGAGGGATTTATCGACCTCAAAGAGGCGTTTTTCCCAGAGATAATAGCGGGTTTCTGCCACCAGCACACCGGAAAGCCCGACCATGCAGATAAGATTCGGAAGAGCCATGAGCCCATTGGCCAGGTCGGCAAAGTTCCAGACGATGGAGCTCTTGGGAATCACGCAGCCTACAAATACCACGGCCACCCAGAGCAGGCGATATGGCAGAATCAGACAGCGACCGCCCAGGTATTCCAGAGCGCGCTCACCGAAATAGGACCACCCCAGCACGGTGGAGATAACGAAAGCAGCCAGGCTGACCGTGAGCATCGTGCTGCCGAAACCGCCCAGAGTAGCAAAGGAAACATAGGTAAGCAGCTCACCATCGTTTGTATCAATGTGAGCATGCGCCATGATGCAGGTAGTCAGGGTAATACCGGTAAGAGAGCAGATAACCACCGTATCCCAGAACGGGCCGGTGGAGGCAACCAGGGCGTGCTGCACCGAGTTGGGGGTCTGAGCCGGGCCGGAAACAATGGGGGAGGAACCCAGACCTGCTTCATTGGAGAACAAGCCGCGGCGCACCCCCTGCTGCAGGGCCAGCATGATGGTGGAGCCGATAAAGCCGCCGGCAGCAGCCTGCGGGTGGAACGCGCTATCCACAATATGGCAGATAGCCGGCCACACATAGCTGCCGTTGGAAATAAGAATCATCACACAACCGACGACGTAAAGCACAGCCATGGTAGGCACCAGAGCGGTGCACACATTGGCAATGCTCTTGATGCCCCCCAGCAGCACGGCCCCAATCAGCAGCACCATGACAGCACCGGTCACCCAGGAAGGCACCTGCAGGGCACTGTTGGAAAGCACCTGCGAAACCGCATTGCACTGGGTCAGGTTACCGATACCAAATGCAGCAATGGAGGTCATCACCGCAAAGACCACAGCCAGCCACTTGCATTTCAGACCTTTTTCGATAGCATACATGGGGCCACCGATGAGATTGCCTTTTTCATCCCGCTGGCGATACCGGATAGCCAGCAGACTTTCAGCATAACGAGTCGCCATGCCGAATACACCGGTAAGCATGCACCAGAACACGGCACCCGGGCCGCCCGTGGTCACAGCCACGGCCACACCAACAATATTGCCGGTACCCACATTGGCCGCCAGTGATACCATGAGGGAAGAGAACTGGGAAATCTGCCCCTCGCCCTTTCCACCGAAATACAAGCGCAGTCCAGTGAAGAAATGGCGCTGGGGAAACCGCAGCAGGCAGGTCAGGTAAAGGTGGGTGCCCAGCAAAGCAAAAATGAGAACATATCCCCACAGAAAGCCGCAGGCGCTATCCAGCATCTTGTCGATTGTTTCTAACATAATTAAGCCCGATAAGAATACTATACCGGACTGAGCGGGTCAAGCTCATTGTTCACATATTACGCAGAATCAATTACACAAACGCTCTTGCTTCAGACAGCAAGCGGGGCATTGCGTTTACCGCAATGCCCCGCCCAACTTACTACCTATGAAACTCAGTCCTCCCTCTTGGTGATGCCCGGCGCTCTCTCCTTCACCGCGCACCGGAAGAACTGTTGAGGTAATGATGCAGAAGAGAGTGTATTTGTTCAAAGTTTTTCGCGAGTTTTTCTATTTTTTATTTTTCCGGGGAGGAAACCGGCTTTTCCACAGCATCGGCAGTGGTATCCTGTGCATCGGGTCCCCACTCGTATTCCTCTGCTGAATCTTCTTCCTGCATCTCAGGTGCAGCGGGAGCCGGTTTCACCAGGGTTTCATCCACCGCATCAAAATTGCCACTCCAGAGATACTTGCGGCTTTCTGCCACCAGCACCGGGGTGAGCCCCACCAGGCAGATGAGATTAGGAATGGCCATAAGGGCATTTGCACAGTCCGCAAAGTGCCACACCAGGCTGCTCTGCGGAACGATACAGCCGATAAACACAGCCAGCACCCAGAACAGACGGTAGGTTGTGATATAACGGCGACCAGTGAGATACTGAAGGGCGCGCTCACCAAAATATGACCAGGCCAGAATGGTGGAGATAACGAAGGTGACCAGGCTGAAGGTGAGCAGGATGGCCCCCATGCCGCTGGCAGAGCCGAAAGCATAGAAAACAATGAGTTCGCCCTCAGACGCATGCATCACATAGGGTTCTGCCAGCCCGGCGGTGGTCAGGGTGACACCAGTGAGGGTGCAGAGCACCACGGAATCCCAGAAGGGAGCAGTAGAGGCCACCACGGCCTGCTGAACGCTGTTGGGGGTATCTGCCGCAGCAGATACAATGGCGGATGAACCCAGACCAGCCTCATTGGAAAACAGGCCACGGCGCACACCCATCTGCATGGCCAGCATAATGGTGGAGCCGATGAACCCGCCGGTGGCAGCCTGGTTCGTGAAGGCGCAGTCCCAGATGCGCTGCACAGCCGGCAGCACATAGTCTGCATGCACCGCCAGCACCAGCGCGCAACCGATGATGTAAACCACTATCATAATGGGCACAAAGGTCGAACACACGCGGGCTATACCGCGCAGACCACCCATGAGCACAAGCGCCACCAGAGCAGACAGCAGCGCCCCCGTGAACCAGGTGGGCACAGACATGGAGCTTTCATTCAGCACGCGGGCAGCGGCGTTCGCCTGGGTCACATTACCCACACCAAAGGCCGCAATGGCCGCAAACACAGCAAAGGCGACGGCCAGCCACTTGCACTTCAGGCCCTGTTCAATGGCATACATGGGACCACCCACCAGGTTTCCCTTGCTATCCAACCGGCGGAATCGCACGGAAAGCAGACTTTCAGCATAGCGGGAGGACATGCCCAGCAGACCCGTAATCATGCACCAGAACACCGCCCCCGGGCCGCCACTGGCTATAGCTACGGCAACACCCACGATATTGCCCGTGCCGACACTGCCGGCCAGAGAAACCGCCAGAGAAGCGTACTGCGATATGCTGCGCCCCTCAACCCGGCGCTTGAACGAATACACCAGCCCGCGCAGCAGATAGCGCTGGGGAATGCGCAGCACCAGGGTGAGGTACAGGTGAACCCCCAGAAGAACAAACACCAGAATGTACCCCCAGAGAAAATCACTGACAGATGAGAGAAGATTTCCGATTACATCCAACATAACCAGAGATGATAATAGCGAATTAAGTGTTAGTAGTCAAGTTCAGGACTACCGCTTCAGAATAAAAAAACATGGCACGGGGGCAGGCGCCATTTCCGGAAGCCCCCGTTGTTTTGAAGCTGCGGGCTATAAAGTCGCCAGTTCGCTTTTCACTCTTCTTGACATCGCAGCGCAAGAGGAGTAAATTCTCCGCAGAAATGCAAAAAGACCAAAAACTGGTGGATTTGGAGCAGAAGTCCATGGGCCCCCTGCTGGCGCAGTACTCTCTGCCAGCCATTGTGGGCATGGCGGCCATGTCGTTCTACAATATTGTGGATTCCATCTACATAGGGCAGTGCTGCGGGGCCTACGCCATTACCGCCATGGGGCTTCTTTTCCCCATCATGAACCTGCTGGTGGCACTAGGCACCCTGGTGGGACTGGGTGGTGCCGCCACCACCTCTATCACCCTGGGTCAGCAGGATTTTCCGCGAGCGTTCCGGGTGCTCGGGCACTGCACGATAATGGGTGTGGCATTCGGTGTGGCATTCGGCTGGTTTCCCCTGCCGCTGATGGATGAGATTCTCTTTCTGTTCGGGGCAGATGCCAACACCGTGGGACCGGCCCGGGAATTCATGCTGGTGCTTCTGCTGACCTGCCCGCTCACTTTCACGTTCATGAACCTGAACCACGTGATGCGAGCCAGCGGCTATCCCTACAAAGCCATGTGGAGCCTCATCATCTCCATGGTGGTCAATATCGGCTGTGCGCATCTCTTTGTATACGTGCTGCAGTGGGGCATGACCGGTGCTGCTCTGGCCACCACCGCCGGCCAGGCCGTAGGCTGCGTGTGGGTGCTCGCCCATTTCCTGAACCGCCGCAGCGTCATCCACTTCCGCGGCCGCATGTGGAAACTCTGCGGTCCCATCATGCGCCGCATCTGCCTGCTGGGGTTACCGCCCTGCCTCATGAATCTCTGTGGCTGCCTTGTGGTCATTGTGTTCAACACCCAGTTTCTGCGCTACGAAGGCCCCATGGGCGTGGGGGCCTACAGCATTGTAAACCGAGTCCTGCTGGGTGTAGCCATGGTGATAGTGGGTATAGCCCAAGGTATGCAGCCTATTGCCGGCTATAATCTCGGCATCGGTTACTACAGCCGCGTGCGCCGCGTATTCTATTATGCGGTTTTTTCCGCCTTTCTCCTCACTCTCATCTGCTGGGTCGGTATCCAGCTCTACCCCGAGGCCGTGGTACACGCCTTTGTCAAGGAACAGGATGCTAATTCCTCCCAGCTCATCGTTCTGGCCACACATGGTCTCCGCATCATGAGTCTGGTATTCCCGCTGGTCGGCACGCAGATTATCATAGGCAATTTCTTCCAGAGCATCGGCCGCCCCATCATGAGCGTGTTCCTCAACATCATGCGCCAGTTTCTGGTGCTTCTTCCCTGCCTGCTGCTATTGCCGATATGGTGGCAGGGCGAGGGCATCTGGATGTCCCAGGCGGTGGCCGATACCTTCTGTGCCTTCCTGTCGTATCTCGTCATCTACCTTTTCTTCCGCCGCGTTTTCCACAAAAAAGATTCCTCGATTCATTAATCTATGACCAACCGTATTCCCCTGCTCATTGCCACCCGCAACGCCCATAAAGCGCGTGAGTTTGCCCGCATTCTCCCCCCGCAGTTCGAATTGAAGACCCTGGCAGATTTCCCAGGTGCCCCCGATCCGGAGGAAACCGGAACCACCTTTGCAGAAAATGCAGCCATCAAGGCCGTCAGCATCTCCAGAGAATTCCCCGGGCTGGTGGTTTCAGATGACAGCGGAATCTGCGTGGATGCCCTGGGGGGCATGCCCGGGGTCTACTCTGCCCGCTATGCCGGCACCCATGGGGATGATGAGGCCAACAACCAGAAAATGCTTGCAGAGCTTGCCGCCAGGCCGTCCGCTGAGCAGCCATTCACCGCGCGTTACGTGTGCGCCATATCCGTGGCGCGAAACGGCAGTGAACTGGCTTCATTCATCGGCACGGTGGAAGGCCGCATCACCCTGAACCCCAGCGGCACAGGCGGCTTCGGATACGATCCGCTTTTTGTTCCGGCCGGATATGATTGCACCATGGCTGAAATCACAGCGGAAGAGAAGAACGCCATTTCTCACCGGGGTGAAGCACTCCGCCAGTTTGAAGCCTGGCTCTTTGCCAGCCAGCGCTGAATTACCTGACCAGCCCGCGGGTGAACACCCCGCGGGTTTGTATGGAAATTAAGCTTGCGGGCCATGAAAGCGGGTGGTATAGTCAACGGCATGGACTTATCCGCTTTCCGTGAAGAATACCTGAAAGACACCCTGCACCGCCGCGACCTGGCAGACACGCCGTTTGAGCAGTTCGACCGCTGGTTCAAACAGGCTCTGGAATCAGGTATTCCGGAACCGAATGCCATGAGTATCGCCACGGCCACACCGCAGGGCATGCCCAGCCTGCGCACGGTGCTGCTCAAGTATTACGATGCGCGCGGATACGTGTTCTTCACCAATTACACCAGCCGGAAGGCGCGGGAAATTGAAAGCAACCCGGAAATGTGCATGATGCTGCCCTGGGTCACACTGGAGCGCCAGATTATCGTATACGGGCGTGCAGAAAAAATCTCCCGCGCAGAAACGCTCAAATACTTTCTGAGCCGGCCGCATGAATCGCAGCTGGGAGCGTGGGTTTCTCACCAGAGCCAGGTTATATCCACACGCAAACTGCTCATGATGAAGCTGGCAGAGCTTAAGAACAAATTTGCCGAGGGGAAAGTACCCCTGCCGGACTTCTGGGGCGGCTACCGCATTGTGCCGCATCACGTGGAATTCTGGCAAGGCGGCCCCGGCCGCGTGCATGACCGCTTCATGTACACCCTGCAGCAGGATGGCAGCTGGAGCATTGAGCGCCTGCAACCCTGAACCGCCTCACCCCGCGGGCGGGAAAAGTATGGAAACGATGAAGATATCCGCCGCCAGGATGATGATATCCATGGGCAGGCCGACTCTGAGAAAATCGGCAAACCGGTAGCCGCCCGGGCCATAGATAAGCATGTGGCGCGGGGAACCTACAGGGGTGGCAAAACAGCAGGAAACCGCTATCATAAGCGCCACACAGAAACTGAGCGGGTCTGCCCCCACGGCCAGCGCGCTGCGGTAGGCTATGGGGAAGAAAATGGCCGCCGCCGCTGCGTTGCCGATAAATTCGGTGATGAGCAGCGCCACGGCACACACCGCGGTAAGCATGATGAGTGGCTCTGTGCCGCAGAAGCTCAGCAGCAGGGTGGCTGCATCGGCCGCCAGCCCGGTCTTATCCATGGCCGTGCCCAGGCAGATGGAACCGGCAAAGACCATGAGCACATTCCAGTTGATGCTTTCATGCGCCTGCTGCACGGTGCAGCAGCGGCAGATCAGTGTGGTCGCTGCCGCCATGAACGCCGCCTGCAGCAGACTGAGCACACCCAGAGTGCTCAGCAGCATCATGCCTGCCATGATGATACCCGAAGCCACCGTGCGCCAGCCGGCGCGCGATTTGTGGCGGCGGGTCACATAGTGCACATCGGGTCCCAGGTCTGGCGGGGTGCTGCTGTCGCTTTCGAGCAGCAGAGTATCGCCCACGCGCAGCTGAACCTGCCCCGGCTCGGCCAGCAGCTGCTCACCGCGGCGCTCCACACCCAGCAGGTGGATATTGAGCTGCGCCTCCAGCCCGGTTTCAGCCAGCCGGCGGCCGATGAGGCGGCTGCCGAAGCGCACATAGGCCTTGTGGCGGTGCTGCATGCCCGCCCCCGGGCCGAACACACGGCGCGGGGGGGGCCGCTCTGGCAGAAAGCGCTGCAGCAGCTGCATACTCACCAGCCCCACCGCCAGGCAGAACAAGCCAGCCGGCGTGGGGGTGAAAATGCTCAGCGAAACACCTGTTTCCTGCGTATACAGGCCCGAGATAATCAGATTCGGAGCACTACCGATGAGGGTGCACACACCGCCCAGCCCCGCCGCGTAGCTCAGCGGTATCAGCAGCCGGCTCGGGGCCACCCGCAGCCGGCGCGACCACAATTTCACCACATGAATAAAAAGAGTCGTAACCGTGGTATTGCCGAGAATGGATGCCATGCCGGCCACAGGAAGCATGAGCCGGAGCAGCGCCTGTCTGTACCCCGCAGGCCGCCCCAGCACATGTTTCTCGACCCAATGCAGCAGACCGGTATGCACCAGCCCTGCCACCACGACAAAAAGCAGCGCCACCACGATAACCGAACTCGAGCTGAAGCCCGCCAGTGCCTCCCGCGCATCCAGCACCCCGGTGACCAGCAGCACTGCCATGCCGCCCAGAAACACCACCTCTGCCTGCAGACGGGTGAAGAGCAGAAGCCCGAAAATCCCCAGTGCAGTCAGCATGGTCACCCACTCGCGTAAATCAAACCCGGCTATGCAGTCCTCCAACATGGCATATTCAGCACCTGCCATTATACCCGGTATTTTTCAGCAAAGTCAAACAAATTGCAATAATAACAAAATTCCCTGATGGATAAATCTTTTATGCTTGACTTAACTCCACCTATACGGTAACGTGTACGCAAACGTTATGACAGACCGTCGCATAGTTATTACTGGTATGGGAGCCCTTACACCCCTCGGCAACAGTGTCGAGGAAACATGGGAGGGCATGAAAAACGGCCGCTCCGGCATCGGCATGATTGAGGGCATTGACCACAGCGCCCTGAATATCCACATTGCCGGCGAAGTGCGCGGCTATGACCCGGCCCCTTTCTTCAAGAAAGACCCCAAGTCCGTGCGCCGCTGCGACCGCTTTGAGCAGCTGACCATGGGTGCTGTGGCCGAAGCGCTGGAAAATGCTGCACTCGACCCGGAAAGCGTGGATAAGACCCGCGTGGGTGTGATGATTGGTTCCGGTATCGGCGGTCTGGGCATTCATGGCGATGGCTGCGCCGCGCTCATCAATTCCGGTCCCCGTCGCGTAAGCCCCTTCTGTATTCCGTACATGATTACCAACATGGCCTCCGGCATGGTGAGCATCGAGTATGGTTTCGGTGGTCCGAACATGAGCATCTCCACCGCCTGCGCCACAGCAAACCACTGCATCGGCGAGGCCTGGCGCATCATGAAATTCGGTGATGCCGATGTCATGATCTGCGGTGGTGCCGAAGCCGCCGTGCTGCCTGTGGGCATTGCCGGTTTCGCCAATATGAAGGCCCTTTCCACCCGCAACGATGATCCCACCACCGCCTCCCGCCCGTATGATGTGGACCGCGATGGGTTCGTCATGGCAGAAGGCGCCGGTATCATCATTCTGGAAACTCTGGAACACGCCAAGGCCCGCGGCGCCAAGATTCTGGCTGAGCTGGTCGGCTATGGTCTGAGCGCAGACGCATACCACCTCACCTCCCCCATGCCGGAAGGTGAAGGCGCTGCCCGCTGCATGGATATGGCCATGAAGCACGCCGGCCTGAAACCCACCGATATTCAGTATATCAACACGCATGGCACCTCCACCCCGCTGGGCGATATCTGCGAAACCAAGGCTATCAAGGCCTCTTTCGGTGAGTACGCCACCAATGGTCTGGTCGTGAGCTCCACCAAGTCCATGACCGGTCACCTGCTGGGTGCTGCCGGTGCTGTGGAACTGCTGGCCTGCGTGAAAGCCATCGAGGAAAACTTCGTGCCGCCCACCATCAACGTGTTCAACCAGGACCCCGAGTGTGACCTGGACGTGTGCCCGAATGTGGGCCGCAGCATGACCGTGGATGTAGCCCTGAGCAACTCTTTCGGCTTCGGCGGTCACAACGCTTCCCTTATTGTGAAGCGCTATGTGGATTAAGTTAATGCACAAGTCATAACCATTTTTCACGGCGGCAGTGGAGCTCCACAGCCGCCGTGTCTGCACTTCCTCAACCACCATGAAAACACCACTCGCATCCATGCTGCGCCGGTTGAGCGCCCCGCAGCAGATGAACAATACGGATCACCTGCTGCTGCGCTGGGCCGGGTTATGCCTGCTTACACTGGTGCTCGTCGTATCACTCACGGCCGGTGGAGTCATGCAGTATCTGGAGTGGGAGCAGATTCGTCTGCTGGGTGGCTCGCCTTTCTACATCGGCGCAGAAGAAGCCCAGGTAAACCTGCTGGGACCAGCCGGCATATTCGGGTTATGCCTGGTGGTCACATTCTACCTGTCGCTGGTCTTTCTGCGGGAGCGCCACTTCAGCGGCAGATTGCAGGTCTGCATGCTGGCCCTGGTTGCGCTGGCCTTACCCGGTATTCTCTGCGTGTTATGGGGGGGAGTGCTGAATATGAGCGCCCCGCTCATCTGCGCCCTCACCTGCTGGTTCGGGGCTGAGATTCTTCACCTTTTCCGCCGCCGCTCATGAAAGCTCAGGATTACCCGAAACCCGTACTGGAAATGATAGCCGCTCTCAAGCGCATGCCCGGCGTGGGCACGCGCGGTGCAGAGCGGCTGGCTCTGTGGTTCCTGCAGCAAGGGCGCAACGAAGCCCGGCTTCTGGCATCTGCACTGACCACTGCAGCGGATACCGTGGGCAACTGCCCGGAATGCGGTTTCTTTGCAGAAAAAGGCTGCCGTTGCACCGCCTGCGATGACCCCACCCGCGATACCACCCTGCTCTGCGTGGTTGAACAACCCACCGATGTGCTTCCCATCGAGCGCTGCGGCACCTTCCGCGGGCTCTACCACTGCCTGGGCGGCAAGATTTCACCGCTCGACGGCATCATGCCCGAGGACCTCGCCATAGAAAAACTGGTGGAGCGGGTGAAAGCCCACCCCGGCTGCGAGGTCATCCTGGCCGTGGGCAGCGATGTGGAGGGAGAAGCCACTGCCCTGTACCTGGCCGAGCTGCTGGGCAAATACCCCTGCCGCTGCACCCGCCTGGCCCAGGGCATGCCCGCCGGCGCCGGTCTCGGCCATGCCGATGCCATCACCCTCATGCGCGCCCTGGAAGGCCGCAGAGGAGTGTAGAAATGCAGATTTCAGGGCGCGTGCGGTGCGCCCCCAATCGACAATCGTCAATTGTCATTTGTCAATTCCTTGCGGGGCTTATAGCTGGTCAGCTTCGTCTTCTTTTTCTTTTTCGGGGCAAAGTATTCCGGGTGGGCAGCCGCCCAGGCTTCGTACAAATCCGGGCGGTTGGCCTTGGTGCGCTCAATGGATTTCTCCAGCTTCCATTCCTCTATGGCCTTGTGATTGCCGGAAAGGAACACAGCGGGCACCTCCATGCCGCGGAACACATTCGGCTTGGTGTAGGCCGGAGCCTCCAGCAGACCGTTGGAGAAAGATTCCTCCACGCTGCTGCGGTCATCGCCCAGGGCGCCGGGGAGCAGACGCGCAATGGCATCGATGACCACCACCGCGGCAATAGCACCATTGGTCAGAATATAGTCGCCAATGGAAATTTCCATATCCACCAGCGTGTCAATCACGCGCTGGTCCACGCCTTCGTAATGCCCGCACAGAAAGATATAATGCGCATCGCCACCCTCCATGCAGGGAGCGGCCAGTTCCTCTGCCACCGGCTGGCGGAATACTCTCCCCTGCGGGGTCATGAGGATGACCTTCGTGTTCTCTCCGCGCAGTTCTTCGATAGCCTCGAAGATAGGCTCGCACTTCATCAGCATGCCCTGGCCACCGCCGCAGAGGTAATCATCCGTGCGGCGGTATTTATCATGCGTCCAGTCGCGCAGCTGGTGGGCACGCACCTCGATGAGCCCGGCCTCCGCCGCGCGCCCCATGATACTCTGGGACAGCGGCACGGAGATGAGCTCCGGGAAAAGCGTGAGAACGTCTACCTTAAGCATATTTACAATTTACAATGGACAATTTATAGAGTCAGCTGCGCTGCGCGCAGGGGGATTATTCATGTAGCCGGGTGCGGATGGTTTTAGCAGTGGCTGTGACGATGGCGCAGATTTCGCGGGCTTCCTGGTAGAGCGGTTCCAGACGTGAGGCGGGCTTTATTAATTCGAAATGCCCGATGTGGTCGAGCCAGTACAGGCATTCGTCCGATTCTTCCTCGCAGATTTTAATCTTGTTGAGGAAATCGCGGTCAGACTTAGCGCGGCATGCGGCGCGATAGTTGGCTCCCACAGAGGAGGCGCAGCGCAGCAGTTGTTTGCCGTATACCTCAGCCAGCAGGGTGGTGCGTCCCATGTGCAGCACCAAGTTCCCCACCCGGTAGCTGAACTGCCTGGTGCGTTCCTTCATGGCTTCGCTTTGTTCAGACATAGACGCTGCGAAAAGAACGAAGTACAATCGGCGAGCAGAGCGAGCGGTACTTCACCAATTGTACTTTGTCCTTTGTCAATTGTACTTTTTACGCATTGGCGTTGTGGCGCAGCATGGCTTCCACGTAGCCGTCGATGTTGCCGTCCATCACGTCCTGGATGTTACCGCACTCGAACCCGGTGCGCAGGTCCTTCACCATCTGGTAAGGCTGGAACACGTAGGAACGAATCTGGTTACCCCAGGCGATATCGCCCTTTTCGGAATACTGGCGGTCAGCCTCGGCGCGTTTGCGGTCTTCCTCCAGCTGAATGAGGCGGGCCTTGAGCATGCGCATGGCCTCCTCTCGGTTGCGGAGCTGAGAGCGCTGGGTCTGGCAGGCCACGATGATACCCGTGGGCAGGTGGGTGAGACGCACGGCGGTTTCCACCTTGTTCACGTTCTGACCACCTTTACCGCCGGAGCGGTAGGTGTCCATCTTCACATCGGCTTCCTTCACTTCGATTTCGATGTCATCGGAAATGTCCGGGGTGGCATCGAGCGAGCAGAAGGAGGTGTGGCGCTTGCCAGCGGAGTCAAAGGGGCTCATGCGCACCAGACGGTGAATGCCGCGCTCATTCTTGAGGTAGCCGTAGGCGTATTCGCCGTCAATCTTGATGGTCACAGAGCGGATACCGGCTTCATCGCCATCTGTGCTTTCCATGATTTCGGTGGTGAAACCGTGGCGCTCGCAGTAGCGCAGGTACATGCGCAGAAGCATGCTGGCCCAGTCGCAGGCCTCGGTGCCACCGGCACCGGCGTGAATGGTCACATAGCAGCCGGCGTTATCGTGCGGGCCGTTCAGGAGAGTCAGCAGCTCAAACTCCTCCAGGCGCTTGAACCAGGCATCGTACTCTGCCTTGGCTTCCGGTGCCATGTCGGGGTCCTCATCGGCCATTTCCACAGCCACGGCCACATCCTCAAGCCCGCTTTCCAGGCTGCGGAACTGCTCCAGGCGGCGCTTGAGCGGGTTCACCTCGTTCATGAGGGCGCGGGCAGCCTCAGGGTTATCCCAGAAATCCGGGGCGCTCATACGCTCATCCAGTTCTGCTACTTTAGATTCAAGGCTTCCGAGGTCAAAGATAGCTCCCGAGCTCGGAAAGACGGGAGCGCATGGCTTCCGTGTCGAGCGCCGAGAGATCGATATTGGCGGTCTGGTTATCCATAACGCGCGGGAGTATACAGGCTTTGGCCTTTCCTGTCAATCTAAATAACACAGCCTGCAAAGGCTGTGTTATTTCATTGCAGGTGCGCAGCACCTGCTTTCATCCCCTTGCGCAGCAAGGTGAATTCATCCTGCCG
>JAZLDD010000077.1:0-20810 GCA_045614585.1 Akkermansia sp. | reverse complement strand
TTTAGATATGGTAGCAATCCGTCTTAACCGTCAGGGGTCCAAGGACCGTCCTTTCTACAAGATCGTTGTCGTTGACAGCCGCGCTCGCCGCGATGGTGATTTCATCGAGCAGGTGGGTACTTACAACCCCATGGCTGAGGGTGAGAACTACACGCTGAACCTCGAGAGCGTGGACAAGTGGATCGCCAATGGCGCCCAGCCCTCCGAGACTGTGGCTTCCATCATCAAGAAGGTTCGCGCCGCTAAGGCCTAAGCTTCTTACCAGAAACCTTTTTAACAGGTTGTTTCAGAACGCGCCCCGGTGCTGCAAGGCATCGGGGCCGTTCTGCGTTGGGAGTTTGCCGGGGATGGAATAAGGAAACGGTACGGGAAGGAGGGGGCCTTTCAGTTTGGTAAGAGGGAGAGGCTTACCAGCGCAGGAATATGCGGAAGAGCGCAGAGACAAAGCCCCGACCGTAGTAAAAGGAATACCAGATGGACTTGCAGACTGGTACCGTGGTGAGCATGACCATGGCAATGGCAGTGCTGCGCATGCGTGATTCGGAGGTGATTTCGTAATAACTCTTCCCGAAGAAGATGTAGAGTTCGTAAGCGGCTGTGAGCAGGCCTACGTTGATGCCCATAAAAATGGTGGGGAAGGTTTCTCCCAGCAGGAGCCCGAGTAGTATTGGCATCAGAATAGCCCCGGCTATGAAGATGCAGCAGAGTTGCCAGCGATACAGCGGTTCTTTTTGCAGATGCAAAGTGATGGCCGCTGTGATGAAGTAGCCCAGTGCGCCGGATATCAGTATCCAGTGCAGCGTGTGTTCAGCCACAAGATTCAAACTGCACAAGGATAATCCGCCGAAGATGGCGCTGCAGACCAGTAAGGCGAGCATGGTTTCTGTACGGATGCTGTATTCCAGCAGGTAGGCTGCAACCAGGGAAACCAGGCACCCAAGCGGCATGGTATAGGGATGCGCTATCATCCAGAAATGGAAGTTTGCGGAAATCAAGCCCAGTGAACTGCTGAGACCAAGAAGGAGTACCAGTGCTGCGCAGCCCAGGTGCGCCAGGGCTGAATGGGGAGGGTTTTCGTATACCATCTCTTCTGTATTCATAGTTCGGTGAGTTGGGTCAGTAGTTTAAGCGCTTCGGCTCGTGCCGGTTTCCCGCTGGAGGTGCGGGGAATACTTGCCCGATGCACCACGTGCGGGCGGTGGTAGCGAGGCAGGGTGTTGCAGGCTTCGCGCAGTCTGTTTTCGGCATTTTCCGCCCCTTCCCAGAGCAGGGCTACGCATTGTCCCAGCACCGGGTGTGGCAGGGGGAGTGCCAGAATAAGTAGTCCTGTTCGGCTGGACAATTCCTGTTCTATCTGTTCTGCCTGAATCTTGACCCCGCCCGAGTTGATGACCGCATCGGCTCGCCCCAGAATGCGGAAAGTACCATCCTCACCGATTTCTGCTAAATCATTTGTTGCCAGATTGCGGATGTGCAGGTAAGGTGCTGTAATCTGCAGGGTGCCGCCAGGAGACAGCGAAAGTGATACCGCTGGCAGAGGCGTGTACCAGTCGCTGCGCTGCGGCCCGTTTGCGGCGCGCAGGGCTATGTGGGAGAGTGTTTCCGTCATGCCGTAGGAGGTGAACACGCGGCAGGGAAGGCTCTGCAGTTGGGCTTCAAGTGCGGGGTCTACAAAACCACCTCCCAGCAGCAGTGTGCGCACTCGGGCCAGCTGCTCAGCGCTATCTGGTCGGGCAAGTGTGGCAGCCACCTGCATGGGAACCATGGGGGCAAAGTCTATCGAGTCTGTAAGACCGGCCAGGGGGGTGGATGATGGTTCGGTGACGATGAGATTCAGCCCACCCACCAGAGCCCGCACCACCATCATTTTGCCGGCAATGTATTGCAGAGGAAGGCAGAGCAGAGCGGTATCGCCTGGTTTCAGTGCGAAGAAGCGGCAACTTGCTGCCGCACTGGCCATCATGGCTTCCCGTGTGGCAAGAATCAGCTTGGGCGTGCCGGTGGAGCCGCTGGTCTGCAGCTCTATGCCGGGGGAATCAGACCACCATTCTGTGAGAAAATCTGCAAGGTCGGCCTGAATCCCGGTGCGCCCCTCACGCCAGGCAGGCAGGGAAGCAGGAGTGATGATGATGCCATCTACACTGATGGCTGGAGCTTTCATGTCGTTATTTTGCAGACAGGCGTTTGGTGGTGACCACTTCGCGCAGGCAGCGCAGTAACTCCAGTCTGCCGTTGGCCAGCACGGGTTCCGCGCAGAGTGCCAGGCGGCAATGTGCAGCCCGCTGCAGAGTGTTGATGGTGGCGGCTGTATCCCGCACAACTACTCCGGTGGTGGCCAGTGAGGGGAAGCGTCCTTCGAATTCATCGCGGCTTTCCACGGAGATGATGACTCCCAGCGGCTCCAGTGCGCGGGGCATCCAGGCCCGCATGCTGGCGGTGCTCAGCTGGATATCGCAGCCGGCTTTGAGCGCCGCCATCAGCGCGATGGAAAGGTCAATGTCGCTGGTGGCTTTTTCGGCGCGTATGCAGAGAGGCAGAGGCCGGTAGTGCAGGGTGGTGATCTGCGCCGGGCTTTCATCCAGCACCGTGGTGATACCGAACATGTTCTCCCACCAGTAGCCTATAGAGTCGGCGGCAGAGGAGAGACGGGTTGTGTCATCCGGTCCCGGTTTGGGTGAAAGTGATTCCCACGGGGTAAATGCCAGGTTGCGCTGCGTGCCTCGGTGTTGCGGACGGGCAGATTCCTGCCATTGGCACAGGGCGGTAATGAAGTTGTGACCGCCGCACATGGGGGCGGCATTGTTCCAGCCGGTGCGGGGGAGGACCCCCGGGCGGTGCTGCGGGCAGCAGTTGATGGCGACCTGGCTGGCTGCCGTGAGCCGGGTCCAGAGCTCAATTTCCTGCGCATCACGGGAATAGATGCCCACTGCGCGCTCCTGGGCCTGTTTGCGCTGGGCTCTTCCTACTTCTTCTGTGCTTTCTGCGCGGATAATCCCGAGCACGGGGACATTGTGCACAGCCTGGGCGAAGGCACCGCCGGGTTTTACGCCGAGACGCACGCCGGGGGTCCAGACCAGGGAGCCGATTTCAGCTGTCGAGGGAGGCACCAGCCACGATTCATTTTTCTGGAGCTGGGTGAGCAGGTAGCGCTGGTCGTCGTTCAACGGGCGTCCCAGCGGGCCGATATCGCCGCCTTCCATCCAGCCAGGCTGGGCAGAGATGGAGGAAACCGCATCTCTCAGGGCATTCATGAAATGCTGGTTGTCGTATATCTCTGCATGCACGTAGACCAGGTGGGGCGCTGCGGGGTCCTGCCCGGCGCGCGTGAACAGGGTGGAGCAGATGTCGCGTATGGCTTGCGCCCAGTCACCCTGGGAGGAAATATAAATGCTGCTGCAGCCGCTGGTTCCGCCAAGTACCGGGCGACCATCTGCAGAGGCGACCATTTCGTTGGTGTGTTTTACGCTGCCGTGGTAGATAAGGCCGTTGATCCGATCGCTCGTGAGCAATTTGCGCGCAATCTGGTTATCCAGGCAAGGCAGCATCTGCAGCCGGGGAAAATCGAAACCAGCCTCATTCAGCAGGGCGGTGAGCCGATCTGCCAGCAGCACGGTGTGGGCAGAGGGCTTGTAGATGATGGTGTTGCCGGTGACCCAGGCGGCAGCAATGCCGGCCACGGCTTCTTCGAGTGGATGTACACGGCTGGGAGCCACCATGATGACGCCCAGGGGGAGGGGCTGTGTGCCATCCATCAGTCCGGCCTGGATGGCGCTGCTTTCATAGAAACGGAGCGAATCAATGGCATTGGTGACCTCCTGGTCGGCTTCTTCAATGGTGAAGCCGGCGTCTCTCACCAGGAGTGCAATAAACTCAGTGCTGCGTTTTTTGAGCAGTCGGGCAGCCTGCAGCAGCTGGAGCCGGCATTCCTCCTGTGTGGGCGGCATCTGTACTGCCACTGCGGCAGCGGTATCAAGTACCTGGTTTACCTGGTTGAAATCCGCAGAGTAGTAGCGGTAGTCCTCCATGCCGGGGGCTGTGAGTGAGCGGTTGATGCACAGCAGCGGTGATTCTGTTGCCTTACCGTTTATCACCAGGGGAATCTGGTTTTGTTGCCGCTCTGCTTCTTCTGCGGCGGCGCGGTGCAGCTCGTCCATGCGGGCACGGTCGGTAATGGAACTGATGCGGGTGAAAGCATAAGTGCCGTCTGCACCGGGGGCCTCAGCAGCTTGTTCTTCTCTGCCGCTGAGTGCAGCCAGGAACTGCTGGCGCATGCGCCCCCAGCCCATGGAGTTCGGTTCCAGTTCGCCACCGGAAGCCAGAATGCCATCCGGGCGTCCGAGCTCCTGGACCAGCGAGAGCAGATAGGATTCAAAACCGGCATCTCCGCCTTCAGGCGTGACACCAGTTGCCAGCAGAATATCTGCGCCACTCTTTGCCAGAACCCGGCCTATGTGGTTTGCCAGACCGGAAATGAAGCAGAACTGCGGGTTGCCGCTGCGGCCGGAGCGCCCCCAGCTGAGCAGACCGTAGGCTATGTCGAACAGGTTATGGGTGCCGATGACGGGGGTAAGTACTTTTTCCTTGCAGCTCATGGCTGTGGCGATGAGCTGTTTGTATCGGGCTTCTGTTTCGGCCTTGTTCCGGCAGACTTCGTTGGCTGTGCCGTATCGGTACGTGTTTTCCTGCTCGGCTTCAAGATGACTGCCTTTGACCAGCAGTACTTTAAGCGGGGCTGCGCCTTTTGCTGCGCGCGCTGTGGCCCATTCGGTCATTTCCCGGAGCAGTGCGGGGCTGCCTTTCAGGTAGGCTGGAATTTCCAGCGCGGCATCGGCCTTGTGCAGGGCAGAGCCGGCCATGGCAAGCCTGAATGCCTCTGCTACGATATTCATCGTGGGTGCCAGACCGCTTTCTACCAGCACGGGGCGGGGGCTGTTGCCCTTGAGAGAGAGTTTGAGAAGGGGGCGCAATTTTTCGGCGAGCGCCTTGGCCCCGGCTTCCGGGGAGTAGGGGCTGAGCCCCGGGCAGAGCCGCCAGGGTTGCACCACGATGCCTGCTCCCTCCTGCCTGGTGAGGATGGATTCAAGATGCTTGTAGTACTTTTCTGCGCTTTTATGGCCGAATACCTGCGGAACAAGCGGATTCAGAGCTAGTGTGAGATTGTCCTTTGCAGCTTCCTTTACCCGCCTGGCTACTTTGTCTGCCACGGTCGGCAGCGTGAGCTCACCGAAGGTGGAACGGAAAATGCGCTGCACTTCTGCTATGGCGGCGCTCTGCATGCTGCGGGCGGCCATGGCTGCTGCTTTGAAACGCAGCTTGCCGACCGTGCTGAAAATGGCCGGTACACCGCCGTGTTCGGAGAGCAGCCGGCGCAGGTTTTCTGCCTGTTCTGCCGGGTCGGTCACATGGAACACACTGCCGCAGAGTTCCTGCACAAAACGCAGGTTTTTCTTATCTGCTACCAGCCGCGAAAGGGCAGAGATGAGGGTGCGTTCATCGGAACGGATTGCTTTGAGGGAAGCCAGCAGAAGCTCTTGTGCCATGTCGGCCGCGCGCTGTGCCAGGGTCCGGTCGTCCCATTTGCGTCGTTTTGCTTCTGCCAGTTGTGCCTGTATATCCAGTTCCGCCATACGTGCGCGTATTTTACCCTGCGCCCCCCGTGCTGGCAAGTGAAAAATATGACTTGCAGTGCTCTTACATCTCCTCCCAGTTAATCTGCCCCGGAAGTAATTCCGAGATAAGGGACCGCACTCGTTTATCGGTCTCCTCTTCTGAGAGATTCAGCTCCGGAGCCCAGTAGGAACTGGCCTGGAAATAGGCCCAGCGTTGCACATATCCCTTTGCTACGCGGTCATACATATCCTGGAGGGTTCGGCCTATGTGGGTGTGGCGCATGGTGCCGTGGCCTATGAATACGTAGTAATTCACGAAATTGAGCACTATCTTCTTTTCTCCGGGAACCGGAACTTGCGAGGTGAGGCGGGTCACGGCTATGCGGCGTCCATCGGCCAGGGTGATTTCATCGGCTCTGGTCTTCAGGTTAATGTGACCCTGGGAGGGGAGACAGCGCTCCGGCCGGTGAATGGAAGAGTTCATATCGTTGCCGGAGTAGACAATGGAAACTTCTACCGGTGGCTTTTCCTGCTCCCAGAAAACACGGCGCGGCTGGGTGTACTGGGCTTTACTGAAGCGCGTGTCTGCCGCCAGTGAGCTGCGTTCCACCTCGCTTTCCTGCACCTTTTTACCCTGCCAGCCCGGGAGGTTGAAGTCTATGGGCAGGTCCGGTGAGATACTGGATTCGACCAGTTCCTCATGCCGTGGGAGGATGAATACGCTTCCCAGCAGAAGAGCCAGAAGCACGGGGGGGAGAAGTGCTTTGAGCAGGAGTCGAATCATACGGCATCCTCCTTTCCGGGGGTGTTATGGGCGCGGCGTATCACCGTGCGGCGGCGTTTCATGAAAGGTACCTCCCCTGCCAGCAGCCCGTGCAGCAGCATGAGCCCCAGCAGGCTTGCCGGGAAGAAAAAGAGCAGTCCGGACCAGTCATGCCAGGTTTTGGAGGCAAAGGCAGGGTTGATGTATTCCGCGCAGATGAAGATGCTGGAGACTCGGAACGCATTGGCAATGATGGAAAGCGGAATAGCGCTCAGCCCGAGTGCAATGCGCTTCCACAGCGCCAGCTTGTCTGCCAGGTAGCCCCAGGCTATGGAAACCATGATGAGAGCCATGAGTGAACGCATGCCCGAGCAGCCGCCGGCTATGCTGTAGGTATCCCACTGGCCGGTGGCAGAGGTGATATTGGTTCCTTCCACGATGGTCTGCACCCCGCAGAGCCCGGCACCCCAGTGCGCGGCCTGAGTGGCCAGCAGCTGCATGCCTACGGTGGCCTGCTGGAATCCCGGAAGCGGTATGCTCAGCCACAGGAAGAAGAATGGGAACGCACAGCGGGCGGCGACCCTGGCTCCCCAGTAGCACCACACGCCACCGGTGAGCAGAAATGGCAGCGCACCGATGGCTACGCGCCCCTGCTGGGTGCGCACGGCCAGCACGCAGAAGAAGGCTCCGGCCACAGCGAGCCAGAGCCCGTGCAGGCTGCCGGTGGCTTTCTGCCTGTTTACCCCTGAGCATGCATGCACCAGCATGTAGCCGGTCAGCAGCGGTACCATCCAGCCGTGTTCATAGTCGTTTTCGCGGTTCCAGGCTGTTGTCAGCCATTCAGCGGCGCTGTGTGTGCCGCTCAGAAAACCAGGATAGATGCCCACTATCCATATGACGAGTAACATGTATAGTGCAAAACCGGCCCAATTCAGCGGCGAAAGGGATTTCAGAATCGAATTTGGGGTCTCGTGCGCGCTCAATATGAAAAAAAATGGGGTTAAATGTGCATTTAGTATTGCAATTTTTGCGAAAATGTCAAGAATAGTCGCTCACACACCTCATCATCATTACATGAAAATCATCAGCGGTACCGCTCATCCCCAGTTAGCTAAGGACATTGCCAAGGTCATGGGTCTTCCCCTGTGTGACGCAACTGTCAATACTTTCCCGGACGGCGAAAGCTTCGTTCAGATTAAAGAGTCTATTCGTGGTGCAGATGCCTTCATTGTGCAGCCGACCTGCCCGCCCACGAACCATAACCTCATGGAACTGCTGGTAATGGTGGATGCTGTGCGCCGCGCCAGCGCCAGCCGCATCACGGCCGTGATGCCCTTCTACGGCTATGCCCGCCAGGACCGCAAGGATAAGCCCAGAGTGCCCATCACCTCCAAGCTGGTGGCCAATCTGCTTACCGCCGCCGGTGTGAACCGCGTGCTCACCATGGACCTGCACGCCGCTCAGATTCAGGGCTTCTTTGAAATCCCCGTTGACCACCTGCACAGCGTGCCCGTACTCGTGAAGCACCTCAAGGCCAATTATGTGAAGGATATGAATAACCTCGTGGTTGTTTCTCCTGACATCGGCGGTGTGAAGAACGCCAAGAGCTATGCCAATATCCTCGGCACAGAGCTTGCCATCGTGGCCAAGCAGCGTATCTCCGCCACGGAGGTGGATGCCCACGCCGTCATCGGTGATGTGAAGGGCAAGGATGTGCTCATGGTGGACGATATGACCGAATCCGGCGGCACCCTCTGCGCCGCTGCCAAGATTCTCAAGGAACACGGCGCTGCCCGCATCTTTGCTGGTGTTTCTCACGGTGTGCTTACCGATACAGCCCGCCAGCGTCTGGCCAACAGCTCCATCGAGTGCCTGCTCACCTCCGACTCCGTCCCCATGGCCTATGGTGACCGTGTGGATACGGTGAGCATCGCCCCGCTCTTTGCTCAGGCTATTGCGAACATTCACCACAACGCTTCCGTGACCCACCTCTTCGAGGTGTAAGCCTTCCGGATGCCTTACAACTGTTTTCGGCGGCAGCCCAGCCTGGGCTCCCCCCGTTTTTTCGAGTACCATTTTTCGCATGGAAAGCAGTTCCCACCTTTGTCTTTTGATTGAAATAGTATTTTACTGGCTATATGATGCGACGCGAAGCTTTCACATGGTGTGGAAGACAAAAACATGAAAATACAAAATTATGTTCGATCAAAAACAGCCACTCTATAGTCAGAGACAAATTGAAGGAGCCATTCATAAACGGGCATTGAAAGATGGTGGAAAAGCTATTGCCTCCGCATTTAAGCATGCAGGAATGGATTCAGGTGCGAGTAAACAGATTGCCACTGCTATTATCAGGGACTATCAACATCAGCCTTCTGAAGCCCGAAACTCATCTCAGAATGTTTCCGCTCGAGGGATAAAGGTGACAGGTAGTGTTAAATCAGGAACCTTGGCAAATGGGGCAGGAGTACGAGTTTCGCATCAGTATGATACCGCGGATAGTGTGTCTCATACAAAATTTCGCGACAGCTGGTCCAAACAACCATCTGCTTCTGTTGAAATCAGTGCACCTGTGATAAACACTCCGAACGCCAATATGGAAATACGCGCAAGATTTGAAAAAGAACGCGGCAAAAAGCCGGAAATGGGAATGCGCATCAATACTAATTGGAGATTTTGATTCCTCTTCATGCATCGCTTGATAAAGTATCTTGACTCTCTGATGCGATGGTGATACGGTAACGCTAGATGCGTACCCTGACTTTGTTATTAACAGCCACAGCTCTCTTCTCGTTTTCTGTATGTGCAGCAAATGCGGGGAGGGCTCTTTCAATGGTGCCGAAAGTATCTCCTGTCCGGGATGTTGAGACATTAACCACCTTGCGTCAACAGGCTGAGAATGGTGATGCATCAGCTGCTTACAAACTGGCACTTCATTACCTGAATGGACCGGCAGCAGGTGCTCGAGACGCATTTTTCTGGGCTTCCGAAGCAGCCGGAAATAATGCAGAAGCTGCTGCGCTGCTCGGGGTGTGTTATTATGAGGGTATCGGTACGGAACAGGATTATTCAAAGGCTGCTGCCAGTTTTGAAAAAGCATCGAAACTGGGTAATACGCGCGTGTTGAATGCGCTGTCATACATGTATGCAAAAGGTGAGGGGGTGCAGCAGAATTCTGAGAGGGCGATTCGCCTGGCAGAGCGCGCAGTAGAACTAGGCGTGCCGAACTCGGTTGTGGGATTGGTCCGGTATTACTGGGATGGGAAGATAGTGCCCCGAGACTCAGATAAGGCCGTGAAGATGCTGCGTGAGCATCTGGAGCATCAGCCGGATGATGGCAGCGCCTGTTATGCTTTGGCTGTAATTTTAAACCATGAGACGGAGGATATTCAGGCGGTGCTCGCTCTTTTGAAAAGGGCAGATGCATTGGGCGAGGAGGATGCCTGGGAAACGTTGGCGGATATTTATTATCGTGGTGTGGGTGTGCCGCAGGATTATGCCATGGCTATCTCTTACATGCAAAAACTGGCTGACAAGGGACGCCCTGATGGTTTAGTTTCTCTTTCTGTCATGTATGGTCAAGGTTTGGGCGTGTCTCAAGATGTGAAAAAAGCCGAGGAGTTGTGCCGCATGGCCATAGAGATGGATTCAGCGTATGCTCCGGCCTACCGGAATCTGGCTGTGCTGCTTAAAAGGAACGCTCGAGATGAACAATCCCGCGCAGAAATGGAGCGCTGTTTTGTATGTGCTGCCGAGTTGAATGATATTGACTGTATGGTGGAGCTGGCGCGGGAGTATTCTTCTGATGCAGGACTGCTTCGTAAGCGTATACCTGAGGCACTCAGATGGTGTGAAGCCGCATTGAAAGAATACCCTGAATCACCGGAGTTGAACTGTCTGCTCGCCGATAACCTGTGCGCTTCGGGTGCCGTTGACAGGAAAAAGGCGTTTGTTCACTATAACCGGGCTGCAAGCGAGAAATATCCCTATGCGGTATATAGATTAGGCAGGGCCTGGGAAGATGGATGGGCTTATGAACAGGGTAGACTCCAGCCCGCGAGTCAGGATAAAGCTGCGCAGTACTACCTGCAAGCGATGGATCTGGGAAATGCTGTGGCTGCTGCAGCTTTGGCCCGCATGGCTGATCTCGGGTATACGGGTGTGGAGTATTCAGCCACGGACTGGGTGAATATGCTGAAAACAGGTGCGGATGCCGGGGTGAAAGGCTGCGCAGCTAAGCTGGCGGCGTATTACCACCCCATGGGCGGCTCGCAGCCGAACGCGGAAATTTCTGCATCCTGGATGAAAATTGCCCTGGCGCGAGATAAGTCTTCCTGGGCGCAGTTGATGCGGGGGTGGGAGCTGGTTGCTGAGAACGAAGAAACCGCGTCGCCGGAGAAATTGCGAGAAGCAGCGCGTATGTTCCGGCTTGCTGCCGACCAGGGTGAGGCTGCAGCCCTGGTAGCGCTGGGGGTGCTGCATCTGCAGGAAAACGGCCCGCTGCCGTTGAATCCGGGTAAGAGCATTGAGTTATTCCGCCAGGCGGCTCGCAAAGGTGAGCCGCTCGGGGCGGAAATGATTGCTGATATGTGTGCAGAGGGGGCGGGAGTGAAAAAGGATTGGTGGCTTTCCCGCAAGTGGCGCCGTTATGCACGCTCGATTCATTACCAGAAGCGGAAAAAGCCGGCGGAAACGCTGATAACGCTGCCGGATTAATGGTTCTGCAGGATGAACTACCGGGTCAGCAGCACTATTGAGTGTCTGCTCACCTCCTATTCCGAGCCTGTTGCTCTTGGTGAGCATAGCCCGGCTTCGGCTCTTGAAGGAAACAGTGGGTATTGAAGGCCCGGAGTAATCAGTGCACTGAGCCGGCAGTGATGCTCTGGAGAAGGGTGCGGAGTTCGCTTGTTTTTTCCGGCATCTTCGGGGCTATGTTGCGCTGTTCGCCCGGGTCGGTACTCAGGTCATAGAGCTGCTCGCCGCGCCCCTGTCGGTCGGGGCGCCCACGGCCGTAGTCGGGTATGTATTTGTATTTTCCGCTGCGCAGCGCGTAGCGGGGGGCTTCAAAGGCCTGGGTAACGAGCTCGGTGCGGCCGGTAGTGGTTTGCCCCAGCAGGGCGGCAAGGTGGTTTTCGCTGTCGCGCATGGAGCCTTCGGGTATGCTGATGCCGCAGAGCTGGGCTAGCATGCGGCCTATATCCATCTGGCACATGAGAGCAGAACTGGTTCCTGGTGTAATGCTACCTGGCCAGTAAACGATGAAGGGTACCCGTGTACCGCCTTCGAAGAGGGAGTATTTGCCGCCACGCCAGGGGTGGGCGGGTTTGTGGTTCGCGCAGGCTTTGCGGGCGCCGTCTTCGTATCCATCAGAGATGACGGGCCCGTTGTCACTGGTGAAGATGATAAGTGTTTCTTCCGGGGCATATCCGGCTTTTTCCAGCGCGCCCATGATGCGGCCCAGAGAATCATCCATCTGCAGAGTTACATCACCACGGATGCCGAGGTGGCTCTTGCCGCGGAAGCGGCTGTGCGGGTCGCGGGGCACATGAATGTCATTTGTGCAGAAATAGAGGAAGAGCGGTTGCCCGGAGCAGGCGGCTATGAATTGCTCACCGGCAGCGGTAATGTCATCAGCAATATCCTGGTCTTTCCACAGGGCCGCATTACCACCGCGCATGTGTCCTATGCGGGAGATGCCGTCGATAATGGTGCAGGCATGCTGTTTATCGCTGGGGCGCCCCCAGGGTTTAAGCAGTTCCGGGTGGGTGGCTGCTGTGGGAATGCCGGGATAGGGTTTGCCCCGGTAGTTGACCTCGATGGGGTCATGTGGGTCTAGGTTACGCACGCGGCCGTTCTCTACATACACGCAGGGCACGCGGTCACCCGTGGCGGCCATGATGAAGGAGTAGTCAAAGCCCACATCTGCCGGGGCTGGGGAGATGGGTTTGTTCCAATTAATTTTCCCGCTCCCGAGCCCCAGGTGCCATTTGCCGATTGCGGCGGTGCGGTAGCCTGCCTGCTGCATGAGGCTGCCCAGCGTGGCCGCTTTGTCCTGCGTGGGCAGGATGAGCGCTGCATCTCCCGGCAGTATGCCGGTTCCTTTCTGTCTCCACGCATATTGACCGGTGAGCATGGAATAGCGCGAGGGGGTGCACACAGAATTCGTGCTGTGAGCATCGGTGAAGAGGAGCCCCTGGTCTGCCAGTCGCTGGACATTGGGTGTCGATTCTCCGCTGCCATATGTTGAGGTGTCATTGTACCCCAGATCGTCCGCAACGAAGAGCACGATGGCGCGTGGCGGAACAGGCGGTGCTTCCGTCCTGGTGCTATCCGAAGCCTGGGCGGTGTGGTGGAAGATGGCTGCAGCGTTGAGAATGGCTGATGCGATGATTCTACTTATCATTTCTTATTTGTCGCGGAGGTTTTTTTTGTGGAATGTTCCGGCCTCTTCTGCTGGTTTCTGGCTTTGTCTGTTGCTTCCACGCGGCGCCCCATGGCCGTTTCTTCATCGCTCAGGGTGGCTGCAGTGCGTTCTATCACGTTGCGTTTCTTTGTCTCATGAGCGGGGGTGGCAATCCAGATGGGTGAGTTTTCGGCAAAGGGGGGCGCTTCCAATGGACGGCTCACCACGTAATTCTCACCATTTTCGGTCAATTTTTCTTCGATTTCTTCTATATCCGGGGTGGTGTCATTGGTGCGGAAAAGTGCCAGAATGGGTGATTGGTGAGGCGCGAAGCTGCCATAGGGAGCAGGTGATTGTGCAATTTTTTCAATCAGCAGACAGAAACCGAATTCGTTTCCTGGAATTTCCGAGAGGAGGATTTCTATCGGGTAGGATTCACCCTTTTCTACGTCAAAGGAAGCTCCGCTGGCAATGCCGCCTAACATACGGTTCCAGTGCGGTGTTTCCCGGTATTGGTAAAGGGCGTATCCCGGTTCTTTACTGGTGATTTCCTTTTGGTAGGGAGGTCTGATTCCCAGTGCCATGCTGTTGCGGGAGGGAATACTCCAGCCTGATTCAAGTACCACTTCCTTATTGAAGCGCACGACGATAGTGTCATCTCCCATGCCTACAAAGCGGTAGGTGCCGGATTCCGGCGCAGTAACCTGCCCGGAGTAGACGACCACCCAGTTTTGCGGCTCTACCTTTCTTTCTTCTCCCTCACCATTACATTCAAATGCTTTGGGGGCATAGGATGCTTTGCAACGGGGTAGATAAAAGTATGGAGCGGCCAGCTTTACTTTGGGTGAGTAGTATTTTTCCAGCATTTCCTGGTTCCAGTCGTTTTCCATGAACTCGCGGATGTAGTTGACGACTTCTTCGCGGTAGAGGGGGCGGGCACTGCTATCTACTGGTTGTTTCAAATCGAAGAAGCGACCAGTGAGCACTGAGTTCTCGTCTGCAGCAATGCGTTTAATTTTACGTGCAATTTTCTTTTTCTGCTTATTTGCGTGCTCCATTATATCAAAGCCCTTGCCATCTTTGGCGAATTGCTTCATTGCTTCGCTGGCGCTGCCTTTCAGGTCTTTCCATGTGGGGGTATCGGCATTGCCCGAGTCGCTTTCATATTCCTTGAGGGTATTTTTGGCACCGCTTACGAGTTTATCCCAGGAGCTTGTTCCTTCTTTCTTCTCCGTTTTATCAGAGCTTGAAGTCTTGCCTGGTCCCCAGAATGCATGGCTCGTTTGCATGGTGCAGACGAAGAGTGATACCAGGATGCAGATGACTTTCAGTTGTTTCATTCTTTACAATCTAGAGAAAATATACCGGTTTGGCAAGTTGAAAAATTGACCATGCCTGAAAATGATTATCCCGCCGCTGTGCGAAAAGCGGCGGGATAGAGGAAATGACTGGAGAGGTCCGCACTCAGAAATCAAACTGGCACTGGCTGGTGACAGGCATGGTGCGTTCAATTTCGGTGGCAAATCCGGCTGTGGCAAATATATTATTGTGGTTGGCCGGGTAATTGCGGACTGTTGGCGGGGTACGGAACGCACGTATCAGCTTTTCTGTGCTGTTGGCGGGCACCACATCATCAAAATTGGCGCGTACGATGGTGACCGGACAGGTAATCTGTGGTGCATAGCGTACGCTCTGCCAGCGGTCCAGCGGCAGAAGCCGGGGAATGAAGGGTACCACGTTGCAGGCAACACTGGTCATGCTGTCGAAGGGGCAGACAAGCAGCAGCCCGGCTGGTGCCTCTGTGGTGGCCAGCTGGGTGGCCAGCCCACTGCCCAGGCTGAATCCCATGAGGTAGAGCGGTGCGCTCGGGTTGCCCATGGCGGTGCGTGCGTAGCGGATGCAGTAGCGGGCATCTGCCACCAGTGCTTTTTCGCTCGGGCGGCCTTCGCTGCCACCGTAGCCGCGGTAGTTCATCAGCAGATACGAGCGCTGCGGGTCTCCGGCCGCTATGTTGTTGAAACTACCTACGTTCATGGCGTTGCCGCCATACATCACCACGAGCGGTGTATTGGCGCCGCGGTTGAAAAACCAGCCCCGTAGAATTGTGCCGTCCTCGGCGCGGATGGCTATGGCGTTCCCGGCGTAGCCGTACCCGGCATCTGGCAGCTCCATGTTGCTGCCCGGGTAAACCAGTCTGCTGGTGTTGCATGAAACAACGCCCAGGGCTGTTAAACCCAGGGCGATGCTGATAATCAGGTGTCTAAATTGAAGCTGCATGTGTAAAACGCAGACAAAATAGGTGTTTAGTCTTGCTGAGAATCCTGCTTGTCGCTCTTGACAAGGCGCACGCAGCAAGCGATGAAGAGCGCCCAGACAATGCCGATGGAAAGCAACATGGTGATGATACCTGCAATAGTCATAATGGTATGGGTGGGGGTTATTTGTTAAAATCGTCTTGGTTGGTGTTTTTGTGGAAGTTACGGGAAGTGTGGATGACAAATGCGAAGAATGCAGCAACCAGGGTTACCCACACAATGGGGAAGATGGCGCCGGGTTCGCAATTGAGCAGACTGACCACCTGGCTGCTCTGCTTCACGAAGATATTCTGGTAGAGCCAGCTCGCAAAGATGATGAGCAGAATGCCGGGGGTGATCCAGCGGATGACGAAGCCCAGGCAGCTGGGAAGCTTGATGGCTGAGCCGAGTTTCAGTTCCTCCACACCGTTTTTCGTGCCCCACACGCAGTTGAAGAGCGTGAAGAAGAGACAGGAGGTGAGATAGAGGAACATGGTGCCAAACCAGAAGTCCATGGTGTCAAGAGCCATGAGACCTTCTGTGAACCAGCCTACCATGAGGGTACCTACCGTCACGAGGAAAGCCACCAGGGATACACTCTGCATGCGGCGCAGTTCCCAGAATTCCTCGAGGAATGCCACAGAGGGCTGCAGCATGGAGATGGCGCTGGTGATGGCGCCGATGAAGAGCAGCACGAAGAAGAGTGTGCCGAAAATCTGGCCACCCGGCATGCAGTGGAATACCTGCGGCAGCACGTTGAAGCCAAGCCCGAAAGTGCCGCAGCCTGCGGCGGCCACCACGCCCAGCAGCGCTACAGCCGCGGGAATAATCATCATACCGGCAAGACCAACCTCAATGGCCTCGTTGGCGGCATTGGCCGTGAGCGAGGAAAGGGCAATGTCCTTGCGGCGGCGCACATAGCTTGCGTAGGAACACACGGTGCCGAAACCAATGGAAAGCGAGAAGAATACCTGCCCGGCGGCGGTGAGCCACATTTCGGGGTTCAGCAGACCCTGGGTAAGGGAAATGTATTTCTCTTCCACGGCTTTGCCAGGATTAGCAGCCTGAATGCGGGAGACCAGCTCGGCTTTTTGCTCAGGGGTGGCGGCGGTGGGTACCATTTCCACCTCTTTGCCTTCGACCACGAGCATGGTCTTGGTGGGGTTCCACATGTAACCCAGACCCTGGCTTACGTTGCGCTCGGGGTGAGTGGCATCGGGCGTACCCAGCGTGAGCACACGAGCCAGAATGATGAAGGCTGTAAGGAATAGCAGGGGCATGCTCCATTTGCAGAACCATTCGATTCCTTTACCAATACCGCGGAAGATGATGTACATGTTGGCCAGAATGGCCAGGGCAAAGAAAAGCAGCTGGCTTCCGCCATTCGTGAAAATGGCGCCGTCACCGGTCAGACCCACGAAATTGGCGAAGAAGTTGCCGTACTCGGCCTGTGTTTCGAGCTGCAGATCACCCATGGCGGTGTGCCAGGCATAGCCGATGGTCCAGCTTTCCAGCGGAATGTAGTACATGGCAATGCCTATGGTGGAGATAACACCGGCTATGCCGAGGTATTTCCAGTATGACTTGCCACTGATAAGATAGAAAATGCTGACTGTGCAGTGGCCACCCAGGGAACCGCCTTTGCGGCCGATGGTCCATTCTACCCAGCTGAGAGGTATACCCAGCAGCAGGAATGCGGTGAAGTAGGCTATCATGAATGCGCCGCCGCCGTACTGGGCTGCCAGGCCGGGGAAACGCAGGAAATTACCGAACCCGATGGCGCTGCCGGCCACGGCCAGCATCACCCCCAGACTGGTGTTCCAGTTTTCTGTTTTTTTAGTTGTGCTCACGGTTATTAGGATGAATGATAGTGTTTATTTGTTGAACTTGCGGGATGTGGCGGCCACGATGCAGAAGAACACGGTGATACCCAGTGCCCACACGAGCGGCAGAATCGCGCCGATGCGTCCTTCTACGATATTAGCCACGTAGGGGCTGCGGGTGAAGAAGAGCTCCTGGCAGAGCCATGCTCCGAAAATAACGACCATGATGACGGGGGCTATCCAGCGGATGATGAATGTGGCACAGGCCGGAATGCGGATGGCTGACCCGCTCTTCAGTTCTGCCATGCCATTTTCTGTGCCCCATATCTGGTTGAAGAAAATAAGGTTGAGCCCCGTGGTAACGTACAGAATGAGGCTGCCCACCCAGAAGTCGATGCTGTCCAGAGCGAGCACGTCTTTGGTGTACCAGACGATGATGAAGGCACCCACTCCCAGCAGGGCTGCCACCAGGCCGATACTCTGCCCGCGGCGCAGGCTCCAGTATTCCTCCACGAAGGAGACGGCAGGCTGCACCTGGGAAAGCGCACTGGTCACGGCGCCGATGAAGAGCAGCAGGAAGAACAGTACACCGAAGAACTGCCCTCCCGGCATGGCGGCGAATACCTGCGGTAATACGTTGAAACCAAGACCGAATGTACCCACTGTGGCAGCTGCTGCCACGCCCAGAAGAGCCAGTGCTGCGGGCACAATGGTGAGCCCCGCCAGGCCTACCTCCGTCACGGAGTTGGCGGCGCCGGCGCTCAGCGCACTCAGGGCAATATCCTTGCGGCGGCGTACATAGCTGGCATAGCAGCAGATGGAGCCGGAACCCACGGAGAGCGAGAAGAATACCTGTCCGGCGGCGCGCAGCCACATTTCGGGGTTAAACAGGCTCTGCCAGAAGCTCATGTGCTTTTCTCCTATGCTGGCTTCCGGGTATTCTGTCTGCAGTCTTGCCAGAAGCTCTGCTTTTTCCGCATCGGTTGCGCCGGCCGGCACCATGCCTATGGAGTTACCCGTGGTGGTATCCACCAGCATGGTCTTTTCCGGGTTCCACATATAGCCCAGACCTTCGTTCACGCTGCGTTCAGGGTGGGCTGCATCCGGCGTGCCCATGGTCAGCACGCGTACCAGCAGAATGATGGCAACCAGAAAGAGCAGAGGCATGCTCCATTTGCAGAACCATTCGATACCTTTGCTGATACCGCGGTAGATGAGCCAGAAATTGGCCCCCAGTGCCAGCAGGAAGAAGATGGGTGCGCTGGTCTCTCCGCTGAAGAAGTGGCCGTCTGCCCCCATGCCGACAAAGTTGGAAAAGTAGTCTCCGTAGGCTTTCGGGGTGTCTAAATTAAGGTTCCCCATCATGGTGTGCCAGGCGTAGCCGATGGTCCAGCCTTCCATGTATACATAGTACACATTGATGCTGAGGCCAGCCAGAATGCCGAAGATGCCGAGGTATTTCCAAAGCGGTTTGCGGGAGATAAGCTGGAAAACGGAGGCCGGGCTGTGCCCGCCGAGCACGCCGCCAGCGCGGCCGATGCTCCATTCTACCCAGCAGAGCGGGAGCCCCAGCAGCAGGAAGCAGCAGAAGTAGGCTACTACAAATGCGCCGCCGCCGTATTGCGCTGCCAGACCGGGAAAGCGCAGGAAGTTACCGAAGCCGATGGCGCTGCCGGCTACGGCCAGCATGACGCCGAGGTTTGTTTTCCAGTGATCAGTATTATTATCAGCCATAGCCAGGTGAGAGCTTGGGTGTTATTCCACGTCTTTCTTGTGGTAGCTGAAGCGCGTGGAGGTATGCGCTACGAAACAGAAGAAAAGCAGCACGAGGCCTACCCATACCAGCGGAATGATGGCACCCATCTTGCCTTCCATCAGGTTGGTGATGTGGTAGCTCTGCTGAATAAACAGATTCTGGTACAGCCATGCCACGAAGATGAAGAGCATGATGCCAGGCGTTATCCAGTTGATAATAAAGCCGATGAAACGGGGGATGGGCATGCGCGCTCCGCGGCGGAGCTCAGCCAGACCCTTGTTGGTGCCCCACACGAAGCGGAACACGATAAGGAAAGAGGCAGAGCTGATGTAGAGGCTCATGGTGCCCAGCCAGAAATCCAGCGTGTCCAGTGCGATGAGGCCATCTCCCGTGAACCATACCACGATGAGGGATCCCACGATGAGCAGTAGAGCGATGATGGTGACGCTCTGGATGCGGCGCAGCTGCCAGAATTCTTCGATAAATGCCACGGAAGGCTGCAGAATCGAAATGGCACTCGTGATTGCGGCGATAGAAAGCAGGCCGAAGAACAGCGTGCCGAAAATCTGACCGCCGGGCATGCTGGCAAACACCTGGGGCAGCACGTTGAAGCCCAGCCCGAAGGTGCTTGTGCCGGCTGCTGCCACTACGCCGAGCAGTGCTACTGCCGAGGGAATAATCATCATGCCTGCCAGACCTACCTCAGCCACTTCGTTTGCCGCATTGGCCGTGAGCGAGGAAAGGGCAATATCCTTGCGGCGGTCTACATAACTCGCATAGGAACAGACGATACCGAAACCGATGGATACCGAATAGAATACCTGGCCGGCTGCGGTAATCCAGAGGTTCGGGTTCATAAGACCCTGGGTCAGGGTGATAGGTTTCTCCTTAATCTCCTGGTCAGGATACTGTTTAGTCAGTCGTTCGATCTGGGCAGCTTTTTCCTCCGGGGTTGCATAGGCGGGCACCATGTCCACTTCCTTGTCGCCGGCTACCAGCATTACCTTGTTCGGGTTCCACATATAGCCCAGACCCTCGTTCACATTGCGTTCCGGGTGGGTGGCGTCCGGTGTGCCCATGGTGAGCACGCGCACCAGAATGATGACACCGATGATGACCAGCACCGGCATGCTCCATTTGCAGAACCATTCAATGCCTTTGTTCACCCCGCGGTAGATAAGCCAGAAGCTGCTGAATACGGCAATCGCAAAGAAGATGAGCATGCTGCTCGTTCCGCTGAACACGCTGCCGTTGCCGCTGAGGCCCACAAAATTACCGAAGAAATCACCGTATTCTGCACTGGTGGCAAAATTCAGGTCGCCCATCATGGTGTGCCAGGCGTAGCCCAGAGTCCAGCCTTCCAGCGTCATGTAGTACATGGTGATGGCCAGCGGAGTGAGCACACCTGCCAGCCCCACATATTTCCATTTGCTGTGGCGGGAGAGCACAAAGAAGGCTGAGGCTGATGAGTGAGCTCCCAGGCTGCCGCCTTTGCGGCCAATGGCCCATTCTACCCAGCTGAGGGGAATACCCAGCAGCAGGAATGCCGTGAAATAGGCAATCATGAATGCGCCGCCGCCGTACTGGGCTGCCAGCCCGGGAAAACGCAGGAAATTACCGAAGCCGATAGCGCTGCCGGCCACGGCCAGCACGGCTCCGAGATTGGAGGTCCAGAGTTCTTGTTTGTTGTTAGTGCTCACGGTGTGAAAATGAGTAAGAGGCGTGTTATGATACGCATGTATTCGCTGGTTGTCAAGCATATCTGTTAGTTCATATCCTTAAAACTTCGTGGGCGGAACCAGAATGCCCCTTCTGTTGCGCTTTCGTCTGGAGCCGGAAATGCGATTGCAATAAAAAAGCCCCCGCGGGTGCGGGGGCTTTTTGAAGAAGTAATGTAAGCGCGGCGGCTTAGATCTGGCCGAAGAGGGTCTTGCCTTCGGACATGAGGTCGGAGCAAGCAACCTGGAGGCGCTCGCAGATACCCTGCTCACCCTTCTTGAGGTATGCACGGGGATCGTAGGCCTTCTTGTTGCCCACTTCGCCGTCCACCTTCAGCATGCCGTCGATGTTCTGGCACATGTGCAGAACGATGGGCTTGGAGAAAGCGTACTGGGTGTCGGTGTCGATGTTCATCTTCACCACGCCGTAGGAGATAGCCTCGC
>JAZLDD010000076.1:0-12971 GCA_045614585.1 Akkermansia sp. | reverse complement strand
AACCCGGAGAACGGTTACTTCGGTGTGGCTCCCGGTACATCCTACAAGTCCAACCCCATCGCCATGGACACCATCAAGGAGAACATCATCTTCACCAACGTGGGTCTGACCGACGACGGTGACGTATGGTGGGAAGGCATGGACGGCGAGGCTCCCGCCCACGCCAGCGACTGGCAGGGTAACGACTGGACGACCGACTGCGGCCGCAAGTGCGCTCACCCGAACAGCCGCTTCACCGCTCCTGCTTCTCAGTGCCCCACGCTTGACCCCGAGTACTACAACCCCGAGGGTGTGTCCATCAGCGCATTCCTCTTCGGTGGCCGCCGCGCTACCACCATGCCGCTCGTATTCCAGTCCAAGGATTGGAACCACGGCGTATACGTGGGTGCTACCATGGGCTCCGAGATGACCGCCGCTGCCTTCGGCCAGATTGGCCAGGTGCGTCGCGACCCGATGGCTATGAAGCCCTTCATCGGCTACAACGTTGGTGACTACTGGCAGCACTGGCTGGATATGGGCACCAAGACCTGCGCTTGCAAGCTGCCCAAGATCTTCAACGTGAACTGGTTCCGTAAGGATGCCGAGGGCAATTTCGTATGGCCCGGCTTCGGCGACAACATGCGCGTGCTCGACTGGGTGCTTCGCCGCTGCCGCGGTGAGGTGGACGGTGTAGAGACCGCGCTGGGTATCTCCCCCGCCTTCGAGGAACTTGACACCGATGGTCTCAAGGACTACGACAAGGCTGCTTTCGAGACGAACATGACCATCTCCGCTTCCGAGTGGAAGGCTGAGCTCGAGTCTCAGACCGAGCTGTTCGCCATGGTTGGTGACAAGCTGCCCGCCGAGCTCGAAGCTCAGCGCCAGGCTATGCTCGCCAAGTTCTAAAGCAGGCTTCTGCTGAAAGAGCAAATCCTTTTTCCGCCGCTTCTCGTTTCGGGAGGCGGCGGAAAAGTTTTTAATACTATTGTTGCGGGATTAAACAATGTCTGTATGCCCGGGGGGCTTAGTCAGCGAAGCTTGCATAATCCGGAAAGTCCGCCGGCGCCAGCTGTTCTATTTCATGAATCAGCCCATGGCGGTCATGGTGCTTGATTTTGCTGTGTTTCATATGAATAGACAGCAGATATAATGATAGTTTGATGACGGAAGTCCGGTCAATTTCCCATTCCTGCATGAGGTGCGACATGCTTTGATCCATCATCTTTGTACTGCGAAACGTGTAAGCTTTTCTCATGGTTATAAAAATCTGTTACATAAAGAGCATAGCGGATTGTTAATCCTTCATGTGTTTTGTGTTGTTTCTAATCCCTGAGAAATAGTAATTTATGAAAATGTTGCCATTTGCCCGGTCTTATGCAGAAAAGACTTGTTTCCCGGCAGACTTGTTCACAAACAGCTTAGGATGAGAAAAAAGGGGTAACCCCTGTCCCTTTTTTCTTGACCGCGGATTAACAATCCTCAGTACCAAACGGAAAATGGCAGCAATTCAGACAGAAAACATTGTCGGGCTGAGACGAATTCTGCATATGGCATTACATATGCTGGATGAGGTTCGTAGCGTCAAATTTCAATACGCGGTACAGGAATCGATGAAAGCCCGTTCCGGGCGCAGACCGCGTACGCTATCAGAAATACGGAGTATATGCAGCCGTCTCATGCGAGAATTTCCGGGTTTGGCCGAGAGGGAAGTTTGCAGTATTACCCGCATGGAGTGCGCAGAGATGGTGAATGCCTGGCCGAGCACGCGGCAGCAGCATAAGATTCGCGTGATTCTGCATGGCGTGTTTGAATACAGCCGGCGGCAGGAATGGTGCCTGGAGAATCCCGCTGCTTTTCTTCAACTGCCCTTGCTGAGAGAAAAAGAAATTCCGCCCTTAGACTGGGCAGAATTGCAGCGCCTCACCCGTACTGCACGCAAGCCTGAGCACAGAGCATGTATGCCGCCACTGGGGCTTATGTTATGGGCCGGAGTGCGCCCGGCAGAGGTGGAACGCCTGTGCTGGCATGATATAGACTGGGAGGATGGTGTCATTTCTCTTCGTTCCTCGCACAGCAAGACCGGTGGCTGCCGGCATATACGCCTGCACGATGTGCTCAGACACTGGTTGCGCGAGTGTATCAATGGCAGTGGTCGTATCTGCCCGCCCAACTGGCAACGCCGCTGGCAGCGTCTGCGAGCAGAAGCGGCGCTGATTCCCTGGCGGCAGGATGTGCTGCGTCACACCTTTGCGAGTTACCACGCAAAGCATTTTCATAATTTTGCTGCGCTCCAGGAGGATATGGGGCATCGTTCTTCTGCTTTGCTGCGTACCCGCTATCTGAGCATGCGTGGAATCACAGTCAGACTCGCTGCTCGATTCTGGACACCTCATGTCCTATGACATATCCACGCGTTACCGGCTTTTTTGTCGAGTGCAACGGGTCGGCCATGCGCTGATATTGACAAGCTTTGCCAGCCGGGGTAGAATGAAGCATGATTCTGGCTGGAAACAAGGCTTTGTGGCAGGGGCGGAAGCCCCGGAAGTCCATGCATGTATTGCTGCGCGTCTGTCTGTGTCTGGTTTCTTTTCTGCCGGTAGCATGTCGTTCTTTGATAGATGCTGTAAATCTGAAACAACTGGCACCGGAGATTGCGGAATATGGCAGCAGGGCTGATTCATGGTACTCCTATATGCCGGAATACGCACCCTATTTTTGCCTGAAGACCAGAGCGCACATGATATATACAGACCTGGAGATGCAACTGGGGTATTGGTTGGCCTTGCATCCGGAACCACCGCACCGGGTGATGATGGAAGCTCGTGGAAATACACTTATCCTGCACCGTAGTTTTGTTTGGGATGGTATGAGTTTCGGCAGGACATCCGTACGCGCGCTGATACCATCCTTGCTGCATGATGCACTTTATTACGCTATGCAAGGCAAGGCTCCTGTTTCCAGACGCGAGGTAGATAAGGCTTTTCTGCGGGCATGCCACCGTTATGGTTGCAGCGGTAAATACACCGCTTATCTCGGCGTCCGGACATTCGGTGGATTATTCGGTATACCGCCTGGTGCCCAGCCGCCGCGTATTGTCCTCTCTTCGCCAGAGTCGGCCCCTCTAGGCCTGGAACCAACAGCTATTTCACCTCAACGGTAAGTGTTTCACCTTTTTTCATCTCCAGCGAGGGGAAGAGGATGAAATCGTTGGTGAAAATGGCGCCCGGGGCCGTGCAGCCAGTGGCTCCTTGTCCTGTTTCGGCTGTTGGGAACCAGACGGCGCAGCGTTCCTTCGTATCGTAATTAGCCGTGATGGTGAAATTCTTGGCGTTGTGCCAGATGATGGAGTAGGGGGCCTGGGAGTGGGTTTCATCCAGTTGCGCGCGCCAGGCTGGATCTCCGTAGAATGCAACCACATCGCGATCATGCACCAGCCCTAAAAGTTCCCGGCCCTCATTCTGCTTTATCTGTATATTGGCTTTCATGAGCTGGGGAATGATGGCTCCCAGTGAGAATCTTGCCTCATTGAAATGAACTTCAAGAAGCTTGGGATTGAGCTGATTGGTCTGGTGAAGAATGAACTGATTATTGAGGAACCATGCTTCTGCAAGTGAGGTGCCGGCAGTGTTTCCCATAAAGGTACCCAGCGTGCCCCAGCCGCCTGCGCCATACCAGGATGGTACCGTATAGCCGACTACCTGGTTGCAGGTGTAAGCGGAAAGAGCCGTCACACACATGCTGTGCGGGCTGTTGTGAGCATCGCCGAACAGGCAGTTGCCGGCGGCCACCCAGACTCTGGTGGTGCCATCGGGGGCAACTGCGTCGTACTTTTCTGCCAGAGCGGAGAGTTCTGCGCAGTCTCCTGCCAGGGCTTGGTTAAGAGCTCCTCTGAAATGATGAAAATCGCTGGCTGGCAGTGTGTGGAAACGATTACCATGTGAAAAGATGAGCCCTCGACCGAATGGCATTTCCAGATTAAATTGGGTTGCGTGGCTTGATGTAACCACAAATTGCGGATTCTGGTAGCTGAGCTCGCCGGAAAATATACCGAGCAACTTGTCTTCTGCGCCGTTATCCGGATAGGTGGTGGTATCAGGTTCCTGGTATCCACTCTGCAGAAGTACGGGAGCACCGGTCCAGTCTGTGATACAGCAGCTGTGCTCAAAGCGGGCGTGGTGCACATTGGTAGTGCCAAGCAGACGCTTGATGACAAGCGGCTCGGAGTCGCAGGCTATACGCATGGCATCTGCTGCTGTGTGACCTGTGATGATGCCCCATATGCAGTCACCCCACGGGTCATCATCTATATTGCGTGCTGCCCGGTGCAGGTTATTGACCAGTATCCGGTCCACTTCCTGCGGCTGCAGCACACAGGCTGCATAGCGCGAGCGGGTACTGCGCAGTGCCTCTGTGATGCTGCTTTCGCTCAGGTCGGCAAGCGTGATAAGTTCTGCCCCGTTATATTTTTTTTTTAATGACTCGGCTACTGAGGCCCAGGCGGGGGCTGCCATGGTTGTCTGAGAGCTTATGATTGTATAGCTGGCAGAGGGCTGGGCTGGTTTCTCTTCCTGAGCTGGTTCCTGTTGAGGAACAGCATCAGCAGGCATGGTGAAGAAATAGTTCGTGGTATCCTGCGGGCCGAATATCTCACGAGCAAGCTGCTGAATCTCCTCCAGTGTGATGCTCTTCACATCCTCTGTTATATCGCGAATCAGGGGAAGCTGGCTGGAATCACTCTGCAAGCGGGCAAGCGCGCTGTTCCAATACTCTACAGTGTTCAGATTTTTCTGTACGTTGGATACATACGGACGCAGCGCGCAGAGAAAATCATCCTGCGTAATCTTGCCTTGTCCCAGCTCCATGAGAATGGCGTCCATGGCCGTGTTTACCTTTATCCGGTTTCCGACCACGCCGGCACTGAGAGTGGTGAGTGTTGCTGCGTTGCTCAGGCTGGCATTGGTTGCCAGACGCACTGATGGAGAATAGGTTTCTCCCAGTTGCGCGCGGATGCCATCAAAGAGTTTTTGCCGAGTGATGGAGGTAAGCACTGCAAGTCGGCGGTTGCGGCGCTGGTCCATGCCATCGCCGCAGGGGCGGACCTGTGCTACGATGGTTTTATCCAGGTCTGTTGAATAAGGCAGGAATGTGCGCTGCCCCCATTTAACGTCGTTGACGGCGGTTTCTGCTTCGCTGAGCGGCGTGAACTCTCTTTTGCGGGGCGGCATGGCACCGAACGTGCGCTGAATGATGGGTATGACTTCTTCAACCTTGAAGTCTCCCACTACAGATACTTCCATGGCACCCTCACGAAGCCATGGTTCGAGGGCTGCTTTGACCTGTTCCGTGGTGCACGCTGCTACCTGGGCTTGTTCTGGAGTGGTGAAGCGCGGGTCATTACCATACATCGCTTTCGGAGCCTGCAGATTATAGGCCCCGTTGGGGGTAGTCTCATAGCGGTTGTAAATGGCAGGAAGCTGGCGCCGGAGCTGAATTTCTCCGTCCGTACGGTATCCGGGATGCAGAATCAGGGCTGCCAGCAGTTTACACTGCGTTTCAAAATCCGCGGCAGTGGTATTACCGCTTACATTGAAACGGTCTGATCCGATTCCGAAATGAATGCCGACATTGTGCCCGGCCATGATTTTTTCGAGCTCGGTGAGAGGGTGGGCTTCCAATCCTCCCAGAATCATCACGCGCCCTGCCATGGTGGCAAGCCCGGGTGTATGCAGGAGGCGCAGGCTGCCACCGTCTATGTTGGCATTCACGCTGATGCTGCCTTTGCTGAAACTTACAGGTTTCAGGTTGACCCGCACACCATTGGAAAGGGTGAGCGTGGTAACATCAAGATCCTCGAGGAACGCCTGCTGTTCAATGCTGCCGGGGGCTCCTATGGTTTCATAGGCAAAATCCGGGGTGGCTTCCTCTGCCAGGGGGCTTACTTCCTGCTGCATCACCTCGTCAAAAATATTACGAACATCCTGACCGCTGATGTCGCCAAGCTTTGCTGCTGTGAGCATGGTTCGTGCTTTTGCTGCGTCAAATGCTGCGGCGAGAGCATCCCGGCACAGTTCGGGATTCTGCAGAATCCGGTTAAGCCCTGCTTCAAAGACACGCTTGTCTTCTTCCGGATTCGTCATCTGCTGGTTTGAAGAAATGGCATCAATGATCATATCAGCCATGGATGCAGCATTCACCGTACTCCAACCATTTATCTGGCGGGTGTAGGCTGCGTATGTTGATGCTGCTGTTTTTTTCAGCTCGCTGTTTGAAAAACCATGCAGACACGCACGCCGCAGCTCCAGAATACCCTTGCTTGCAGCCTGTTTCCATTTTCCCGGTTCTGCTGTAATATTCAGTCCCAGCAAATCTGCCGTCTGGAACAGGTCAGATTTTGAAATGTCGGCATCCTGGAACGGGCAATCTGCTTCTCTTGCCATGTGGGCAAATCGCTGGTTGAGCATAGCGCAGGCCAATTCCAAGGGCAGGTCCTTGATTCTTTGTTCTGCAGTGTCGTCTTTAGCCTGCCATGGGGTTGATACCATGACGGATATGCTGGTGAGTGCATTTTCCGGGTTTTCGATGACGATGTCATCAGCTTCGGGCTCACCAGGGATACCCGGAGCAATTCGGTCTGCAGGCTTTTTATCTTCCATGCTGCCGAAATATTTTTCCACCCAGCTTACAGCTGTTTCCGGTTTGAAATCACCGGTAACGATGACGGTCATGTTACGGGCTACATAGTGCGTATCGTAGTAATGACGGAACACTTCGTGCGGTGCCCCCATGATGACTTCTTCTGTGCCTATGGGAAGATAATCGGGCAGACGGGTACCGGGTGCGGCATGGCGCAGCGTTGCGATGCTGGCGCGATAGCTGGCGCTGTCTCGTGCATACAGTTCGCTTTTTACAATGCCTCGCTCGTGCTCAATGGCACTGTCTTCCAGCGTGGCACCATCTGCAAAATCACGCATGATGGTGAAGGCAAAGTCTACCGTTTCGTCATTCAGGTTGGGCAGGTCGAGCATGTACACCGTTTCCAGCAGACTGGTGTAGGCATTCGCATCACCACCGAATCCGAGCCCCATCTGCTGCATGGTGGGAATCAGCTCACCGCGTTTGAAATGCCGGGAGCCATTGAATACCAGATGCTCGATAAGATGCGAAATGCCTTTTTCATGCTCCTGCTCATCGAGCGACCCGGTATTCACATGCAGTCGTACACTTGCCCGGCCCTGGGGTTCTGTAGTAGGGCGTATAATATATTTAACACCGTTAGGCAATTCTCCGCGGGTGATGAGTGGATCCTGTTGCAGTTCCGCCAGGGACTCAGCGTCCTGATTCAGCGCAGCTGGTGCGGCGGTTTCCTGTGCGTATATTGCCGGCAGATTCAGACCCAGGACAATAAGAGGAAGAATGGAGGTGTATTTCATATTAGATAACTGGAGTATAAAAGTTAGGACGTGGAATGTCCGGAGCCGTTGAAAATTTCTGCACGATTGTATAAAAAATCGGCAGTATGGTCAAGGCCGCTATGCGTACATCACATGTGGTGGCGCCTGAGTTTGCCGGCTTGTAAATAAGAGCAGGTGGAGGCGTGTTGCTGCCAGCCCAGCTCAGACGCGTGGTGTTGTTTGTATGGTTGAGTTGTGAATTGGCACAATGGGCAGGCTGAGCGATAAGCCGCCCATCCATTCCATGGTGGTGGTGGTGATGAATACCTGGGATTCTGGGGAAAGCTGGGCAATCAGGGCTCGCCTCCGCTCGGTATCGAGCTCTCCGAAGACATCATCTATAAGCAATATGGGGGCTTTACCTGTTTCTTCCTGCAGAAGTGTGCCATGGGCCATCTGCAGAGCAATTGCGAGTGTGCGCTGCTGGCCTTCGGAGGCAAATTCTGCAGCGGGCATGCCGTTGATGGTTAAATCTACATCATCCCGGTGCGGGCCTATGGTGGTGTATCCCGCTCGTTCATCTGCTTCGAGCGCGGCATTGAGCTCATCTGCAAGCGGATTACGGGCAGAGGGCCGGTAACTCAGCCCCACGTTTTCGCACCCGCCGGATATGCTGCGGTGCTGGTGGGCAATGTGGGGCTGAAGTCGCTCCAGCAATTTATAGCGAAGATTCATGATGATTTCACCATGTTGGGCGAGCAACTGAGCATAGCTTTGCAGTGTGGCGACAGAGCGGCGGGGGTGGCGGAGCAGGGCGTTTCTGCTTTTCAGTGCCTTACGGTAGGCCAGGAGCGCCTTGCGGTAGGCCGGATGCCATTGACAACCTAGAAAATCGAGGTATTTGCGGCGTTCTTCAGCCGGTCCGTTTACGAGGGTGATATCGCTGTTTGCCAGCCAGGTGACAGGCGGTGCCTCCGCCAGAAAATCGTGGTAATCACGTTGTTCGGCGCCATTAATCTGCAGATTGAGCCGGCGGTTTGACCAAACCAGGCGGCGTGTGCTATTCTCGCTCTCCAGAGAGATGCCGAAGCTTTGTGAATTATGCCGTGCCAGTTTATCGAGCTTGGCGGCCCGCGGGCTGTGTAGCGTGAGCGCAAAGCAGATAGCCTCCATGAGACTGGTCTTGCCTTGCGCATTCGCTCCCAGCAGCACAGCACCCTCTGCCGGAATATCCCAGCAGAGGGTGCTGTAGCAGCGGAAGTTGCTCAGACGCAGCGTGGTGAGCATGGGCTGGCTATGCGTGCGAAAAGGAAAAATCAGACTTCCGTGGGAAGAGCGCGGATAGCATCCATGATTTTTTTGCCGATGGCTCGCTGGGCATCACGCCCCTTGGCTCTCAGCTCCTCGGGGGTAAACTTGATGGGGTCACCCACAGAAAGCGTGATAGGTTTGAATTTCAGCTTGCTGCTGTGAATCGGCAGACAGTCGTAGGCGCCTTCGATGCGAATCGGCTGCACGGGTACATGTGCCAGCTTACTCAGAATGAGACCGATACCGGGCATGGCATCATGAATCTGGCCGTCAGGGCAGCGGGAGCCTTCGGGGAAGATAATGATGCGCCCACCATTCTTGACGGTACGGAGTACCTGGATGATACTGGCGGGATCCGGTCGGGTCTGGTCTACGGGAATGGTGTTGCAGTGCGGCAAGGCCTGCTTCAGCCCTGGTGCATCAAAGAGTGTCTTGCGGGCAAGGAAGAATACTTCGTTGCGGTAGAGGGAACCTACCAGGGGCGGGTCAAGAAAGCTCTGGTGATTGGCCACGATGATGGCGGGGCCTTCCTCAATGAGCTTTTCCTGACCAATTACTTTATAATTGAAAAACGATTTGAAGAAGCAGTGTGCGGTGCCTCGTATAAACAGGTAAAGTAAGGAGCGGTTCATAATCTGGAAAGGTAATGAATAATCAGCAAGAAAGCTTGGCGCGGATATCGGCTGCGATGAAGCTTACCACTTCGTCGATGCTCATGTCGGAGGTGTCAACTAACAGGGCGTCGTCTGCTTTCTTGAGGGGAGCACATGCTCTCTGGGAGTCTTTGCGGTCGCGCTCTGCGATGGAATCAGTGATACCTTCTGCGGCGCGGCGTGCTGCCCGCACCTCCTCTGAGGCTGTTACGAAATACTTGTACTTTGTATCAGGGAATACCACGGTGCCGATATCACGGCCCTCCATCACCACGGCTTCCCGGGTGTTGTACTCTCTCTGCTTTTCTACGAGCAGCGCACGGACTGCCGGAATCGAGGCAATGGCCGAGACGTTATCATTGGTGCTTTTTTCTGTGAGCTCAGTGGTGAGAACCCTGCCATCGTACACCACAGTCGAGTTTGCTCCATCTTTACCAAAGCTTAGCGGGATACCAGGAAGTAAAGCTTCGACCGCGGCGGTATCTGCCGGGTTGATGCCCTGCTGCAGGGTGTACCAGGTAACGGCTCTGTACATGGCACCAGTGTTGATAAACGTATATCCAAGTTCTTTTGCTATAAGTTTGGCTACAGTTGATTTTCCTGATGCGGCGGGGCCGTCAATGGCAATGGCTGGAGGATTCATACGCGGAACATTGTAACGAATTTTTCTATATGTGTCGAGCAAAAATGCTCGCCCTCATTCAATGTATGAGCTTGAGCATTTATCGAAATCTGACATTGTGTGAGGGAACGGTGTTATGATGCTCGTGGAGCTCGCGGCGTATTCTCATGGTGATAGAAAAAATCCCCGCTGTGTGGATACAGCGGGGATTTGGTTGCTTTAGACGGATGGGGTGGGATTCGAACCCACGGAAGGTATTAGCCTTCGGCGGTTTTCAAGACCGCTGCATTCAACCGCTCTGCCACCCATCCGGAGATTTGCAGGCGCTGCGGCGTGCTGGCACGAATACTATCGTATGCTTTTCCTTTGTGCAAGTTTTTTCTGTTGCATGCCGTAATTTGTGTCGGGAAAAATGCAAAAATTGTAATTTTTTACAGAATAGTCTTGACGCATCGTGTGGGCGTGTGTATAATCCACCCGCAGCCACGCTGCAAGCATCATAAGAATGTCCCCATCGTCTAGGGGTTAGGACATATGATTCTCAGTCATAGAACCGCGGTTCGAATCCGCGTGGGGATGCTTAAGAGAAACCCGAGGCCTTGACCTCGGGTTTCTGCTTTGTATGGAAAGGCCTGATTCACCATGATTCGTCCCGTTTGTGCAGATGATGCTGCGACTATAGCTTCTATTTATAACCACTATGTGCTGAATACCACCATTTCATTTGAAACAGAGGCTGTCAGCACTGAAGCCATGCGCGCGCGGATAGAGGCTTTTTCGGCTGAGTACCCTTATTTTGTGTGGGATGAGAATGGTGAGGTGCTGGGATATGCATATGCTCACCGCTGGAAGGAACGCGCCGCCTATGCCCAGACCTGGGAGGTGACGATATATCTGCATACGGCAGCATGTGGCCGGGGAATCGGGACTCATCTTATGGAGCACCTGATATCAGCTTGCCGGGTTGCCGGCTGCCGTGCGCTGATTGCCTGCATCACCCAGGAAAATGAGAAAAGCTGCGCTTTCCACCAGCGCTATGGGTTCCGCAAGGTATCGCACTTCACCCAGGTGGGGTGTAAATTCGGGCGTCTGCTGGATGTCGTGGATTATCAGCTCACATTGTAGAATGATTAAGGATTAAGAATTAATGGAGGGTAGACGGACTATATAGCCCGAGGAATTTTCCATTAATCATTAATCACTAATCATTAATCACTAATCATTAATCACTCCCATCAGTGTGTGCAGTCGGCAAATCCGTGGGTGCGGAAGATGCTGCGCACCTCGTTGGTGAGCTCCGGTTCCGGCGGCTCCAGCTCCATGAGCGGGTATTCGAGCCCCAGTTCGCCCCATTTGAATTTGCCCATCTGGTGGAAGGGGAGCACATCCACCCGCTGCACATTGCCCAGCCCGGCGGCGTAGCGAGCCAGAGCGGTGATATCCTCCAGCTGGTCGGTGAGACCGGGCACCAGCACATAGCGCAGCCACATGGGGATACCCCGCGCGGCGAGCTTCTCGGCAAAATCGAGGGTGGGTTGCAGGTTCTGCCCTGTCACCTTCCTGTACTGCTCCGGGTTCCAGGCCTTGATGTCCAGCAGCACCAGGTCTACATCCTCCAGCATAGCGTCATCCGCATTGCAGCCGAGGTGCCCGGAGGTATCAAGGCAGGTGTGCAACCCCATTTCCTTACAACCGTGGAGCAGGGCGCGCGTGAAATCCGGCTGGAAAAGCGGGTCGCCACCGCTGATGGTCACACCACCCTTGGCATTTTTGAGAAAGGTGGCATAGCGACCGATTTCCTCCAGCACATCCTCCACCGTGCGTTCCTTGCCCCGGCGCTTGAAGGAAGTATCGGGGTTGTGGCAATACTGGCAGCGCAAACTGCAGCCCGCCAGAAACACAATGAAACGGATACCCGGTCCATCGACCGTGCCGCAGGATTCAACCGAATGCACAAGACCAGATACAGGAACTGCTGTCATGCCCGGATGTTAGCACAGATTGGAACGATTATCAATCCTATTAGGAATGCAGAAGTCAGCCCGTTTCGTTTGCGGTGTTCTTTACTTCAATTTGTCGGCGGGGTAAGTGAGAATCCGGGCCGGGTGACCCATGGGGCAGGAGATGAGGGAAAGGGTGATGGCCTCTGCGGGAAGGTTGAATGCCGCGGCAATCAGCTTGCGGTATTCCTTCATCTGCCCGGCGTAGTGGTCCATGAGCCAGTCTTCAAAACGATTATACCCTTCTCGGTGACCAGGATGGTTGGTCTTGAAGTCGATGATGTGGGCGGCGATGACTCTGCCATGGGCATCGTGGGTGAGGATGAGCTTGTCGATAGTGGCTGAAACCCATTCGTTATCCTTGGTAATGGCTTCGAGGGGCTGTTCGTTGTATACCTCCTGGCCGGGTTTGCTGGTGAAGAGCGAATGTACGTCATCTTGCTGCAATGCGTTGACCACAACACGTTGTTCATCATTGCTCGGGGCAGATATCCACCGGGGCAAGGGCTCATGCATCCAGCTAATTTCTTCCCAGCAGGCATGTACCCGGATACCGAATTCAGTGCCATCGGTATTGTTATACGGCAGCGGGCCATACTCAACCACCCGTTCTTCGCGTGGTTCGCCATGCAACTTTGAGGGAGAAACACGTGCTCGCCGGTGTGTGGGGGGGAGCAGTTGCGGTGGTGGTATATTTTCAGGGGAATCGGCGAGTTTGGCTGTCTTTCTCCAGTCGCGGGTGCCCTTATCATATAATTCGGTTACCTCGATCGGTTTATCATTCTTGAGGTTGAGCTCTTTGCATATCATGCTCCCAAAATTGGTGGGGACATCATCATCCGACTTAATGGTGTTGCCATTCAGGATGATGTAGTTGGCATGGGCAGCACGGGTGAGTGCAACATAGAGCAGATTGCGTGATTCCTTCAGCTGTTGGCTCTTCCAATTTTCGATAAAAGGCTCCAGCTCCGGCCATGCGGCTCGCTGCTCATCATTGCCCGGGGGCAGAAGGATA
>JAZLDD010000075.1:0-5801 GCA_045614585.1 Akkermansia sp. | reverse complement strand
CGAGACCGCCGCAGTCCTTGATCTTCTGCTCATAGGCGGCGCAGTGAGCGGGGATTTCTTCCGGAGCCAGGGTACCGCAGGGCAGATTGATGTTTTCGGCGGGGATATCGATGTGGTTGAAAAGATTGGTGTGCATGAAGTACCAGTAGGACTCCACGTGGTCGTGGGGCAGACCGGTGTATTCGTCCAGGTTGAAGGTGGTCACATTCTTGAAGGAGAGACCCTCTTCCTTGTGCAGACGGATGAGCTCGGCGTAGAAGGGCAGCGGGGTGGCACCGGTGGCCAGACCCAGAACAACGCCCTTGCCTTCGGCGGCGCGGCTGCGGATGAGTTCTGCTACTTCTGCGGCAAGCTTCTTAGCTGCGGCTTCCTTGGTTTCGAAAACTTCGTATGTCATAGCGGCGCTATTTTATAGTCGCCGGGCGTCAAATTCAACTCTAAAATGAGCAGAATGGGTAAATTCTGGTTATTTACCGGCGTAGCGGATGCGGATTTCGACGCCATCGGTACCGGCACCGCCATTTTTGCATAGTTCCGAGGAGATGATTTCCCAGTCGCGGAGTCTGCGTACGGAGATACAGCCGTGAGAGCCATTGAGGCGGATGGCGTTTTCCTCTGTTTCGCCGGGAACGACAATGGAGGCCAGGTGCAGCATGATATCACTGCGGGTGTCGCAGAATCTGGGAATGGCGCTTCTGCCCAGACAAGAAATGAAGAATCCCTTGATGGTGTGCCCGAGTAAATCTGTGTAGAGCCGGGCGGTGAGCCCCTCTGGCACTACCGGGCAGGTGGAATCTCCTGTACCGTGAAAATGGCGGGCCCTGCCGCCGGCCTGTACTTGGTAACGGAGCGGAGGTAGCTTGTCCGGGTAATGCAGTGTGAGGGTGCCATGCTGCACGTGGCCCAGGTAGCCGCTTACGCCGTCTGCCTGCCCGGGGTTGCTGAGATATTCCTGCTTCCAGATACAATTATAGTGGGTGTGTTGTCGCTTGCGGCGGTTCCATTGGTATGCCAGCGGGCAGGTGCGCCTGTTCTGCCGGCGCAACGCTTTATCACGGAAATAGCGCCAGCTGACCCGGTCTCGTGCCAGCTGGTCCAGGGTCCGGGCATGGGTTATGTCTTCCTGCTCCAGTTCCTCAGCCGAGGCTCCCTGGTGGGTGAATACGACATCGATATAGCTGACTTTTGCGGCGCGGCGTTCCGGGGCACACCAGTCTTCCTGACGGGCTCCGGCGGTCAGCAGGATGGCCGCCAGCTCTCGCTGCTCGGCGGAAATGAGCATGATGGGAGTGCGTCCCGATGAATCCGGCGCGTTGACATCGGCCCCGGCTCGCAGAAGCTGCAGAGCGGTACTGGTGGCTTCCGCTTCGGGAAGAAGAACTGCCTGATGCAAGGTGATACCCTCTGCCGCCGGTAGGCTGCTGTGCTGCAACAGAGAGACTAGTGCGGAATCTGTGCAGAAATCGTGGGCGCATTTTCCCTTGTTTGTCCGGATGGTGGGGTCAGCTCCCCGCAGCAGCAGGCTGGTCACGATTTCCGAATGGTTGATGGCTGCCGCGAGCATCAGGACGGTCTGTCCGCGTTTGTCCTGGTGGTTGACATCGGCCCCGTCATGAATTTTCGCAAGGCGCATGGCCAGCACCTGGCGGATTTTCTGCTCGCGCTCAGTGCCGCCGCTCTGGTTCAGAAGTCTGGCAGCCTGATGCTGTAGCGCCAGGACTGGCTCCGCCCCGGCTACCGTGTTGCAAAACAACAGGTAGGCAGACAAAACTAGAACCAGGCATCGGGAAATTAACATGGCGGGCGTACCGGCGTCACGTTAGCATGAAATACAGAGCCTTGTAAAGCGTAAAGATGTTATCGCCTATGAGAAAAAAATCACTTTTTTAAAAAAAGGCTTGCATTGGCGTAAATCGTGTGGTAAGCTGCCGCCGCACACAGCATCTGCCGCTGTAGCTCAGGGGTAGAGCAACGCATTCGTAATGCGTGGGTCGTCAGTTCAAATCTGACCAGCGGCTTCTCCCCAGAGAACTCAAGATGCAGGGTGCTCACAGACATAATGCCTCCTTAGCTCAGTTGGTAGAGCAGTTGACTCTTAATCAATTTGTCCGCGGTTCGAGTCCGCGAGGGGGTATCAGTCTGTGAGCAGCCGGGTGAGCACAAATGCCTCCGTAGCTCAGTTGGTAGAGCAGTTGACTCTTAATCAATTTGTCCGCGGTTCGAGTCCGCGCGGGGGTACTCAGCAATTTTGCATGAGAGGTGAGGGAGCGACCTGATTACGGGTTGCTCTTTCTTTTTTTGTTTCAGTGCGCAGCCGGGATAGCAGGTAAACGGGAACGCCGGATTTGACAACCGCCGAAGAACTATTCACGCATACGGCGGTCGGCGTGAGTGCCGGTTTTGCCCTCTTCCCGCTCCATGGCTCGCTGTTTCCAGAGGGGAAGATGTGATTTGCGGGCTTTGCGTCGTTTGCGGGCGGCTACGCGTTCGCGGTGGCGTTCATGTTCTTCTGCAATCTTGCGCGCGTGGTCGCGCTCTCGCTGGGCTGTTTCGAGCCTCTTGCGGATGCGGGCAGAGTGGTCGTTGCCCGCCGGGGTGATGGTCCATGGCCCGGCTCCGCCGGATTCGGTGATGGGCAGACAGAGCATCTGTGGGTCGATGAAGCGCATCTGGCGGTAGAGCAGGTCACGTATGGTAGAGAGCAGTGCCTTGGGGGGGAATAGCCCGGTATTGCCCAGTTCAATAGTGAAAGCCAGTCGTATATGCCGGGCCTGCATGCTCATGCGGGCCATTTCGCGCAGCGAGATGCCTTCTTCCGGTTCTTCTTCAGGCGCACAGAGGGCGGCGGTGCGCAGCAGAAAGAGGCAGTCTCGCACTTTGCGGCAAAGCTTTTCGACAAGTTCGCGTACCTTAGGCCGAGCGTTGAATCGGTAGTCTTTCACCTCGATGAGCCAGAGCTCCTTCTTTCCCGGGTGATAGAGCACAAAGTCCATTTCCTTGCAGCTGTTGCAGAAATTCTGTGCATGATGGGAGTAGAAGGGGGAGCATTCGAAGCGGCACACATAGTAGCCGGCTTCGAAGTTGAAGCGGTGCATGCCTTCTACACAACTGGTGCCTGCCTGGAACACGGAGTCAGATTTCGTCGCTGAGTTGTGGCATGAGGCTCAGGTAGCGGTCTGCCTGTTCCTGTTCGGCTTCCAGACTATCGAGGTGAGCCAGTTTATCCAGTTCATCCGCCTCGCTTACTCGCCTGCCTTCTACACGCCCGGCCTGGAGCCCGAAGAAACGGCGGCTGACGGCGCGGTTCTGAGGGTCGGAAAGCTGGATGACCAGCTCGCGCAGCAGAAACAGACTGTGTGTGGTGAGCAAGAGCTGGATACCGGCGCGGCAGAGGGTCATCATGAGGTTGACCAGCAGGGGAAGGTGACCGGCGTTCAGGTTCATTTCCGGTTCGTCCCAGAAGAGCGCGGTGCCGGGACGCACGGTACCGTTGCTCAGCAGCAGCCCGAGGGTACCGATGCGCTTGAATCCTTCGGCTATGAGGTTGAGTTCCAGAGCCTCCTGCCCGGGCCGCTGAAGGTAGAACCGGCCGTTGTGTCGAAGAAGTTTTCCGCCCAGAAGATGCTCAATCTGCCCCACGACATAGCGCAGAGCCGGGGGCAGGGGGTCGCTGGGTTCGGTTTCCAGTGCGCGGCAAAGCTCCCAGCTGGCAGAATCAAGCAGCTCCGGGTAGCGTTTGCCGGCCTGCATGTAGCAGGGGTAGATAGAGAGCACTTCCCGAGGAGAGAGAAACACGGCATTGCTGCTCAGGTAGCGCTCGGGCATGGCGGTGATTCGCAGCCCCTCTTCCTCGCAGTGGGCTTTGAAGCTGAAGGCTACATCTGCAGTACCGGCCGGTACTTTGTCGCCCTCCAGAGAGGCTTTTACTTTGGCGGTTGTGGTTTTTCCACTGCTGCGTGAGGTGAGGCTTGTTAAATCCCGGGTGCCGAAAACCCGCAGCAAATCCTGGCGCAGCCGCTTTTCCTCCGCCCACACCTCCGGCAGGTCTCGTCTGCTGCCGCCACACCCCCATTTGCTGATGGCGTAGCAAAGTTTCATCAAGTGGCTTTTGCCGGAATCATTGCCACCTACTATTATATTAATGCCTGGGACAAAATGGAACGACTCGGTGTGCTGAAACACCGTCATGCCTTCCACCGTCAGTTTGCGTATCATATTACCCGATATGCTACCATATATAGCTTTGTGGTGCAAGCATGTAATTTTGGCTTGCTCAGCATAGCCGGTTTGCGCTACACTGTGCGGCATGAATAAGCTGCTCCCTCTTGCTGCGCTCGCGCTGTGCCTTGTTTCATGCGTCGGGTCTAAAAAATTTACCGTGAATACCTATCCGGCGGGAGCAGACATCCTCATCAATGGAGAATCGGTCGGCAAAAGCCCTGTGACCACAGAAATAAAACAGGATAAGACGCTCGGTATCGTTGCATTCAAAAGCGGTTATGAGGTGGCCAGCGAAACAATAGAGCCTGCCACAAACAAATTCCTGGCGCTGGTCTGGACAAAAAGTGATCCTAAGGCGAAATATATAGAAGAGGATTCTGTGGATATCCAATTGAAGAAAATCTCTACACCGGCCACCTATAAGCCCAGCGTCATGCCGGAGTACACCGGCGGTGGCGGTTCTACTTCTGCGGTGCTCCCACCGGTGCCTGAGCTCCGGCCCATGCCCGAGCTGGATTGATTTTTGCTCTCCTTTGAAAGAATCGGATGCTGAAATGAGCTTGCTGGTATGCAGTTGCCTGCTCTTGTTGCTGCATTTTAGCGAGCGGGCTATGCACTAATGGTAGCTCTGATTGTATAGCTCTCCACTTTGTAAAGATAGCAGCATCATTGCTTCTATTTATTCTCCGGATGGGGAGAATTTGCGAACGGTAATTCCAAAATTACCCAAAGTTGTAATTTTTTGCAAGATTGTGCTTGCCAAAAGTAGAAAAGCGTGTAGAATGTGCGCCGACAAATTGCCGCCGGACGGTGGCGAACACTAAACACAATACTAATAACACACCACTATGGCTCGTCTTTTCGGTATCGAAATTCCCAACGAGAAGCGCGTTGAGGCCTCCCTGTGCTACATTTACGGCATCGGGCCCTCCACGGCTAAGAAGGTGCTGGAGCAGGCCGGTATTTCCCCGGACCTTCGCACTGGCACGCTCTCTGACGCTCAGCTGACCAAGATTGTACAGGCTATCACCAGCAACAACATCCTCATCGAGGGTGACCTGCGTCGTGAGAAGCAGATGGCACTCAAGCGTTTGACCAGCATCAACTGTCTGCGCGGCATCCGCCACCGCAAGGGTCTTCCCGTTCGCGGTCAGCGCACCCGCACCAATGCCCGCACCCGTAAGGGCCGCAAGAAGACTGTGGGCGCCAAGAAGTAATTAACCCTTTAAGAAAATATACTGAAAATGGCTGAAGAAACCATCCAGGAAGAAGTGAAGGACGTAGTAGCCGCTGAGGCTGCCGTTCAGGCCGAGGCTCCCGCTCCTGCCGAGCAGAAGAAGCCCGAGGCTCGTCGCGACATCTTTGCCGAGCTTGGCCTCGCTGATGACGATGACAAGGTAAAGATTCTTAAGGCTAAAGGCAGCAAGAACGTTACCACTGGTATCGTGCACATCTCCTCCACCTTCAACAACACCGTGGTGAGCGTGACCGACCTCAAGGGCAACGTTATCGGCTGGTCCTCCGCTGGTAAGCTCAACTTCAAGGGCAGCCGCAAGAGCACCGCTTATGCCGGTCAGGTT
>JAZLDD010000074.1:0-22015 GCA_045614585.1 Akkermansia sp. | reverse complement strand
CAGGTTGTTCAGAATGGCGCTGCTCATGGTGAAGAAGGAACTGCCCGCATCTACATCGTTGATGCCCATCACATAGCGGGCCTGTGAGGCGATGATGAGGGTGGCCGCGCCGGTGACATAGCCCACCAGCACGCTGCGGCTCACAAACTGCAGCATCTCCGTGGCTTTCACGAAGGCGCCGATGACGCAGAGCAGGCCGGCCAGGAATACGATGAGCGGCACAAAGATATGCGGCTGGCTCTGGATGCCGGGGGAGGATGCCAGGAAGAAACTGGCAAGCATGAAGGCCGTGGCGTTGCTCGGGCCGCTGACGGTGAGACTGCAGCGTGTGAACAGCGGGGCAATGAAGGTGCCCACCGTGGCGGCCATGATACCGTAGATGCTGTCCAGCCCGGCCATGGCGGCAAAGGCCATGCCTTGCGGCAGACCCACCAGTGCCACGTCTGTGGCGGCTTTCAAATCCCGCCCGGCTTTGCCCAGGGTATATCCCTTCAGCGCATGCCGCGCGGGCAGCGGGTCAATCATCCCCTGCGCCAGAAAAAGGCGCGTATTCTTCCATCCCCGGTGCAGTCTGTTAGCCAGCATACCCATTTGTCTGCATTTTAGCACTGTTTCCCTGTGCTCGCAAGCTCATTTTGGGCTTTGCCGGGCAATTTATCCAGAGAGGAAACATTATTCTTGATTTTTACTGTCATTTATGATAGTTTCTGTGTCAGCATGAAGAAGAAATACTGTCTTGTGGCCGGTGCTGCCCTGGTGCTGGCATCCTGTAGTTCTACAGACGACACGGTTGTGACCAACCGTGCCCGCGTTGTGACCAAGCCGCAGGCTGCCAAGCCTGCTCAGTATCTTGCGCTTCCTGGTCAGGCCGCTGTGGCCGTGGGGGGCGATGATGTGAATGCCGCCTTCGATAACCAGGTAGCCCAGTACGCCGGGCAGCCGCAGGCTAATCCCTATGTACAGAATCCGACAGTGGCCAACGCTGTGGCCGGGATGTATGCCCCTGCTCAGCCGGCAGTACCCACGCCGATGATTCCGGCCGTGGCTGATACGCAGTCCACCTATATTCACCAGACGGCCATTCCTGGTCAGGCATCTGTCGGTATGGAGCCGAGCGCGTCCATGACTCCCGGTGTGTCCATGACTCCCACCATGCCCGGTGCCGGTGTGCCCATGAATTACTCTGTGCAGATTACCAACAGCACGCCTGGTAAGATTTTCGTGGAGGCTCAGGACGCCGCCGGTATGATTTACCCCTGTGGTTTCATGGATGGTGGCCGCAGCTGCACCACCCCGATGGAGCAGGCCGATCCCATCGTGGGCCCCATCACCATCGTGGTGCGTGACCCCGATAAGGAAGGTGCCCCCGAGATTCGCCGCTTCAAGGTGAATCCCCCGGCTTACTATGCAGGTAAGACTGTGGGCGTCAGCATTATCGCCGGTGGTAAGTACCACGCCAGTGTGGATGGCAACGTGTATGCCAGCGGCGAGGCCGTGGCTCCGCCCCCCACCATGGTGCCCAACATGGCTGCCGTGGCTCCCATGCCTGCTGCTGGTGGTGTGATGAGCTATTCCGTGAAGATTACCAACACTACTCCCGGTCGCATTCTGGTGGAAGCCCGTGATGCTGCAGGTGTGGAGTTCCCCTGCGGTGAGCTGACTGGCGGCGCCAGTGCTGTGACTCCCCGCGAACAGGCAGCCCCCATCAAGGGCCCGATTACCATCATCGTGCGTGACCCCGATAAGGAAGGCCAGCCGGAGATTCGCCGCTACAAGGTGAACCCGCCTGCCAACTACGCCGGCAAGACGCTGGGTATCAGCATTGTGCCCGGTGGTCAGTACCACGCCAGTGTGGATGGCCAGGTGTACTACACCTACACGCCGCCCGAGGCTCCGCCCACCACTAATCCGCAGCCGGCCCCGGTTGCTCCGGCTGCCCCTGCTGCTCCCGCTGCAGCACCGGCTCCTGCCGCCGCTCCTGCAGGCATCTGAGAGTCGAGACAAATCTGACACCCGGAACCGCTTTCCGCTACGGAAGGCGGTTCCTGCTTTTAGTGATTCCTTGCGCAGGGCGGGGGAGTGGGTGTATACCACAGTCATGTGCAAACCATTCCGCGACTACCTGACCTTGACCCGCGAATACACGCGGGAGATTATCACCTTTGGCGGTTTTGCCCTGGTGTGCTTTGTGTATTGTGATTTCCGCCAGCTTGCCCGGGACCAGGCAACCACTGCCGCCCAGACGGTGGAGATTCTGCGGGCCATGGATACCCGCCTGTCGGCTATTGAACACCATGCTGATACTGCCAGATGAAAACGACCATTCGCCAAATACAGCAGCATCTGGGGGTGACGGCAGATGGTATTATGGGCCCGCAGACGCTGCGTGCCATATCAGCCGCCCTTGGTATCCAGGCTCGGCCCGTCTGGCCGGGGCAGGCAGAGGTGCGCAGCGGCAAGAGCCTGTTTGGCGCCCCCGGCTGCGAGGAGAATCTGCAGAGCATCCTTCCCGCCTATCCTCTCTATTATGAAGGAAAGCCCGTGCGCAGCATCCGCGTGCACAAATGCATAGCCAGCCATGTGAAGGCTGCTCTTGAGGAGGTGCTGGCGCATTACGGACTTCAGGAGATTCATCGCCTGGGGCTGGATGTGTATGGCGGCAGCTATAACAACCGGCCCACGGCAAGCGGTAAGTCGATTTCCATGCATGCCTGGGGAATTGCGCTGGATTTTGCCCCGCGCGCCAATGCCTATGCCCTCAAAGCGCCCCGTGCAACGCTTTCTCACCCGGATTGCGAAAAATGGTGGCAGATCTGGGAGAGCCACGGAGCTGTTTCGCTGGGCAGGGAGCGGAATTATGATTGGATGCACCTGCAATTTGCCACTCTGGAATGATTTTTTTTGAAAAAATTGCAAAAAATACGATTTTTGTCTTGACTTGGATGGTGTGTGCGTGTATAATGTGCCTGCAGCCACGCTGCGAGCATCATAAGAAAGTCCCCATCGTCTAGGGGTTAGGACATATGATTCTCAGTCATAGAACCGCGGTTCGAATCCGCGTGGGGATGCTCAGAAAAGCCCGAGGTAAACGCCTCGGGCTTTTCGCTTTTCGTAGGAGAAAGGAGGAAATGATGATACGACCTGTTTGCAGCGATGATGCCGCGGCTCTGGCCGGGATATACAATTACTATGTTCAGGAAACCACGATTTCCTTTGAAACCACGCCGCTGAGCGTGGCGGATATGCGCGCCAGGATTGAGCGGACCTCCGCCGCCTATCCTTTCCTGGTGTGGGAGGATGCCGGGCAGGTGCGCGGCTATGCCTATGCGCATGCCTGGAAAGAACGCGCGGCCTATGCCGGCACCTGGGAGATTTCCATCTATCTGGCCCCGGAAAGCTGCGGGCATGGCATAGGCCACAAACTGCTGGAGCAGCTGGTGGACGACTGTCGCCGCGCAGGTTGCCGGTCCCTCATCGCCTGCATTACCCAGGAAAACGAGAAAAGCTGTGCTTTTCACCAGCGCCACGGCTTCCGCAAGGTTTCTCACTTCATCCAGGTAGGCTGCAAGTTCGGCCGCCTGCTGGATGTCGTGGACTACCAGCTCACATTGTAGAATGATGAGTGATTAATGACTAATGATTAATGGGGATACATGCGGGCTGTAGCCCGCGGAATTTTTTCACTAATCACTAATCACTAATCATTCCCATCAGTGCGTGCAGTCGGCAAAGCCGTGGGTGCGGAAGATGCTGCGTACCTTATTGGTGAGCTCCTGGGCGGGCGGCTCCAGCTCCATGAGCGGGTATTCGAGCCCTAACTCGCCCCATTTGAACTTGCCCATCTGGTGGAAGGGCAGCACATCCACGCGCTGCACATTGCCCAGCCCGGCAGCATAGCGAGCCAGAGCGGTAATGTCGTCCAGCTGGTCCGTAAGCCCCGGCACCAGCACATAGCGCAGCCACATGGGAATGCCGCGGGCGGCCAGTTTCTCGGCAAAATCGAGCGTGGGCTGCAGCGGCTGCCCGGTTACCAGCTTGTATTGCTCCGGGTTCCAGGCCTTGATATCCAGCAGCACCAGGTCCACATCCTCCAGCATGGCGTCATCGGCATTGCAGCCGAGGTGCCCGGAGGTGTCCAGGCAGGTGTGCAGCCCCATTGCCTTGCAGCCGCGCAGCAGGGCGCGGGTGAACTCCGGCTGGAAAAGCGGGTCGCCACCGCTGATAGTCACGCCGCCCCTGGCATTTTTGAGGAAGGTGGCATAGCGGCCGATTTCCTCCAGCACATCCTCTGCTGTGCGCTCCTTGCCCTGGCGCTTGAAGGAAGTATCCGGGTTGTGGCAATACTGGCAGCGCAGGCTGCAGCCCGCCAGGAACACGATGAAGCGGATGCCCGGCCCGTCGACTGTGCCGCAGGATTCTACAGAGTGAACAAGACCTGATACGGGGGCTGCTGTCATGCCCGGATGTTAGCACAGAATGGAACGATTATCAACCAAATTGCAAGGGAATCGCCTTAGCAGGGTGGCCTTTGGGGCAGGAGATGAGGGTAAGGGCGATGACTGATTCCGGGAGATTGAATGCCGCGGCAATCAGCTTTCGGTATTCTTTCATCTGACCTGCGTAGTGATTGGTGAGCCAGTCCTCAAAACGCGCATAGCCTTCACGCTGTCCGGGATGGTTGGTCTTGAAGTCGATGATGTGGGCTGCTGTGACCTTGCCTTGCTCGTCATGAGTGAGGATGAGTCTGTCGATGGTGGCTGATACCCATTCATCCCGGGAGTTGATGGCCTCGATGGATTGCTCGTTGTATACTTCCTGTCCAGTCTGAGAGGTGAAGAGAGCTGCCACATCCGGCTCTTGCAGAGCCTCGGCCACCACATGCTGGGCTTCGCTTTCAGGATGCTGTACCCAGTTGGGCAGGTGGGTATCCAGCCAGCAGATTTGCTCGAAACACGCATGTACCCGTGTGCCGAAATCGGCGGCAGAGGTAGCGACATTCCCCAAGGTGTCCTGTGCTGTTGGCGGTGCGGATTCGCCAGCCACGTCGGACGGGGAAAGCCGATTCCTGCCCTTTTTCGCTTCACCCAAGGGCTTTAATACCGGCGGGGCGGCCGTCTGTTCCGCCCTTGGTGCCTTCTGCAGATACCAGTCCTCATGACCGAATTCTGTAGGCCTTTCAGGCGAAACCTCGATTTTCTTCGCCTTCAAAGCTTCCTGAATCCAGTCGGATTCCTTCTGGCCTGGCTCTTTTCCTGCCTCCGGCAGCAGAAGGTAATTGGCATAGCGGGCACGGGTGAGGGCCACATACATCAGGTTGTAGCTGTCATCGCGGCGGGCCTGTTTCCATGTGTTTTCGTAGTCCATCAGCTCCGGCCAGAACTGGCGCTCTGCTGCTGTGCCCGGGTGCACCAGAATACCCTCTTGTGCTTCGGAAATGAAGTAGGGAATTCCTTCTGCGCGCGGTTGGTCTACGGGCTTGGAACCCAGGAAGGGTAGAATGACCGCATCGAACTCTGCGCCCTTACTCTTGTGCATGGTCATGACCTGCACAAATTGGGCAGAGCCATTCTCCTTGCGGCAGCAGGTGCGCATATGCAGCAGCCATTCATCAAGCGAGCCACCGGTTGCATCGAATCGCACGGCTTCCTCCAGCCATTCATCTAGCATGCGGCGGGAATCCAGCTCCGGCAGATAAGCGGACAGTTCCTGAATGAGCGCTGCGTAACCACGCGTGTTGAGCTTGTTCATCCAGGAATCCCAAACGGCGCTGCGAGCAAGGGCTCCTGACTCATCCACCAGCTGCATGATGTTTACCAGCGGCGAGGCTTTCAGTATATTGTAGCGATATTTGTCTGCCGGCTCGCGCAGCCAGAGGAAGAAGGAGAGCAGCAGTTCGCCCAGTGGCGATGCCTCTGCCAGCGGTGAGTCTTCCACCAGCTGTACCGGAATCCGGGGCTTGTATCGGCGAAGCCAGGAGACAATACTTCTGGCTGCATCACCTTTTCTCAGCAGAATGGCCACGCTGATGCCGTTTTTCAACTGGCGCATGCCTTGACCGTTGGGCTCAGTGAGCTCTTCCAGAATTTCGCCAATGGTCTGGCAGGCGTTTTGAAGCGTTTGCTCAGCCTTATCTTTGGGAAGAATATTGATTCGGACATATCCCTTCTTATCGCCGTTGCTGGCATGGCTGCTGTGTTGGGAGAATTCCTTGTCCACTTCGGAGATGCCCTCGAAGACTACGTTGGTGAAATTCATGATTTCCGGAACGGAGCGGCGACTTTCCTTCAGCGAGGAATTGGTGAGACCGTGTTTCTGCCAATCGTAACCATCCGTGGTGGGAATGGTGCCGCGCAGCTGTTCGAAGAGCTCGGCAGAGGCACCGCGGAAACTGTAGATGCTCTGTTTCTTGTCTCCTACGACAAAAAGTGATTTGTCCGGATACTGGGCGTTTTCCTTCAGCAGGTTGCAGAGGATTTCCCACTGCACGGGGTCAGTGTCCTGGAACTCATCGAGCATCCAGTGGTCGAGCTTGGTGGTGAGGTTGAGCGCCATGCTGGAATCTACATCGGCTGTATTGTGGCCCAGAAGCTGGCGCGCACCTTGCTTGATGTCATCGAAGGTGCATAATCCTTCGCGTAGAATGCTTTCCCGGTAGGCTGAGTAGTACTTGTTCAGAAGCTCATGCATGGCTACGGAGCGTTCCTGCACGGAGCGCATGAAAAGTTCGGCACAAGCTTTTTTTACTCCCTGTACTAATTCGCGCAACTGGTCGTCGCGCTCCTGTTCCGCATCCGGGGCCTGGTATTGTTCGTCTCCGTTGAGCCAGGCATTAAAGGAATCTGATGCCTTGAATTCGCCCTTGCGGATTTTTGTGGCAACCGTTGACAAAGTCTTTTTGACGTAGTTGCGGGGCTTTTTCCAGCTGATGGATTCCACCAGGTCGATGATTTCGTGCTGGATACTTTCCACTTCTTCGTCCGTCATCAGGCTGGCATTACTGCAATCCGGCAGGCCGAAGGGGATTGGGTTTCCCCAGGGAGCTTTCTGAGGAAACTCCTTGTAAAGGCTCAGGTAGGTGTTGACGTTGTTTTCCAACAGGTCCAGAAGGGCTCCTCCTTTGTTCTCCGCAATGCAGGAGAGCAGGGTGATGAGCGCAGATTCATGATGCGATGATTTTTCGCTTTCTGCCAGCATAGCGAGCAAAGCCGTTCGAGTGGCCCGCTGCTGCTGCAGGGCATTCATGGGGGAAACGCTGCTCAGGCCTGCGCGGTGTATGTCTGCCGCCACCACGCGGTTGAAGAAACTGTCGAGAGTGGAAAGCTGCAGGTCTGAACTTTTGCTCAGTACGCGTAGCAGCAGCGCGGCAAAGAATTCTGTGGTAAGTTGAGGCAGTGCTGGTTCTCCGGGAATAGGGGTGAGCTGCTCCGGGAAACATCCGTGCTCGACTGCCCGCTTCAGTATGGGAATGGCTGCCGGGTACAGGGCAACCGGATTGGCGGATTCTGAAAGCGACTTGTCCGTATTCAGGTGTAGCCCCGTCCAGGTTTCCCAGACCCGGGCTGCCATACCGTTGCGTTCAGGAAAATCGTGGTCTGGTTTGCCCAGTGCGCCGTCTGAAAGAGCTTGGAAGATACGGTTCCGGAATTCACCTGCGGCTTTTTTGGTGAAGGTCAGGGCAATCATCTTTTCCGGCTTGGCTCCCAGGGCCAGCAGCGCCACGAAACGAGAGGTGAGCTGGTAGGTTTTGCCGGTACCGGCGGAGGCTGCAATGAGATTGCCGGAAATCTGTTTGTGATGGAGAGTGCTCATGGGGTAATTACAGGGTATCTGTTTCCTGCCTGGGGAGTGCCAGGGGTGGGAGACTACACATGACCCGGGGATCCGGGTCTTTGTAAATGCACAGGGCTCCGAAATTGCTGTACATCATGCTGCGTCCCAGTGATTCTGCAGAGTACAGGCACTTACCTGCCCGCATGAGTGCAGCAGCTTGCTGCACACAGGCTATGGCCTGGGCATGCAGCTTCTGAGTCATTGTTGTCTTGCTGGATATGCCACACATGGGGGCGTAGGTAACCTTGCCTGGCTTGGTGCGGGGAATATTGTAGAAGGCTGTTTCTGGTAATTCCGGCAGATGGTGAAGCTGGCGCAGGGCTTCGGCGTAGAGCGGTAGCTGCACGCTGGCCCAGCGGAAGCTTTCGCCCTTCTCGTTCTGCAGTGTCAGGGGTGCTGGCATGTAGTGCTGGTACAGGGCAGCAGATGCTTCGGAGAGCTTTTCCCAGTGCGTGCTGCGTGGGTCGGAATCATTGGTCTTGTAGTCAATTACGCGCAGACGGCCATCATCCCGGTTACGGTCCACGCGGTCCACCCGCATATTAAAGAGTAGCGGGGCGCCACCATCTGCTGCGGGAAGATGGAAGCACAACTCTTCTTCGCAAAGAATAACCTCCCAGCCACTGCAGAGTTCCTGGGCATGCTGGCGGGCAAACTCCTGCACGCTTTTCTGCAGGTTTCGCAGCAGAATACGTATGGGGATAGGCAGCTTGTCTTCTTCATCGCCGTATTGCCTGAGTACATGCGAGGTTGCTGTTTTCCCGGCGTAGTCGGTGATTTCCTCTGTTAATGCGGCAAGGTCTGTGCCGGTAGCAGCACTGGCGAATCGGGTGGTGATGTCCTGCAGAATGGCATGCAGCAGGGTGCCGTATTCTGCGGCATCTGGTTCTGTCTTGCCCTCCTGCAGCGCATCGCCCGGTGTGATTTTCAGCAGTCGCTCCATCCAGAAACGGAGCGGACAACTCAGGAAATTCTTGATGGCGGAGGGTGAGAATGTGTACTGCGGGTCAGCATAAGGATTGTGGACTCCCGGTGAAATGAGATCCACACTTTCCATGGCTTCTGCTGTTGCTGCTGTGGTTTCCTGTGAGATGAGAGTCAGGAGGTCGTAGGCTGCAGATTCGGTTTGTGTGGGCGGATCAGAGAACAACCAGCTGACTCGTTCTGCTGTTTCTGCTGCCGTGTTGCAGCGCAGGAGCAGGGAGGATGGCGCAATAGGTGTGCCCTCTATCGAGCAGGAGGCCAGAACAAAATGAACCGCACCAGCAGGGCGGCTGTGCAGCAGCGCGGTGAGCAGGAAACTGTCGCGAGCATTGCGGGTTATGTCGCTGGTCATGTTCAGAAAACTGCGGTAGGCGTTCGGCAGGTAGGCATCTGCCGACATGCGCTCCGGCACATATCCATCATGCATGCCGGCCAGAATGATTCTGGGAGCCTGGGCGTAGCAGAGCTCACGCCACCCTCGCAGGTTAATGGCTTTATCTCGCTCGCCTGCGCTTTCCAGCGCGCCGGGGGATTTTTTCTCAATTTGGTGGGCCAACAGCATCAGCGCTGCCAGGGGCGGACAGTTGATGCTCTGGTGGGATACCAGGTCTGCGGCATCGCGCATGCCGTCTGTCAGGAGCCGGGCTGCTCGGTTCCATTCTGGCGCAGAAAGTCGGTGCCGCAGGGAATCTGCCAGTCCGCGGAGCCGGCCCGGCAGGCTGCCGGCATCCATGCAGTCATGAATCAGCTGAACAAGCTCTTCCGTGTAGTCGATATAACGTTGCAGCCAGCGCTGCGTCTGTTCCTCCTTTGCCTCCTGCAGCTGACGGTGCATGAGATGCAGCAGGTGGTGAGGCGTGGCGGGCAGGTGCTTAAAGCACAGTTCTGTGAGGTAGCGGTTTAAGTCGGACAGGTCATTCGCAGGGCCCAGGCTGCTTTGAAGCGTGCGGTTACGCAGCAGGATGAGAAAATCCTCCATGGAGCGGCTGCTGTCGATATTCTCCTGGCTCCAGGCCATGCAGACATCGCAGAGCTGCCGCGGAATGCGTCCGGCCTCGGTGGTAAGCAGAGAGCGCCCCTCCGGCATGCTGATTTGCCATTCCGGCAGAAAGGCTGATACCAGCATGGGTGACAAAGAGTTGTCGCAGGAGGCCAGTAAAACCTCATCTGATGTGCAGCCTCCGGCAAGTTCTCTGACCTTCCGTCCGAAGTCCTGCACGCTGCCGGTGGGGTGAATGGTGCTGCTGAGCGGGCCTGGTATGTTGTCAGCAGAGGGAATCTCAATCGGGCATTCGATCCAGCCCATGTGGGTGTACGGGCCTTGGGCGATGATGGGAACCGGCTGGCCGAAGGTATCAAATCTTGCAGCTTCCTCTACCGGTGCATTCACCCAGATTTCAACGCGGGCTGCGCCGGTGTCAGCCATGCGCTGGAGATACAGCCGGTTCAACGGTGAAAGCTCTGGTACGCAGGCAATGATGACAAGTCCGCGGGGCGTGGGGGTAGCTAGTTCTGCTGCTCTACTCTGTTCCGCAGGGGTAAGCCCCCAGGCAAGCAGCTGTTCATCCACTCCGGAGAATGTGGTACGAAGGGCGTTCCATCGTTCCTGTTCGTAGCGGAGAGACGTTTCCCATTGCTCATCGCTTTCCTGCAGGTAGTCGTGAACAAATTGCTGCGCGGTGCTGAGCTGCCAATCCGGAGTTCTTACCTCGTGTTCCAGATGCTGGCGGACGCGCTGCATCTGGGTGGCTACATCCAGCAGCCAGGGCAGGGGCTTGTCGCTCATGGCTCCACTCAGTACGTGTAGCCAGGCTGCCATGGTTTCCAGCTCGGTGGCTGTATTTTCCCCCTGGCTGGAAAGTAATTGCCCCGCCAGGATGATTTTTGGCATGAGTAAGGGGCGGCCGGCTCGTTCGGCCATGTATTCTCGCAGACTGCGCCCGCTTTCGGCGGTGGGAACCACGACTGTGGCTCTGCGGAACTCAGAAGGGTGCTGCTCACTGAGTTCTTCCAGTTTGCGTGCCACCAGTTCAATGGCAGGGGCATCCCAACCTAAAAAATTTATGCATAGGGTATTCATGGGGATGTGGGTATTGTAGCACATCATAACGCATTTTCAAGGAGACTGGCGCATTTTTTGCAAAAAGCAGGCAGCCATCAACAAGTGGTTGATGGCTGCCTGGAAGCTTTTGCTGAAACCAGCTTTTAGCGGGTGTGGAAGGTACGGCTGATTACTTCACGCTGCTGCTCGGGGGTGAGCTTGATGAAGTTCACAGCGTAGCCGGACACACGGATGGTGAGCTGAGGATACTTCTCCGGGTGCTCCATGGCATCCATGAGGGTTTCGCGCTCCAGCACGTTCACGTTGATGTGGTGGCCGGTGGCGGCGAAGTAGGCATCCAGCAGGGAAACGAGCTTGGTCTCGCGTTCGTCCTCATCCTTGCCCAGGGCGCCGGGCACGATGGAGAAGGTGTAGGAGATGCCGTCCTGGCTGTCGTCGTAGCTGAGCTTGGCCACGGAGAGCATGGAGGCCACCGCACCGTTCTTGTCGCGGCCGTGCATGGGATTGGCACCCGGGGCAAAGGGCTCGCCGGCGCGACGGCCGTCGGGCGTGTTGCCGGTCTTCTTGCCGTACACCACGTTGGAGGTGATGGTGAGCACAGACTGGGTGGGCAGGGAGTCGCGGTAGGTGTGCAGCTTGTGCAGCTTGTTCATGAAGTTGGTCACCAGCGCCTCTGCGATTTCGTCCACGCGGGGGTCGTTGTTGCCGTAGCAGGGGAACTCACCCTCAGTCTCGAAGTCGGTGATGAGGCCTTCTTCGTTGCGGATGCACTTGACCTTGGCGTACTTGATGGCGGACAGGGAGTCGGCGGCCACAGAGAGACCGGCGATACCGCAGGCCATGGTGCGGAGAATCTCAGGGTCGTGCAGAGCCATCTCGATGCGCTCGTAGCAGTACTTGTCGTGCATATAGTGGATGATGTTGAGCGCATCCACATAGGTCTTGGCGAGCCAGTCCTGCATGTTGTCGAACAGCTCCATCACCTTGTCGTACTCGAGGTATTCGCCCTCGTAGCGCGGAGCGGGCGGGGTCACCTGCTTGCCCTTCACCTCGTCTACGCCGCCGTTGAGGGCATAAAGCAGGGCCTTGGCCAGGTTGGCGCGGGCACCGAAGAACTGCATCTGCTTGCCGATGCGCATGGCGGATACGCAGCAGGCGATGCCGTAGTCATCGCCCCAGTATGGGCGCATCAGGTCGTCGTTCTCATACTGCACGGAGGAAGTCTCGATGGAAACCTTGGCGCAGAACTTCTTGAAGCCTTCGGGAAGAGAGGTGGACCACAGTACGGTCAGGTTCGGCTCGGGGGCCGGCCCCAGGTTGTACAGGGTCTGCAGCATACGGAAGGAGCTGCGGGTCACCAGCGTGCGGCCGTCTTCGCCCATGCCGCCGATGGATTCTGTCACCCAGGTGGGGTCGCCGGAGAACAGGCTGTTGTACTCGGGGGTACGGATGAAGCGCACCATGCGCAGCTTCATCACGAACTGGTCCATGAGCTCCTGGATTTCGGCTTCCGTGATGGTGCCGGCAGCCAGGTCGCGTTCAAAATAGATATCAAGGAAGGTGGAGACTCGGCCCAGGGACATGGCGGCTCCGTTCTGCTCCTTCACGGCGGCCAGGTAGCCCAGGTAGGTCCACTGCACTGCTTCGCGGGAATTGGTGGCCGGGCGGCTCAGGTCACAGCCGTAGCTCTTGCCCATTTCTGCCAGTTCGGCCAGAGCACGAATCTGTTCGTTCATTTCCTCGCGCAGACGGATGGTTGCATCGGTCATCACGCCGGCTTCGCGGTCCTTGGGATCCTTGCGACGGGCGGCGATGAGTTTGTCTGTACCGTACAGAGCCACGCGGCGGTAGTCACCTATGATACGGCCACGGCCGTAGGCATCGGGCAGACCAGTGATGATGCCGGCGGAACGGGCTGCGCGGATGTCGCTGGTGTAGGCATCGAATACACCTTCATTGTGCGTCTTGCGGATGCGGCCGAAGAATTCAGCAGTGTGCGGGCACATTTGCTTGCCGTAAGATTCCAGTGCCTTCTGCGCCATGCGCAGACCACCAAAGGGCATGAGTGCACGCTTCAGCGGGGCATCTGTCTGCAGACCTACAATCTTTTCACGAGCCTGGTCAATATAACCGGCAGCGTGGGATACAATCGTGGAAACTACTTCGGTGTCGGCATCAAGCAGACCGCCGGCGTCGATTTCCTTCTTCATCAGGTCCTTCACCTCATCCCACAGTGCGATGGTGTCTTCTGTCGGGCCGGCCAGGAAATTACCCTCGCCTGTATAGGGTGTGTAGTTCTGCTGAATGAAGTCACGGACGTTGATGGTATCCTGCCATACGCCGGATTTGAATCCCTGCCACGGATCTACCTGGCAGCAGCATTCTTCTGTGCATGTTGTGTCTGTCATAAAATTACTTTGGTTTCAGAGTTTTTTCTCTCGTCTGAGAGCTTGTCTGCTGATTTTCTACCAACGCGATTATTCTAAACCTGGCTGGTAGATAAGTCAAGGGATTTCGAGCTGTTTTGGTTTGCTCTTTTTATATTTTCTCTGGAAAGGTTCTAATATTTTTATGTCTATCTGTCAAGTAGAATTATTCTAAAAATGGTAGAATTGTTTTGAAAAGAGAAAATCCCCGCTCAGGTGAAGCCGAGCGGGGAGGTAACAGGAAACGAACAAAATGTTTTATTTACAGAGCCCCTGAGTCTGGAGCAGAGCGTCAGGGTTTGGGTCACGCCCCATGAAGCTGCGATAAAGATCGGCTGCTGGCTGACTATTGCCCTGGGAGAGGATGCAGCGGCGGAAGTCAGCGCCCGTGTTCCGGTTGAGTACGCCCTCTTTGTCAAAGCGGGAGTAGGCATCTGCGGCGAGTACTTCAGCCCATTTATATGAATAGTAACCGGCACTGTAACCGCCCGTAATGCAGTGTCTCAGACGCCGCATAATCGAGGTGCCGGGCTGTGTGTAGGCCATTTGCCACGGAGCCAGCAATTCTCTTGTTGCAGCATCAAGTTCCTTGCCTTTGAATTTCTCATTGTAGAACATGTGCATTTCCAGGTCCAGCTTGGCTACGCACAGTTGCCCCATGTTGTCGGTAGCAGGCAGGAAATAGCGGCTGTTTCGAAGTTTCTGCACCAGGTCATCGGGCATGCGGTTGCCGCTCTCGTGGTGGAAACCGAAAATAGCGATACCCTCCGGCTCCCATGCCCAGTTTTCCGTAATCTGGCTCGGCAGTTCAACAAAATCCCAGGCCACGCTGGTACCGGAGTGGGCTTGTAATTCCGTGTCGCTGAGCATCACATGCATCATGTGGCCGAACTCGTGAAAGAGCACCACAGCATCACGATGGCTGAAAAGCGCCGGTCCTGCGCCTTTGGCCGGGGTCATATTACCCACGAGTGCAGCCAGGTGCGGTTCGTGCGGCTTTTTGTCGCAGGCCGGAGCTCCATAGCTAAGAGGCATGACCCATGCGCCTTCTCGTTTGCCGTCACGCGGGAATAAATCCAGATAAAAGGAACCGAGGTTATGGCCGGTGGTGTCATCGGTCACATCATAAACCTTTACGCTGGGGGCCCATGTGGCTACACGGTGAGGGTGGCCGTTTTGTCCGGGGACAGAGCACTCGCTTGGGCGCTCTGTGAAAGAAACGCCGTACAGATTTGAGAAAATACCGAAAATACCGTTGAGCAATTGCTTGCTTTCCAGATATGGCCGCAGGGCTTCAGCATCGAAATTGTACATCTCTTCCGACATCTCTCGCAGGTAGAATGAGCGGTCCCATGGATTAAGCGCGGTGGTTACCTTGCCGGTGCGTTTTGTGACGAAGTCGAGAACCTGCTGGCATTCTGCATCAAATGCAGGTTTTACCTTTTGCATCATGTCGTCTACAAATTTCAGTGCATTTTCGCCACTGCCCACCATGCGTCGGTGGGTTGTCAAATCGGCATAGGTCTTGAATCCCAGCAGTTCGGCCAGTTCCCGGCGGAGCTCCATGATGCGGGCTACCAGAGGTGCATTGTCATATTTACCGTTGCCGATGGAAAGTGACCCTTCCCAGCAGGCTTTGCGTGTGGCCTCTATTTTGCAGTAACGCAGCACCTCGCCATAGCTCGAGCTTTGAAGACTGATGCGCCAGGCTGGTGCGGAATCTTCTCCATGCACCCGTTTCCGGGCGTCTTCGCGTGCTTTTTCCATCCAGTCGGCGCTCATGCCATCCAGTTGGGCCGGATCAGTGATGATGAGTTCCCATGCTTCGGTGGAATCCTGCACATTTTTGCCGAACTGCAGCTCCAGCAGTGACATCTCGTCCTCAATTTCCTTTTTGCGCTTTTTCTGTTCCGGGCTCAGGTCCGCTCCCTGGTCTCGGAAATTGTCGACCACCTGCTGTACGAAACGTTGTTTGGCGGGAGAAAGTTCTTTCACCCAGGGCTGGGCCGCGGCATTTCGAATCACTGACCAGAGCTTTTCGTTGGCTAACACCTCTGCGCTCAGTTCATTCCAGAGCGGGGTAAGTTCCTGTTGCACTTTGCTCAACTCGTCAGTGATGGCTACTGTGGTGAGGTGGTAGATACGATTCTGAACTTTGTCGAGTTCATCCTGTGCATTAGCAAGTGCCAGGAAGGTGTTCTCGAAATTAGCGTCTTCCGGTCTGATGTTGCTGATCTGCTCAAGTCTGTAGCGGGCAAGCATCATGGCTGCCGCTGAGTCAATACGGGCTTGTTCTGGTGTCAGCCGTGACCAATCCGGAAACATCCCAGGGTCAAAAAACGGGTGTTTTCCTGCCTGCACAGCCCGCTGCACATCTTGTATTTGCTGAGGTGCGTCACCAGCAAGAATCATCGGCATGGCAAGCAGGGCACAGAGAGACGTTGATATGATAGCCTTTATTCTCATTTCTGCCCATTATTACGCGCACGCGTGGCTTATTCTTTCAGGTAAGTTTTTATTTTTGTCTCTGTGCCGGAGTGGTGACCTGAATATTCTTTGTGAGAGAAAGCTGTGGCATACATCTTCTGAACGAAATATTTTTCTTGTTGACCGAGGGCTTTTTTTTTAGAATCGTGGTGGTTTGTGATACCGGAAACAAAAGCCATGAAACTTCACCTATCCCCCTCGTTGTACAGGATGCTGATGACTGCCTTCTCTGCCTGTGCTTTGCTGATATCACCGCATGCTGCCGGTAACGTGTATGTGGCCGAAGGGGTAGTGCTCGATAATGTTTCCGAATCTTCTCGTTTTTATGATACCGGTAAGGGACTGTATTTATCGTGGTCGACTGAACGATATTACCCGGAACTCTATGAGCTGTATCAGAAACACGGCAATTTCCAATTCCTGGGAGAGCTGAGCAGCCGCATGCCTGCCTCTGCTTCTTCTCCGGAGGCGTTTTTCCGTAATCTGGACGATGATTCAGAAAGCTGCTGGGCTCAGGTAAGTATGAATCTTGTGGAATATTGGAACTCATACTACGGAGTGTTCAATCCCGAAGCTGATAAATTATTATACGGTCAAAGTTACGATTCGAAATATTTTGAAGCAAGCGGAGCTGCTCTTTCTCTGAGGCAGAACCTTACCTTTCTGGAGACTTTCAGTAATGAAGCTGATTGCCTCGACTCGTATCTGGAATGGTATATGCTGGGAGATGATACTCCCTATTATACCAGCGTAAAGGAAAGAGGCAAAGGCGGCTTCTGGGAGAGTGCCAGGGAATACTGGAACCGCCGATATGGCGCATATGCCGTATGTACAAACACTGAATATGTGGCAACACGGGATAAATTGAGCGAAGGGTTGCCTCAGTTGCTCGGTTATACCAGAGATAATCAGGGTTATACCCTTTCTACCAAGGGCTTGCTTGCGTATATCGGTTTGTGCGGCGCCGCGGGTGGACATGGTATCACTTGCCACGGCTTTGAGTCTGATTCTACCGGCAAAATAGCCGCCCTGCTGGTTTCTAATTCCGATGACCAGGAGTTTTCTATCTTCAAATTATATATTGACGACCAGTTGTACTTATATACGGATGCTTCTCATTCATCTTTCTGGAAGTATGCCGGCTGTTCCTGGTATATCGATACTATCGCCAGTATTGATACCCCCCAGGATTTGCGGGATAAGCTTGCCAGCTACGAGGATAAGTCCAATCCTCTTAGGTGGACTGGTAAGACATCCACCTGGACGCAACACCCGCTGGCTTCGATAGCCCGTGCATTGCCGGACGAATCGACTGGATGGCAAGTATGCGTTGCGGGTGAAAATTATCCTTCCTATTTTCATGAGTCGGATCGTAAGGCTCTTTTTGATGATTCGTCATCCAATAGTTCTGTCTGGGTTGAGGGCCGTGTTGCTGCTGCGGAGCTGGTGTTGTCTAATCAGCAGAAGGTATATGAGTTCAGTGGTGGGGTTGGTAGCGAAATCCATGCGGATGAACTGACCGCTGATTCATCAGGTTCTGCGGTGTTTTCTTCTCTCCTGCTGAAAGGAAATACTGCCTCTGTTCAGAATTACAGTCTGGAATTGAAAAATGGAGCGGCCCTTATTTATGACCACGCTACATTTGCCAATGGGGCCAGTCTCAGACTTCATGGCGCGTCTGCACGCTTCTCTTCATTGACTCTGGGCGAGCATTCCGAGCTGGAGGTGACAGGCTCGAACTCGCTTCATGTTTCTTCGCTTCAGTGCGGTAGTGGCGTTTCTTTCATTTTCGGATCTGAGGATTCGCACCTGACCTTCAGTGGCAGTATCTCCACCGTTGATCCGATTCTGCTTGTATATACGGCAGAAATTCCCATGGGTGACGAGTGTAAGCTGATGACGTTTTCAGATTCTCAGCCTGACTGGGCTTCTTGCTTTTCATCGGATCAGGGTCTGCTGTCGTATGTTGACAATTCTCTGTATATGTCTTCTTTCCGGTCATTCCTTGTCTGGGAGCCTCAGGATGGGATATGGTCTGCCGCGCAATGGATGGGGAATTCTCAGGATACGCAGTATGCCAAGACTCTATTTACCGGTGATTCTGGTTATACTGTCTCTATCAGTGGACAGCTAAGGCCTGCTGCTGTGGAAGTGAGAAATACAAGTGGAGAGATAGTATTTACCGGCGCCGGCTGTATTGCAGGTGAAACCAGTCTTGTTAAGACTGGCTCTGGTAAATTGCTTGTCGAAAATCAGAATTCGTTCTCCGGTGGGACTATTATTACCGGTGGAACGTTGCAGATTGCCCATGAACAGGCCTTGGGAAAGGGCGATGTTTCTCTGAAGAATGCAACTCTGAATCTGGCGGGGCTGCCATTTGCTAATGCGGTCAGTACTTCGGGAAATTGTTGTATTCAGGCTGGTGATGCCTACGCCGGTTCGCTGAAAGTGGCTGGCGGTGCGCTTTCCGGTTCGGTTAACCTGACGCAGAGCGCTACTTTGGAGGCCGGAGAGATAACGGCTTCTCTTATCGGGAATGGCGGGGTGAAAGTGAGCGGCTCTGTGACTCTTGCCGGTGAGAATTCGTACACAGGAGGCACTGAGCTCAGTTCTGCCGATTTGTCTGTTACGAATGCATCAGCCCTGGGGACTGGTCCAGTTTCGAATACCGGAAATAGTTCCATTCACGTGGCTGAGGGTATATCCTTGTTTGTGTCCGGTTGTATCAGAAATTCGGGTTCTCTCGCACTCAGCGGTGTATTCGATATTTCTGATATGGATGCCGCAGCATTGCCAGACTCATGGATCGATGTATCCGGTCAGGCATCGCAAAATGGCTTTTCATGCTGTCGAGGGGATGGCATACTTCTGGTCAATGGCGGCACAACAGATGCAAGTGCCGCTACGGTGATGTATAAGAAATCTGTCTGGAAGCTGGATTCACAAGGCATGGCATCTGCCACATATGCTCCGGATTATTCATCATATCTGCTCGCAGAAAACCGTGAACTAGGTGTTGGCGCTATCAATTCAGCATCTCGTGCCGGTGGAAGTCCGACTTGTGATATCATTCTGCGTGAGGGAACCTTGAAACTGGATGCCCCGGTGACGGGCTCGCTTACTCTGGAGCATGGTGTGATATCTGCCGATTGCAATCAGGTTACGCGCGTATCCGGGCCGCTCACCCTGCATTCCGGTATATTGCTGAATCTGACTTCACCTGTTGAAAGGGACAAAACTTACATTCTGATTAGCAGTGATGAAGGTATCAGAATGAATGCGGCACTGGCTTCGTGCCTGACTGTGCTGAACCCGGATAAGTATGTAACATATTCTTTCCTGACAAACGGTAATGATTTGTTGTTGAGTATTAAGTCTGCACCTCTTTCTCTGACCTGGAATGGAGATAAAAAAGCCGTCTGGGGGGTGGAGGAACGGGAGAATTGGATGTCTTCTGAAGGTCTGGTTGCTTATGCCGATGGTCATCACGTTTTGTTCTCGAAGAACGGGTCTGTGACCTTGCGGGGAAAAGTAAGCCCCGGCAGTGTTGCGGTGGAGGTCGATAAGAATATCACCTTCAAGAGCAACAAGAAGAACCCCGGTTCGCTGGCGGGCGATGGAGACCTGACCAAGACGGGCAAGGGTGCCCTGACGCTGAACGATGGGAACAGCAGCTGGACAGGTGATACCTATCTGAAAGGCGGTACCATCAAGGTGCAGGGAGCCAGTTCTCTGGGCAAGGGGGATGTTTACGTGCAGGGGGGCACGCTGAACCTGGGCTCCAAGGCCATTGCCAATGACATCATCCAGTCCAAGACCGCTGCTATCAAGAGCGGCAAGAAGTTTACTGGTACCTACACCCTGGAGGGAGGTGAACTGCAGAAGGGCTCCACGCTCAATATCAGCAAGACCGCCACCTTGGAGAGCGGCATGGTGAATGGCACGCTCTCCGGCACCGGTACAACGGAGGTGACCGGCCGCGTGTCGCTGGGCGATAAGGGCAAGATTACCACCAATGCGCTCAGTGTGACCAAGGGTGGTACTCTGACCACCAGCGCCAAGGGGCTGAGCATGAACAGCAAGGTTTCTGCTGTCAGCGTGAAGGATGGCAGCCTGACACTGGGTGGCAAGCTGAGCGCTTTCACCCTGAAGCTGGATGATGGTACGCTCAGGACTACATCTGCCAAACCAGCCGCGCTCACGCTGAAAGGTGATGTAGAGCTTCGCAATGACTCCGAAATGCAAATCAACGGCAAATTCACGGCGAACAGATTGACGCTGGATGATTCCATTCTGAAACTGAGTGGCAGCAAGCCGCAGAATCTCACCGTGAAGCAGGGGCTCAGTATCCGCAACGATTCACAGCTGAGCCTGAATGGCAAGCTGAGCGCCGCGGAGCTGACGCTGAGTGACTCTGCCCTGAAACTGAGCAACAGCACCAAGCCGCAGAGTGTGACCGTGAAGGGTAATGCTACGCTGAGCTATGCCACCGCTGATATCAATGGCAAGTTCACGGCGAATAATCTGAAGCTGACAAACTCCGAATTGAGACTCGGTGGCGCCAAGCCGCAGAATCTCACCGTGAAGCAGAATCTCACCATCGGCAGTGATTCTCGCATCACTCTGAATGGAAAGCTGAGCGCCGGGTCGCTGAGCATCTCGTCCGGCGGCACGCTGACCATGAGCGGAAGCAAGCCTGTGACACTGAAGGTGAAGGGAGCGCTCACGCTCGCCAGCGGCAGCAGCATTATTCTGGATTATGACTTCGTGCAGGGCAAGACCTATAATCTGCTGACTTTCGGTCACTATACCGGTTCGCAGGATTTCTACTCCATCTTCGGAGTGGATGAGGATGACTGCACGATACAGAAGACGGACAAGGCCATCACCATGACCCTGACCGGAAACTGGAATCCGCAGGAGCCCCGGGCTGTGGCCGCAGCAGATACGGAGCTTCTTCCTGCCGCAGCTCCCGCCGTGGTGGAGTCGAACCCGGTGGCGGATGCGCTCGTGCAGAGCAACTGGGGCCAGCTGGAAGCCAGCCGCGCCTTTGTGAATGCCATGGCCATCCGCAGCATGGCGGTGCAGCTGGGCAATGGCGAGCGCGCCGTGTGGGCCAGTGCCATCGGCAGCTCCAGCCGTCACAGCAGTGCAGGGGGCCACGCCGGTGCCGATACCAATGTTTCCGGCGGCGTCTTCGGTCTGGAAACGCAGGTGGGTCGCGCCAGCCTCTTCGGCATGGCGCTGGGTAACAGCTGGACGCGCGTGAGCGCCCATGGATTCGGCACTATCGAGCAGGATACCACGCACTTGGGCCTGTACGGCCAGACCAACTGGCGCAGCGGTGTGACTGCCGACTGGAGCGCCGCCTACGGCCGTAGCGATTCCGAAACGATGGGCTCTGACTGGAACCAGAAACACCTGCAGCTGGATGGCCGCGTGAGCTACAACCACGAGCTGAATGCCAGCACGGTGCTGAGCCCGTTTGCCGGAGTGCAGTACTACGCCAGCGATTCCGCCACGGTGGATGGCACCAGCACCGGCTCGCTGCAGAACCTGCGAGCTGAAATCGGCGTGGGAGCCAGCCATCGCACGGGCAGGCTGGGTGTGTATGGAGAAATCGCGCTGCACCAGGATATCGCGCGCAACACCCCGAAGGTGGAAATGGAGGGCGTGCGCTACAGCGGTATGAACCCCGGGCGCACGGGCCTGAACTTCACCGTGGGAGCGAGCTATGAGCTTACCGAGAAGTGGAGCGTGAACGCAAGCTACACGGGCGAGTTCGTGGAGAATGCCAATGCCCACAGCGCGAACGTAGGCGCAAGCTACAAGTTCTGATAACACGAATAAACTACATTCCGAGGCGCAGAAAATAATAGGCTTCAAATATGCTTCCGCCCCTGGTTCCATTCCGGAACCAGGGGCTTTGTCGTAGCAGGGGACTTCAGTCCCCTTTTTTTTCAGAAACACCCGCACCTCCGAAATTCGTAAAAATAATTTTTCTTCCTAATCTGCACGAAAACGTAGCACTTAGGTGGAGCACTGAAAAATACTGCACAAAAAAACTCAAAAATACGCTTGACGCGAAATGGTGTTTGTGATAAGCTCTGCCCCGCACCCCGTCACGGGGTTGCCCGAAAGGAAAGCGAGCATCGCTTACTTCTCCCACCGGGCGAGGCAATTTTCCAAGTATGACTTTCCGAGGCGCCGAGGGCGGCAGAAATGC
>JAZLDD010000073.1:0-6517 GCA_045614585.1 Akkermansia sp. | reverse complement strand
GGGTGGAGTTGATGGAGCTGGTGCGGCGGGTAATGCGGGAGGGGATTGCTGCGGTGCAGGCGGCGGAACGCACGGAGAGCTTTGAGCAGGTGGCGTGGGCCAGTGTGGAGGCGAGGGTGGGGCGAAGACCATCGACAACGCGTGATTTGCGGTATTATGTGCGGAAGATGCTGAAAGTGGAGGGGGTGGCGCAGCTGCCGCTGCGGGCGATGACGACGGCGCAGTGCCGGCGGATTCTGGATGAGGCATTCGGCCACAGCGCGCACAGCTACCGCAAGGGCAGGGCGATATTGCACAGTATTTTTGCCTATGGTTTCCGGCGGGAGCTTTGCGAGGCGAATCCGGTGGCGCGTATTGAAGCACCGCCGGTGGTGGAGCAGCCGATTGTGCCACTTTCTAATGAGGAGGTGGGGCGCTTGCGCGAGGTGGTGCAGCAGCGGCGGTTCCGCGATATGCGATTCTCTCTGAGCTTGTTGCTCTACAGCGGTGTGCGACCGTCTGAGGTGGAGCGATTGACTGCTGCAGATGTGTGCTGGGAGGAGCGGCAGATTATCATCCGCCCGCAGAAGAGCAAAACCGGCGGCGGGCGCATTGTGCCGCTGCGGGCGCTGCCGGGCATGCGCGCGCAGGATTGCCGGGTGCCTCGCAACTGGCAGAACCGCTGGCTGGCCTTGCGGCGAGCAGCCGGTTTTATCCAATGGGTGCCGGATGTGTGCCGCCACACTTTTGCGAGTTACCATGCCGCGCATTTCCGCAACTTACCTGAGCTGCAGCTGGAAATGGGGCACCGGGATTTATCGCTCCTGCGCAGTCGTTACATGGCCCCTGCCGCGCGAAAGGAGGCAAGGGCTTTCTGGCAAAGTTGTAAATAAACCCGCTGATAACTCAGAAAGATACCATCACGCAGAAAATACCTGGCCCATTCCCACCCTTGCGCCGGGGGCTTGTGGTGCGTGGGTGGTTCGTCATTGATTTCCGGTCTGAGTTCTGCTAAGATGCCGCTATGCCGAAGGTCGACCTCAAGGAGAAATGGAGGCGGACGCCGCATTGCCCCGGGGTGTATCTGATGAAGGGGGAAGGCGGTGGCGTGATTTATGTGGGCAAGGCGAAGGACCTGCACCGGCGGCTGGCCAATTATTTCTCGCCCTCTCGCGCCACGCTGGAGAATGGCAAGACGCGTGCGCTGATTGCGGCGATTGTGGATTTCGATTATTACGAGGTGCGGAATGAGCAGGAATCGCTGATTCTGGAGCAGAAACTCATCAAGGAATACCGCCCGCATTACAATGTGCAGCTGCGCGATGATAAGCGGTATTATCTGCTGCGGGCGAGCCGGCAGGAGGAGTTCCCCCGCTTTTCGCTGGTGCGTCTGCGCAAGGATGATGGGGCTCGCTACATAGGCCCGTTTGTACATGCCACCGCGCTGAAGGAGACGGTGGAGTGGCTGAACCACCGCTTCCGCCTGCGTACCTGCACCTGCCGCCACCCGGGGGAGGAGCAGTACCGCCACTGCCACGATGATGAGATTCGCCACTGCTCGGCTCCGTGCGTGGGGCGCATTTCGCCGGAGGAGTACCGGGAGCAGTTTGAGGCGGCTCTGGGGCTGCTCGAGGGGCGCGGGCGACAGGCGCATCTGGATGCGCTCACGCAGGAGATGATGGAGGCCTCCGACCGACTGGACTTTGAGCAGGCCGCCCGCCTGCGCGATGTGCGCGAGAATATCATCAAGACCTTGGAACCCACCCGCCGCTTTACCCGGCGCTCGCCCGACCTGCCCGGCACGGTGGACCCCGACCGCGACCTGGCGGAGCTGGCGGGGTATCTGGGTATGCCGCAGCCGCCGGCGGGGATGGAGTGTTTCGATATTTCGAACCTCTCCAGCAACCACATTGTGGCCAGTATGGTGCGCTTCACGAATGGCCGGCCGGACAATGCGGCTTACCGCCGCTACCGCATCAAGGGGGTGGATGGGCAGAATGACTTTGCCTCCATGCTGGAGGTGGTGCGCCGCCGCTATTCGCGCATTGTGAATGAGAGCAGCGCCCTGTTTGCAAAGCCGGAGGGGGTGGATATGTATGCCTGGCTCAAGGAGCTGGGAGCAGAGGGAAAGGCGCCTATCAAGGTGCCGGACCTGGTGGTGGTGGACGGAGGCAAGGGGCAGCTGGCCATTGCGGTGCAGGTGCTGGCAGAGATAGGTCTGCAGCAGATGCCGGTGGTGGGGCTTGCCAAGCGAGATGAGGAAATCTACCTGCCGGGGCAGAGTGAGCCGCTGGTGCTCAGCCACGAGTGCGGCGCGCTGCGCCTGCTGCAGCGCCTGCGTGATGAGGCGCACCGCTTTGCCAACAATTATAACGAACTGCTGGTGCGCAAGCGCGTGCGCGAGAGTAAGCTGGATGCTTACCGCACCATGACGCCGCGCCGCAAGGAGCTGCTGCTGGCTCGTTTTCACACGGTGCCGGGCATCCGCTCTCGCAGCCCGGAGGAACTGGCGGAGCTGCCCGGCATTTCGCTCAAATGGGCGGAAGCCTTCAGCCGGTGGCTGAAAGAGAATTGACTATTGACCTGGCTTCGCCAAGGCTATCTATTGATTTAACGGCCGGTCGGTTTGGGGGTGAAATTGGGGGTGGAGAAACTGGCATCGAAGCTGCAGGATGAGAGCCCCAGCATGATGGCGGCAAATATGATGATGCGAAGTGTATTCATAGCGTCTATTATCTTACGCAGCCTGCGCTGATAGGCAAGAGGTTAGGTTTAACTGTTTGGGGCTGTTTTCCGGTGATTGCAGGTGCCTTTTTTCAGGATTCGAATTGGTTCTGAACAGATCTAAATTGCCGAATAAGTTCGCGTGATTGGGGAGCGAACCTTGCCGGTGGGGGCAAGGCAAATAGGGGAATTGACGAAAGAAAACCACCAGCCTGTGGGATACAAGCTGGTGATTTGAAATGCTGTGTAAAACGAGGAGAATCAGGGCTGGTTGCCAGATATTTCACTGTCTATTTTTGCAAGGTCTACATAGTATTCATTCAGCAACGAGGCAAGATTCAGCTCACGCAACTTGGATTCCTTCGGGAAGTCGGAGGCGTTTGTAAGAAGATAAGGCAGAATCTGCGTCTGCATCATAGAAAGGAGCTGCCTATGGCGGTTGATGCGGGTATGTACTTCACTAATGACTTCACTCATCGTCATCATATCCTTATCCTGCGCGATAATGCGGATATCCTCCCTGGTTCTTCTCATTTCAATGAGACAGCGCGTCACATAAATTTCCACCGATGCATGAGTGAGTTCCTCCTTAATGCGGGAATTGGTTATGGTCCTGAAGAAATTCGATAAATGGTCTATGGAAAGTTGGCCATAATGATATCTGTACATCAGTCGGTCCATACAGCAGGCTGTCATGATGGACATAAGATCATTATCCGGTTCTTGAGTGTAGGCGATTCGCAGGCCTTGTAACACGTCGTTAGTGCAGTGACTGGAAGGATCTGACAGCTGAGCTAAGGCCCAGATGTAGCATGCCAGGGTTCTTTCTTCCTTTGCATTGCTGGCATGCTGCATGGCCTTGAGGGCTTCAACGTAGGCGAATGTGTATTCGTTTTGCTGTAAATGAAGCAATGCCAGTAAGGTGCGGTTTTTCAGGGCATATTCTTCGTCATCTTCAAGCGCTACGCCTTTTTGAAGTATGTCGGTTGCCTGTCGCAGGATAGTCTGGTTCGCAGCGTCAGAAATCGGCAGGTCTTTGACATAGTTCTTCTGGAGGTACTCCATGGTCTCCTCATAGGCATCGCCGCCGTTGTCGTTACGCGGCAGCGGCAGGGTCATCATGTTTTTGTTAGCCTCAATATATTTGCCACGATCCCATTTTTCCAAGGCTGCAGAGGTAGCGTAGCTTATAATTCCATAGCTAAGGTTTGACGCTGCGGTGAGTACCGCAACTCCACCTGCGACTCCTAATCCACCTGCTGCAATGGAACCGCCGCCCAGCATGGCCAGACCATAACTGGTCGCCGCAGCTCCTGAAAGTCCCGCTGTTGAGCCAATCCAGGCACCGACGGTTGCCATCCATGCAGGGGCAGCCGCACCAAGTGTGAAAAAGGCGGCGACCGCTGCTGCAACCGTGCCGCCTACGAGAAGTGCCCATTCCCATGGACTGAGGAGAGGGACTTCATAGAAACTCTCGAATGTGCCGTAATCAGCGGCTTGGAGCGGGAGTGTGCAGGCTGATACAACAATCAGGCACAGGAGGGATTTGATTTCAGTTTTCATGTCCGGTTATTTGAGGTTCGAGATAATATCCAGCTTGGTAGCAATTTCCGATGCAGTGCCCGTAAGGTATGTAATGTTGCGCTCTTTCAGGAAGATGCGTACGGCTTCGGATGGCGGGGTTTCAAAGCAGAACACAGGTTTGGTGTTTCCCACGTTTTTGCAAAAAGCCAGAAGACTTTCGGCATCTGCTCTTATCATATCGTTGGGAACATGGCCGGCGTATGCCTTGCTTTCAATAGCATAGTTCATGCCATTCCGGAGCAGGTGTATGTCTAAATCCGTGTCCCCCTTCTTGAGCCCATCTGCAAATTTCTGGCCAAATGATACCGGGGTGAATCCACGCTGCTGGCTGTGGATGGCAAGTTCCAGTTCGCGTAAATGCCCCTTGGCCTGAGAAAAACTGGTAGAATTGATTTTGCCCAGCAGGGAGGTCAGCCCGGGCGCGTTTGGCAGATTTTCCATGGCCTGCTCTGCCATTTCCTTTGATATGCGTCCGTTTTTAATGGCTATGCGCAAATAGGTATCTTGCAGGATGATATGCCCCGCATCATCCCCATAGCGAGCAATATAGTTTGCCTTGCCGAGTATCTGGTTAAGTTCCTTTAAGCCGTTAGGACCGTTGGCAATATCTGCCAGCTCGTCTATTTTGCTGTCGGGTAATGCGTTGGCGCATTTCCCTAAAGTTTTGGCAGCCTTAACGCCCTTGCTGGTGGCTGCTGCAGCCCGTCGGATATTGTTCAAGGCCTGCACGACCCATACGGGTTGAACCGCTGAGGCATTAAATGAGAAAAGCAGGAATGCGATAATAAGTAGATGATATCTCATGAGTATGAGAGATGTTGGAACTTCAGACTTCGAAGTATGTAGGATTGTTCAATAAAAGTTATGAAAAAGCATTCTTTTTTTGTTTGGCGTGAGGATGTATACATGTTAAAACGAATCCCCCCGGACTGTATGCCTGCCCGGGGGGAATGGTGAGTAAAGCCTGGGGTTTTACTTCTCGCTCAGGGAGCCGATGCCGGGAAGCACCTTGCCTTCCAGCAGCTCCAGGGAAGCGCCACCACCGGTGGAGCAGAAGGAGAGCTTGTCGGCCACCTTGAACTTCTTGGCGGCTGTCACGGAGTCACCACCACCCACGATGGAGGTGCAGTCGCTCTCGGCGAGGCATTCGGCGATAGCCTTGGTGCCCTTGGCGAAGGCGTCGAGCTCGAATACGCCCAGCGGGCCGTTCCAGAGCACGGTCTTGGCGCCCTTGAGGATGCCGCAGAACTCTTCGATGGCCTTGTCGCCGATGTCGATGCCCATACCCTCGGCAGGTACGGAAGCGCCCTCAGCCCAGGGAGCGGTGCAGAAAGTCTCTGCGCCTTCTTCGAACTTGAAGGTGTAGCGGGTGTCGGCGGGCAGCACGAAGGTCACGCCCTTGGCCTTGGCGTCGGCCAGAATCTGGTTGGCGAGGTCGAGCTTGTCGGCCTCAATCTTGGAGTTGCCTACATCGTAACCCTGGGCAGCCAGGAAGGTGTTGGCCATAGCGCCGCCGATGATGAAGGTCTGGCTCTTCTCCATGAGCTTGGAGAGCACCTGAATCTTGTCGGAAACCTTGGCGCCACCCATAATCACCACGAAGGGCTGCTCGGGGGAGCTCAGCTTGCCCTCGAGGTACTCGAGCTCGCGCTCGATGAGGAAGCCCATGGCGGACTTCTCGGCGAAGTGGGTTACACCCTCGGTGGAGGCGTGGGCGCGGTGGGCAGAGCCGAAAGCATCGTTCACATACAGGGTGGCATCACCCAGCAGAGCCTTGGCGAACTCGGGGTCGTTCTTCTTCTCTTTCTTGTCGAAGCGCACGTTGTCGAGCAGCATCACATCGCCATCCTTGAGGGCGGCGCGGGCGGCCGTGGCGGCCTCACCGATGGTCTCGGGAACGAAAGCAACGGGCTTGCCCAGGTGGCCGGCGAGGCACTCGGCAGCAGCAGCCAGGGGGAACTCAGCCTGGTAGCCGGTACCCTCGGGGCGGCCCAGGTGGGAGCAGGGAACAAGGCGTGCGCCGTTCTCGAGCAGGTACTTGATGGTGGGCAGAGCAGCCACGATACGGGCGTCGTTCGTGATTTTGCCATCCTTCATGGGCACGTTGAAGTCAACGCGCATGAGCACTTCCTTGCCGGCGACGTCGAGGTCGCGTACAGTGAGTTTAGCCATAGTTACTATTATATATTATGTGGTTGAAGTTTTTGGGAATAATTGCAGAGTGCAACTG
>JAZLDD010000072.1:0-82963 GCA_045614585.1 Akkermansia sp. | reverse complement strand
TTTGTGATGGGTATCGGCAAAAAGATACTGGTGAGCATCGACAAAAACGGGCACTGCGAAGTGCGCGACTTCGGGCGAGGCATTCCCCTGGGCAAACTGTACGAATGCGCCGCCAAAATCAACACCGGCGGTAAGTACGATGGCGAAGCGTTCAAGAAATCCGTGGGACTTAACGGCGTGGGTATCAAAGCCGTAAACGCACTTTCCGAAAGTTTTGAGATTCAGGCCTACCGTGAGGGTCAGACCCGCCGCATCCAATTCCAGGCGGGCGACATGGTGGAAGGCAGCGACATTACCGAAGCGACCGACCAGCCGGACGGCACGCGCGTGGCGTTCATGGTAGACCGCAGCATCTTTGCAGCAGATGCTGCCTACAATCTGAACTTTGTAGAGCGCATGTGCCGCTACTACTGCTACCTGAACACCGGGCTTACCATCAATCTGAATGGTCGCAACATTTCCTCCAAAAACGGTCTGCTGGACTTGCTCAAGGAAGAGATGAAGGAAGAACCGCTCTACGCCCCCATCCATATTTCCGGTCCGGATATTGAAATTGCCATCACCCACGGCGATGACTACGGCGAGGAATACTATTCCTTCGTGAACGGTCAGCACACCACCATGGGCGGCACGCACCAGGCAGCTTTCCGCGAAGCCATTGTCAAGACCCTTCAGGGCTACTTCAAAAAGAGCTACGAAGGCTCGGATATCCGCAATGGCATCCAGGCCGCCATCAGCATCAAGGTCATCGAGCCGGTGTTCGAATCCCAGACCAAAACCAAGCTGGGCAGCAACACCATGGGCCCCGGCAAGGAAACCATCCGCACCTTTGTGCCCAACTTCCTCGCCCGGGAGCTGGATAACTACCTCCACCGCCACCCCGAAATCGGCGAAGCGATGGAGGAGAAAATCAAGGAGAGCGAAAAGACCCGCAAGGAAGTGGCTGGCGTGACCGGCAAAGTAGCCAAGGAACGCGCCAAGAAAGCCAAAATTCACACCCGCAAGCTGCGCGACTGCCGCGTTCACTACGACACGAAGCACAAGCGGGCGAAGGACACCATGCTCTTCATCACCGAGGGTGACTCCGCCTCCGGCTCCATTACCACCGCCCGAGATGCCGAAACCCAGGCAGTATTCTCGCTGCGAGGCAAGCCAGCGAACAGCTTCGGCATGAACCGCGCTGCGCTCTTCGAGGAAAAGCGCAACGAGGAACTCGATTTCCTGCATCTGGCGCTCAACATCGACCGCAGCATGGAAGACCTGCGCTACAACAAGGTCATCATCGCCACCGATGCGGATGTTGACGGCATGCACATCCGCCTGCTGCTGCTCACCTTCTTCATTCAGTACTTCCCGGACCTCATCCGCGAGGGGCATCTCTTCATCCTGCAGACTCCGCTCTTCCGCGTGCGCAACAAGCAGAAAACCATCTACTGCTACTCCGAGGTAGAGCGCGACCGAGCCGTGAAGCAACTGGGCAGGAATCCGGAAATCACCCGATTCAAGGGGCTGGGTGAAATTTCACCCTCCGAGTTCAAAGGATTCATAGGCGAAGATATCCGGCTGGAGGAAGTCACGCTCGAAAATGCGCACAACCTCAAGGAAATCCTGCGTTTCTACATGGGCGACAACACCGATGACCGCCGCCAGTATATTGTGGATAACCTCCGTATCGAAGAAGATCTGGCATAAAAGATCGAATTATTCTTTTTTCCATGAAAAAACCAGTATATACTATCCTGGCTTTTGTTTGCGCTCTTTCCTCCTATGCAGATTGGGAACCTCGCGGTATCTGCCATGTATGGACTGGCGAGGGCTCGCTGAAAAATGCCCAGGCAGACATGCTGTTGGGAGATTTCTATGATTACAACCGGAATCCGAACGGAGAATTCTTCACCTACTCCGGCATATATAAATCAGATGATGTCAACGTACAAACAGTCCGCGATTTAAAAGCACTCACTAAGATACGCAACACCGGTGCAAACAATCCGACCAACAGCCCGGATGTACATGGACAATTCGCGTATACTCTCAGAGAACTCATGCATGGGCGCTACGGTATTCTGAAAAAATACTACAAATACCCGCAAAAGGTTGCAGCATCTCACATCTATCTGCCCCCAATAGATATCACTTCTCTAGAAAAGGAATTAGCAGGCTCATCAGCTGCGAAGTCTGATTTCATAGATAACGCTATCTCAAATAATAAGAAGAAAAGCACTGCGGCACAGGCCTACAGTAACCACGTTTCCTGGTTTGGGGTGTTCCGCGGCAAGGTTATCGCCCCTCGCAGCATGACATTCCGCTTCTTCGGGGCGGCAGATGACGCCATTGCCGTGCGTTTCAATGATGAACTAGTACTCGAAACAGGCTTTTTCAAGCCATCGCTCTACCGGGGAAACGGTCTGAAGGACACTGGTTGCAACTGGGGCTACACCAAAACATACCAGCTGGAAGTAGCGGAGGGCCAGCATCCCGATAAAAAGGACTATGTTATCCGCAAGCTTAAAAGCACCCCGTTCTGTAATGATTGTTTCAACGGTGTGACCGGCGGCAAGCCTGTCACCGTGACAGAAGGCAAGGCGTACCCGATTGAAATCATCATCGGCAACAATGGTGGGGCAACTCTTTACTATCTGCTTACGCAGGAGGTAACGACGGGCAACGATGCTCCTCTGCACCTTTTCCGGACATGCGATGCAGCCCCCACCAATCCGCCGTCATTCAAGGGATACAGTACAAAACACTACCACGAGCAAGGCCCCGCCTATGCTGCCGATTCTGACATCTGGAAAATTGCCGGAAAACCAGCCAAGAGCAAAAAAGCAAAAAATAAGTTTCGCAAAGTCAACTGAATAAAGCCGTTGCTATCTGTCAATTTAACATGAAAATTCATTTCATAGCTATCATCCTGAGCGCGGTTACCGCGTTTTTTCCCACATATGGAAACTGGGAGAAACGCCCGGTTGCCTATGTATGGACAGGCGAAGAAGAAGCAGACAAAACACCGGAAGGTTTGCTGCGTGGCACTATCTACGATATCAAGCGCGACCGCAAGGGAAAGCTCAAACCTCAAGTGCAACAACATGCCGGAGACTGGTGGAACCATGTACGCAACGACTACATGGAGACCATGAAAGACATCATGGCCCGGCGACATAGTGACATTAAATACAATTACGAATACAAAACTCCATGTGCCGTCGGGCATCTCTACCTGCAACGCCGTTATGGTGTGAACATGGATGGCGAACTTGACCTGGCACAGGGCAAGAACGCAACAGATGCTGCCAGCGATTTTGTCAGTGAAAGCAACCAGGCCATACCCGGCGGCTGGATTGGTGTGTTCAAAGGGCGGGTCACCGCCCCGAAAACTATGAAGTTCCGCTTTGTCGGCTCGGCTGATGATACACTCATTGTGCGTTTCGGCGGCAAAGTTGTTCTGGAATCAGGCTATGTACTCCCCAGCGTCTTCACGGGCAACAACAGCGACGAAGCCTTCTCTAAAGGAACGGATAAACAATATATTCAGAACATTCGCGCGGGTAAAGACCCGAAGCACAAAGATTACTGCCTGATTCAACTTAAAAGCACCGGATTTTTCAATAATACATTCGGTGGACTCATGGGCGGCACTCCGGTAAGTGTCAAAAAGGGAGAGTCTTATCCCATAGAAATCATCATTGGCGAATGCGGCCGACATGGATTCTACTATCTCCTGACCCAGGAAGTGACAAAAGACAACAAAGCCCCACTCATGCTCTTCCGCACAAACGAAGACTGGCCGGTGTCTCCGCAGGATGGTGAAGCCGGACCAGCATACAGCAAGGATTCACCCATCTGGAAAACAGCGCAAGCCAAGACCAGAAAGAAGAAGAAATAAGCTTTTCATTCCACGGCACGTGAAAGAACGTGCCGTTTTTCTTTGACTTCACCTTAGTCATGGTGTAGTATACAGAGAATACCACTTTTACTATGAAAACACTCATCATTGCCCGCCACGGCAACACCTTTGCCAAAGGCGAAACTCCCACCCGCGTAGGCTGCCATACTGACCTCGCGCTCGTAGAAGAAGAGCGCGGTAAAGGAGTGGGCCTGTATCTCAAAAAGCTCGGTCTGGTGCCTACCCGTATCCTGGCCGCTCCGCTGAAGCGCACCATGGGCACCGCCGCCCTGGCTGCCGAAGCCGCAGGTTGCACCTGCCCGGTAGAGCCAGATCACCGCTTCATCGAGGTGGACTACGGTCCCGATGAAAACAAGACCGAAGAACAGGTAATGGCCCGTCTCGGTGCAGACGCTGCCAAGGCAGAGGGTATTGACCCCGCCACCCTCAGCGCAGAGGAGATTGAAGCCAAAGGAGCCGCCATCATCGACAAATGGAATGCGGATGCCACCGTACCCAACGGCTGGAAGGTGGATGTGCAGCAGATTCGCGACAACTGGATGAGCCTGGCGGCCGAGGTGAAGGAGGGCGAAATCATGCTCTGCGTTTCCTCCAACGGCACCATCCGCTTTGCCCCGGTCATCACCGGTGATTATGCCGGTTTCTGCGCAGAGCATGATATCAAGGTGGCAACCGGCGGTGTCTGCATCTTCACCAGCGAGGACGGCACCACCTGGACCTGCACCGAATGGGGCACCAAGGCATTCAAGAAAATCTGAACCAATAGACAAAAGCCATGATTAATAAACTGAAACCCGCATGGATTGAGGAATTCAAGAAATTCGCTCTGAAAGGCAACGTAGTGGACATGGCCGTTGGTGTTATCATCGGCGGTGCTTTCGGCAAGATTGTCACCTCGCTGGTGAATGATATCATCATGCCTGCCGTATCCATGCTCACCGGAGACACAAAGAATCTGGCAGAGCTGAGCTACGCCCTGAGCGCCGAAGAAGGTGCTCCAGTCATTAAATACGGCGTTTTCTGCCAGACGGTGCTGGATTTCCTCATCATCGCCCTCACTATTTTCTGGGCCGTACGTCTGGTCTGCAAACTGAGAGTGAAGAAAGAAGAGCCGGCAGCCCCTGCCCCCGCACCCGAGCCGCCGCCCACCCCGGAGGATATTCTGCTGCTGCGTGAAATCCGCGATGCTCTGAAAAACAAGTGAACAAGAAACAACTTATAGCCAGGGTTCAGCGATACATGGGCCCCGGCGCCACCCGAGCCACCGCCTCTGCTGCTGTAGAGGCGGTGCTCGCTTCCATCCGGATGGCTACTGACAAGCAAGGAGAGAAGCTGCACATTGCCCACTTCGGCACATTTGAACGAGTGAACCGCGCCGCACGCCGTGGATATGACATCAACTCAGGCACCCTCTGCGATATTCCGGAGAAAGAGGAGCTTATCTTCAAACCAGCCAAGGGGCTTCTGCCCTAGCCGAGAGCATTACCACGCATACCACCCGGTGCTATTGGCTGATGCTGCACGCGTGAATTCAAGCACACAGCAGATAGCTCCAGCCTCTCGCAGGATGATGTAGAGGGAATTCCCGTCCTCAATCATTGCCGGCTTCAGTTGCGAGCCACAACGCGCAGCCTGTTTATATTCCACCCGCATGGAAGCGATTTCAAACCCGGCAGGCAGAAACTCCAACGCCAGGCGTATGTACTGAGCATTGTTCATGTGGTTGTTGTAGTCAATATCGTTTCGCTGCACAGTCACCACAGGCAATTCAATTTCAGAACCTTGAGGAATGAGAATCTTTCTGGAACGATATTCCATATCAAGCCTGGGTGACATATTCATATCGGCAATGATTTCCTGGGGCACACGCAAGAGGCGCCCGTTCTTCACATTTACAAAGGCTCCCTGGCTCCAGCTCTTGTAACAGGGATTTCCCTTTTCATCGCAGATGATGGTGTTGCGGAACCCATTTGAGCCGCGGCAATCAAACACACTGGTGGAGCAGACCAGATTCTCGTACAAGGCGGGCACGCGTATAATCTCCAGCTGACGAAACACCAGAAACTGAGCTGCTTCATTTTCCTTCAAATAGTTCCAGAATCCGATCTCCTTCGTCTTCCACATCTCTGAGCAATCCTGCATCAATTGAACTGCGGAAAACAATTTCAATTTACCGAAGCGGTCGGTCATACTCGAAGTAACAGGCGTGCGTAGTTGAAACATGTGAGTATTATGAAAATACCATCGCTCATTTGCAAGCAAATTTTCCTGTTATTACGGTAGGAGAAATAATATATAGAAAACCAAATAACACTTGACACCCCGACACACGGGGAGTAGGATTCCCGCATGGCGCAAGGGGCGGAGGCACAAGCGACTTACTATATACTGCTGCCGCATGGTGAGCAGGAAGGGCCGTATACACTTCGCGAACTCCGGGAAATGCTGCGGCGGGGATTAATCAATGCGGAATCACAGGTGCGCAGCACCGGCTGTGGCACCCTTTTGCACGTAGATGAACTGCTGCACGATGGAGAGACCGACACCCTGGATGAAATCACCGGGCTGAACGGGCTTGGCAATTTCTCGCTCTGGCACTTCTTCGCTGATGTATTCCGGCGCCACAGCCGTGAGGAAGTCCTGGAGGTATTCTGCTGCGGCACCCCCGGCACCACACCACCGCTGCACAGCATAAGCAGCGGCTGGCCTACCCCGTGGATTTTTGCGCGAATGCTGCTGGCCTGCATTCTGCTGTATTTCGGATTCAACTGGGCGAGCAATACATTCCATAATCCGAATCTGGTTCCCGGGCTCATGTTTGTTGGCAATTTTGCCATTCCCTTCTGCGTGGCGGTCTTTTTCTTCGAGCTGAATGTGCGCCGGGAAGTGCCTTTTCTTGAGGTGATACGAGCCATGATGTATGGCGGGCTCATGGCACTGATTTTCGCCCTTGCGTTATTCGAAGTGGGCCCGGATATCCTCGTGTGGGTAGCGGGGCCGGTAGAAGAACCGGCCAAACTACTGGCGGCCATACTCATAGCCGGGCACCGCCGCAATGGACGGATTCTCACCGGGCTGCTTCTGGGGGCCGGTGTTGGTGCCGGATTTGCAGCTTTTGAAAGCTCCGGCTACACCTACACAGAACTCGTCAAGCTCATCACGAATTCCACCGCCGCGGAAGTCGTATCATCCATTAATCCGGCACATGGCTACGCCATAGCAAAAAATGCCAGTCTCATCAATCCCGATGCCGTGATGCAGGTCCGAGCCATCATAACACCATTCGGCCATATTGTCTGGACCGCTATCACAGCCGGTGCATACTGGCTGGTGCTTAAACACCGCATTTCCGAAGGACTGAGGGATTACAACGCCACCAGCATAGACTGGGCAGCCTTTGCAGATATACGATTCCTCAGGATTGCCGCCATACCTGTGGTGCTGCACCTTGTCTGGAACACCGAATGGCTTTCCGGCTTCGGTCTGTTGCGCTTCCTGGTGCTGGGGCTCATTGCATGGGCGGTGGTCTTGCGCCTGGTGCATGCGGGGCTGCGGCAGCTTCGCGAAGAAAAATGCAGCAGAGTCTTGCATGATTGAATCAATAGCTTGCACGCTGATTCAAGCCCTGCCCTTATTCAATAAATAACGCCCCATCCGGCTGCAGACGCAGCAAAACAAGCAAACAGCCCCGACGGGATAATCAGCATTGGCTATAAAAGCGTTACATTACTTTCGCGCAACTTTCGCGCAGTCTGATATGACATTCTTTCTTACATCCTCACGCTCGCTGATTATTTAATCATTGTAAAAAAATCCGCTAATTCTTTACATGAAAAAAGACCCGGCACCACCGGGAGATAAAAACCCCGCCTACGGTGCACGAGGCGGGGTTTTTGTTTCGGCTAATATCAGCTAATCATCGGCTAAATTAGCCGATAGCTTATTCTGTCACTTCTTCTCCCAGCTTAATCAGGCCCTGCACGAACTTCGTGCTGTTCGCAAACACCGCCGCGGCCATGGTCAGGCTGCTCAGGTTAGCCAGCGGACCAATAGTGCTATCCTGGCACACGGCACAGCTGCTGCCGATAGCGCGCAGCAAGCCGGCAGTTGCATTCCAGTGGCGGTCCCAGCTGGCACCCTTCTGGATATTCTTCATCTCCCGCTTGCCGTACTCGAATACCTCGCCAAACGGCACCAGGTCAGACAGACCGTTCTGGAACACCGGCTCGCCCATGATGCCGGCGCGAATCTTGGCCAGCATATCGCCCACCACCGGCAGCGCAGTAGCATCATTAGTCAGCACATCCATACCAAACGCACCCAAGTACTGGTACCACTTGTCATCATCGTCTCCCAGGTTACCACGCAAACCCTCCAGCATCGCCAGCACCAGACTGTTCATGATACCAAAGGCAAGCCAGCCACCCACAGCAGCCTTGCCTTCACCACTTGTGGCCTGAGCAATCCACAGCCCCGCCTTGCTCAGCGTATCGGAGCGGAACATGAACAGGAAATCACCCATGCCACCCAGCGCACCACTGGCCGCCCAGTAGCTCTTCTGCGTCCGCAGCTGAGGCTGGCCTGCCACATCCAGCGCCATGCCGGCCAGGCGCAGAGCCTCAGCTCGCTTCACATCATCCGGCACCACGTTGTTCACATCCGCCACCTTAGCCTGCCTGTAGGACACATCAGCAATCGCCATGGCAGATGCCGTACACATCTCCGCGTCAACCACGGCAATGGCATCCATCGCCTTCTCCACCACCTTGTTAGCCTTCTGGCCCAGCCAGGCAATGATACCCTTCGGCACATCGCTCATGCCCAGCCAGCCCTCCTCGCCCTGCTGGCCCGGCAGCTTCTGATTAGCGGCCAAGTGCGTCACACGCAGCAGCCCGTCACCATCCACCGCCCGGCGAGCATAAATGAATGCCTGCTTCTTCGCCTCATCGCGTGAAACACTGCCCTTGCTGCTCAACACACGAGCCAGCGCCTGCATATACTCACCAAAACCAATCTTCCGGTAAGTCATCTCCTGGCACAGCTCATTATTCAGCATCCACTTATCCGGCACATAGCCACCGGCATACCCGTTCAGCAGCGCACTCACCTGTTTAATCAGCGTGCGGATATTGCCACCAAGGCTCGCCTTAGCATAGCCACCCATCATCCGGCGCATCATCCGGTTAGAAAGCTCAGCCATCTTCACATCGGCCACCACCGCGCCCTCAATCAGCTCCAGCCACCCGATAATCTGCTGCTTCGCAGCCGTGCCCACCTCGGCCTCAAAACGCGCAGCAAACGCCTTATCCGTCAGCAGCGCGCGCCAGTTGCGCACCATTTTGCTACTCTGAACATAGTTATTCTGCTGCTGCATACTGGTCACAAACACACCAGCCGCAGAAGTATCCCAGTTAATCTTGCTCATGTGATACCGGCGGGGAATCAAGCTGCCGTACTTGCTGCCGGTGCCACTTGCACCGCTCGCAGCGGCCACAGCCTGCTCCAGCGTCTGCTCCTTCAGCGCACCCTGGTCAAATACACCCTTGAAATAATTCTCCCTGGCATCAAACGGAATGCCGGTGTACTCCTCAAACACACGCGCCACATTCAAACCATGCTCGCTCAACTTCTCGCGCATAGCATAACCCCAGCGCAGCATCTTCGGGCCCACATACCTCCTCATCTGGTCCAGAATCTCCGGAGTAATACCATTAGGCTCCATCAGGCGCTCATAATCCGGCTGCTCAAACGTCAGGATACCAAACAGAATCGCGTCCTTCGTAGTATGCAGCTCAGTTTGCCACTCCTCCACAGCCTGCACCGTGAACTTCTTATTCTGAGGATCCACTCCATAATTATCCTTCTCATACTCGCTCACCAGCTGGCCAAGCTCCTCCATCATCTCCTCAGTAGGCACATTGGAAGGCTTGCGATGCTCCGCAGCAGCCTCTGCATTCATGCGTGCTCGCTCCCTCTCGCGCTCCGCCACGCTCATGCCAAGCCACCGCTTAGCCTCAGCATACGTCAGCGCAGCCTTCACCACAGCACGCTCAGTAATCACAATGCCGGTATCCTTCGCTACATTCTGGTCCGCCAGCCACAACTGCTGGTCCTCCTCAGTCTGCAAGCCGGTAATATCGCGCAGCGTCCGGAACATCCAATTCTTCAGCTCCGTATTAAACGCCATCGTATTAGTGTGCATCTGCGAAATCTGCTCACGCTTCATATCGCAGAACCTCCTACCCAGCAGCGGGCGCAGCGCCATCATCAGATGCCCGAAATTCATCAGCCCCTTACCCATACCCACCAGCTGCTTATCCAGCCGCGTGCGCATCGCATTGCGCTGTTTCATCCGCCTGTTGGTGGCCTCCTCGCGACCCACATCAAAGCCACTCAGAATCCGCTCGCGCCAGTACGCAATCTCCTCGCGCTCCAGCTTCAGCTTCTCCTCCCACTTCTTCTTGCCACGCAGCACCATATCTTCGAAAACACGAGCAGCCCGGCGGGCCTCAGTGGCATCCTTGTAGTACCAGTTGCCAAAAGTCTGCTGCAGCGCCATCCGCTCATTAGCAGCCGCCTCCTTGTCGGAGAAATCAGCAGCATCAGTATCCAGGCTCTCCAGCTCCTCAGATATGCTCTTTATCAGCTGCGCCTGCTGCTCAGCCGCTGCCTGCATAGCCGCCAGCTCCAGCTGCCCCAGCTGCTCATTCAGCTTCTTCAGCCAGCGCTTGCCTTCGCCCTCATCAATCTCCTGCGCCTTCATCTGCTCGCGCACCTTCACCATCTGCCGGCGCACCAGCCGCATCTCCTCCTCAGCCTCCTTTCGCTTGTTCAGACTATTCTGTACCAGCTGCCAGGCGGCATTTATCACCCGGTAATCGCCGGATTCCATCTTGCCGCGGCCCCATGCACGCCCCTCCTCGCGGGTCGGGTACGCATGCTTATACAGCCACTCAATGCGCTCCAGCGCGCGGTCCTTCAGGAATTGGTCAATCCGGCTGATGCAGTCCCGAGTCACCTTCATGAAGGCCACCTCCAGCTTCTCACCGGCCACCTCCATCAGCGCATCACGGCTCTCCTCCGGAGTCATCCCCTGCAGCTGCCCCTGCTTCTGCTGCTTCTCCAGCACCGCCACAAAAGCATCATACACATCGCCCTTAATCACGCCTCGTGCCGGCACTTCGCCATCAGTAGCCATCTTGGCGTACACGCTCGCCCAGCGCAGCAGCATCTCCAGATTGCCCTGGCGCAGATACTTCTCCGGCAGCGCACTACGCACCGCGCTGATAAGCGCCTGCAGCTCTGCATACACCTTCAGGCCATCGCCCCGGCGAGCGTCCACATCATCATCAGCCAGCAGCATGGAAAGACGCTCGCAAGCCTTGCGCAAATCGTCCATTATCTGCTGACACACCGCCTCCTCGCTCCTGCTCTCCAGCAGCTCCATGCTCCGCTGCGTCACCCGGGCCATGCTGAAGCTCACCAGCGCCTCACCAGGATACTCCAACGTCTCATTAAACGGCCTCGCCGCGCGCTCCGCCGCCGTCCAGTCACGCCGCAGCTGCACATTGCGGGATTCAATCTCGCCAGCCAAGCGCTGGTAAAGCTCAAAATCACTCTTGCCTTCAAGCTTCAGCGCCAACTTAGCATCTGCCTCCACTTCATTGTTCAGACGCTCCAGCTTCGCTTTCATCTTCTTCTCCAGCCCGGGGAAGGCCCTCTTCCGGCTCTTCAGCTCCGTTGCCCACACTTTGTCCAGTATTTCAAGGTACATCGTCTCAATGCCAGCCAAATGAGGCAACCAATACTTATGCTCAAAAGGCCAGTTATTATAACCGCGAGATTGCACATCTCTTCCGTTGTTCAATTCTGACACCAAATCATTATACTCCTCACGCCGTCTCTCCAGCTCGATACGCTCAGCCCCGGCATTCATAGCTTTTCGGTACTCTTCCAGCTTTACCTTAGCCTCCTCAGCTCCGTTCAGCCATCGCAAGGTAAACACCGTAGCCTTCAATTCTGCATCTCGGTAATAAGAGTTTGTCAACTTAATGAACTTTGCCCTGGCAGAATCTTCATTTCCACCAGTTGCAAATTCCTCAATACCCTGTATCACATGCTGCACTTCGTGCAATAAGGAGCTACGCAGTTGCTCCTTATCAGGAATAATCTGCTTGTTCAACGTAATAATGTCTCGCCCCCACCCTCTATCCACTTGGCCGTATGTAACCCCTCCCAAATCTCGCACTTGTACCTCTATAGCTTTCAGCTGCGGATAAGACTCATACAGAGCCGGAAAATCAAGAACCTCACCCAGCGTTTTGGGCTCAATAGTACCTTTAATCTCGTCCAGCTTCTTACGTCCAAGTTCTGACAGTCGACCTTCGGCATAATCCTCTATAAGAACATCCAGCCCGGCATTCGGAGTATGAAACTCATTATCGGCTTCCTTTATCTCTAGCCATACATTATACATCTTGAAGAACCGATGCAGCACATCATACGCAGGTTTACTACGGTTTTTCGCCATAGCCGCCAACTCCTTCAGTTGCTTCATTTCCTCCTCGCTTGCCGATTTTCCTGATACAAGCAATGCAGTTGCCATGGACTTATACTCACGCAAAGCATCCGCGTAAAGCAATAGAGTTTCATTATCAGCAGCAGACAACATCTTGGCATCCACTGCCGACAACAGATAGCGATATACCATTTCGGCCTTGCTTTCAAGAACATTCTCCTTCACCTTCGCCTGGCTCGCATCCAGTTCCACGCGCAGCTTTCCATCATCCCGCCCGCGGAAAGCCAGATGCTTTATCTTGTCCCAGTTGGCTGATTTCTCGCCTACCACTGAAAAACTCAAATTATTTTCCGATTTATACTTGACTAAATCCTCCGGTTTTAGTACCTTGTGCCCAGAAGCCTGCTTCTGGTGGACAACCGTTGGCAATTGGAGCCCTCCGTTCTTCATCCAGACGCGGGCTTTTGCTTTATTCCAATACAAGCGAGGATGAGTCAGTATGGCTTCAATATTATCTTTCCCGTACAAACTTGCTATGCGGTTCACCTTTACGTTATTGTTTCGTCCAGGCAATGAACTGTTTAACTGCACCGCGACAAGAACATTCTTGTTTCCCTCCTTTAATTCGGTAATAACCTCAACACATCCAGGAGTATCAGAAACAACAATACACACAGGGTCAGCCAAAGCAGCAGGCAGCTGCATCATTTCCGATAATTCAATATCATGTTCATGTTTCTCCTTGGGGTAATACTCCAGCAGTTTCTTTTTGTTGCCAAGAACCGTATTCTTATGAAGACATTTCACAAGAATATTGGGTGAAATTACAATATCCCATGCCGTCACACCCACCATTTGCATAACCGCAGGCGTTGGGCATACAACAATATCTTTTCGGTAAGGAGCAGTACCTGCCGCCGGAGGCATTACCACAAAACGCCGCAAAGTGTTTTGCCATGCATTGGTCACAGTCTGCAAATCCACTGCTGCCCCCATGCTCATACTAAACAGCTCACCCGTAGCCTCAGCCTGCTGCTGCTTCAGATACTCCTCGGCCTCCATCTCCTTCTCGGCCTCCAGGCTCTCATTCTCCAGCGCCTGCTGCTGCAGCATCCAGCCAACCGGGTCCACCTCACTCTCGCCATCCCACATCTCAGCCTGCTGCCGCAGCTCCGGGTAACTACCAATAAGCTCCAGCTTGCCCTTAAGCACCTGCAAATCCTGCAGCGTGCGCTGCACATCCTCGCCGGCACTCGTGCTGATACCAAGACGCGCCGCCTTCTCGGCCTTCTTGCCGCTCATATCACGCCCGCTCTTAGCCAGCGCGATATTCTCATTCACAGCTTTGAGCGCCTTCTCAATCCAGGTGGCAGCCCGCTCCAGCGCAGCCTCGAAATCCGCGCCGAAGTTGAACCACCCCTGCTGGCCCTGCTCCAGCTCGGCCTGCACCATCAGCTGCACCATGCCGCCAATGAAATCCCAGCTCTTGCCATTATCCAGCAGCATACAGCACCGGCGCTGAATCTCATCCACACGGCTCTGGTCCTTGATATACCGCGTCAGGTTGCAGATAATCTCCGCATCCTTTGCCTTAATCTTGCCATTGCTAAACCGGGTCCACAACTCCTCACGCGCATGGCGGCCAATCAGCGCACCTCGCTTGCTACGGCTCTCATTGCGCATCAGACCACGCACCTCCAGCTCAGCGTCACTCAGACCCGTCTCACGCACATACGTGCCAGCGGTCAGCTCATCAGCCTGGTCATCGCGCATATTGTTCTCATAATCCATCATGCGCGCCCACTTCTCATCATGCTCCGCATCTTCGCGGAACACATAGCAGGGGTGAGACTCCACGCCATTATCACGCATCATCAGCTCATATCGGTGGCGGCCGGAAATCAGCCACAGCTCGCCATTAGTGCGCATCCACACATACAGCGGAGCAGCAGATGCCTGGAAGTTGCCAGTCAGCTCACGCCCGGCAATCACACCATGCTTACCCTTGGTACCCACCTTCACCTGCTCGGTAGACTTCACCAGCTTGCTCTTCTGGATCATGCCGAACCAGTAGCCACCGGCAGCATTATAGGCACAGTTATCCCCATCAAACACACCCTGCATCTCAGCCGGTGCATTTGCTCCCTGCGCCGCCTGCATCTCCATCAGGCGCGCTGCCTGCTCAGCAGCACGTGCGCTCTCCTGCTTAGCCTCCTCCACCGTCTCCTCAGCCAGCGGGGTCTCATGCTCCAGAATTGCCTGCTCCTCCTCATCAGCATCCGCCACAGCCTTGCTCACCGGCATACCGCCCGCGCCATCAGGCCCATTCACATGGCTCATCACAATGCCGCTGGCCACAGTCCACGCCACCACATCAGCCTGTTCAATGCGAGCCTCGCTCAGCGCATCCGCCACGCGCACACCCACCTTCTCCAGCACATCAGCCAGCGCACCAACGGCATCCGGGTCACTCTCAGCAGCCGCAGCCCACGCGCGACCCATGGCATCCACCGCAGCAGCAGCCGTCAGATTAGCCTTCAGCGCAGCCACCATCGGCTTCATCCAGCCAGGCGTGGCACTGCTCAGAATAAACTTGCTCGTAGCAATCGCAGAGAACGCCTCGATAACGCTCATCTTATTCTCAGCCTTCGGCACAGGAATCTTCACGCTCGCGTCAGCCTTCAGCACCGCAGCCCGCGCACGTGCAACCTGCGCCGCCATCTCGCCCCACGCCTTACCCTCAGCCTCAGCATAGCTCATCTGCCCATCACCGGCCAGCACCTGCGCACGCGCCTGCACCACCTCATCCAGCATGGATTCAGCTACATCTTCCACCACATTGAAAGCCGTGGCACGACCAGGCACACCAAACAACGTACTGCCCAGCACCTTCATGCCATCCACAATACGCTGCATCCCGCCACGCTTACGGAACAGCGTAGTCTGCGCACCCTCGCCCAGCTCGCCAATCTCGCCACGCTCCACAAAACTCCTGGCAAAACCCTCCATATCGCCAAGACTCATCACAGCGCCCTCCGCATAATCCCGGCTCATGCGGGCATCAGCCTCACTGGCACCATCCGCCATCAGGCCGTCAATCATACCACGCGCCCATTCTGAAATACGCTCAGCCAGCACCCGGTTGATACCGCCCTGCTTCTTCACCAGCGCAGCAAGCTCAGCAGGCAGGTGGCGTGTAATATCCTCCACGTTCACCGCCTTCTTCTCTTCGGCCTTGCGCAGCATCGCACCACCGGCCACCTCGCTCACATTGTGCATCATGAACTCCCGCAGGTTATCCCGCTCAGCGCCGACACCCTCCGTGCGCTGCCGTTCCTTCAGCCACTCATTCTCCACTCGCTCGAACTCGTGAATCAGGTAGGCATCAGCATCCTCCATGCTCAGCACCAGGTCAACATCATTTCCCTTGCCAAAGCGGTCCTTCTTCGTGATACGCACCTTGCCATCGCCCGCAGCCTCCACATAAGGCACCACGCCCTTGTCGGCATACGCGCGCCAAACCCCGGCATAAGCAGGAGCCAGCACATCATTATTCAGCGCAGAATCCATCGCTCCCTGGCCGGTCAGCACCAGCACCTCTCCACGCTCCTTGATAGCCTTGTTATTCTCGATAATCCGCTTGCGCATGCCGGCCGGGTCATTCTTCCACCCCTCATTCACCAGCTTGCTGCCCTCAGCCAGAATATCCTTGCTCGCCATCACCTCATCCACCTGCTCAGGAGTCAGGCCCTCAGCCTCCCACATCGTCCGGGTCCTCGCAAACCACTTCACATTCTCTCGGATCCGCGGAGCAGTAGCACCTCCGATACCGGCTGAGAACATCACCAGACCAGCCAGCTGGCTCGGGTCCCCCCATATCTGCGCCAGCTCATCAAAACTCTCAGCCCAGCCACGGCTCGGCCCGTGCGGCACACCCAGCAGGTCAAATGTCCGCTCCGCGCCATACGTCATCAGTCCGCCGGCAATCGGCTCCAGTATCGCCTCATCAATCACGTTGGAAACACCTTCCGCCACCAGCGCGCGCACCGTACTCTGCTGCGTATGCTTCACCAGCCACCGCGTAAACGCACCAGGCTTCTCGGCACTCTTGCCCGCAGCCTTCCGCAGAAACCCGCTCAAACCACTGCCACCAATACGGCCCCACGGCATCAACTCCACCGCCGTCTGCACACCGGTATCAATAAAAGCCTGCCCTGCAGCCTCGCTACCACTCAGCCCATTCAGGCGCATCTCATCATAGCCCTCCGTGAACCCGCGCAGTATCGTATCCAGCGAACCGGCCACCATACCGGCACCACCAGGCAGGAAGTACAGCATAGAATCACCGGCCATACGCGCAGCATTTCTGGCAGCGCCCTGCCAGAAACCGACATCCTCGCCCATCTCCATGCCCTTATTGATAGCCGCCCGCAGCATCGCGCGCGAATTAGTCTTGCGCTCATAATCAGCACGCACCTCATTAAACGCGGCTACCTGCTCAGGAGTCATGCTTACCGCAGCATCAGGAGAACCCACCGGTGCCATCGAAATCATCGGCATAGCAAGATGCGCACGGCCCCAGTTGCTCAGCTTCTTACCCACGGCTACCACAAACTCATCCATAGCGCCAACATTGCCACTCTTCTGCATCTGCTCAGCCCAGCGCATCAGCGCCTGGTATGCCATCCCCGCGCGGGCCTCATCCTCGCCAATCAGCTCATACAGCTCATCCTCCAGGCTATCCAGATTCCTCATCATGTACTCGACATCCTTCGCGCCATCCAGCGGGCGCACATAAGTCTGCATCCAGTCACGCACAGCGTGCGCATCATCCAGCGCCTTCTTATCCATCACCTCGGCTAGCTGCGCCATCTCCACCTCACTCAGTGCATCCTCAGCAGCATCCTCACCGTTTGCCATAGCCTCGCCGGACACATAGCTATCCATCTTATTCTGCAGGATCATATCCGCAGCATGCAGCTTCCGCTGCTGCTCCGCATACTGCCCGCGCACCTGCTTGCGCCACAGCTCACCCACCAGACGGCATCCATCAGCCTCCTGACCGCAGGCATTCAGACGCGCACGAGCAGCCTCTCGCTCAGCCTCCGGCATCTTCTCAATAAGACTCTCAGCCGCAGCATAGGCATCACCACCGGCAATCAGCTTAGCAAGGTCAGCACCCATCAGATAATTGCTGCCATCCTGGTCCAGCATGGCCTCCTGGCTCGAAAGATAATCATCACCCAGCTCCTCGCGTGCATCATCATCAATAGCAGCCAGCGCAGCATTACTCAACCGCATCAGCTGCTGCTGCGCTTCGCCCTCATTCTGACGCAGACGCAGCGGTGCCACCTCCACATTGGATTCATACCCGAAATCAGGCATCCCTCCAGCCATAGTAAATTCGCCCAACTCAGGTGCAACCATATCCAGGCCCACCTCCTGCTCAAACACCTTATTAGAAATCATAACGTACAAAATCCTTAGTAAACTTCATCTTGATAGCGGCACCATTCACCACCTTATCCAGCTCAGCCTTGCTGAACTTACCCTTTTTCAGCATGCTGATGCACGCCTTGTTAAACACAACGCCCTTTGCCTCCCTGTCCGGCTCCACCGGCACCGGCTCACTACTGCCCGGAAGCACCACAAAAAATCCATCCTTCGCCCCCAGATTCTCGGCAATCGCAGCGTAAGCCGAAGCTGGCATCACCACCTTTGGAGCCTCAGCCCCTTTCTTGCCATCCCATCTGGCGCGCACCGGCACACCTTGCCCCAGCTGCTTATTCAGCGCCTTGGCCACAGTCTCCTTCTTCTTGGCGTCCTTGGCACGCACCGCTGCCTCTTCAGCTATAGCAGCATCCAGCGCAGGAATCGCAGGACCGGCAGCGAAAGCTGCTGCTGCGGCCTTCTTCTCCGCCTCATTAAAAGCCGCCACCTTGCTGCTGCTCTCCCTACCCTTCGCAGCATACAACTTAGCACGCTGCCGGCGCGCATCTGCCAGCACCGCCTCCTGCCGTGCCAGCGCCTCCAGCGTACCATAATCAGCACGCGTCAGCGGCCGCCCCAGCGCATCGCGAATCACACGCTGCTCCACAGCCCAGTCGGACTTACCATCCAGCTCCACCACAGCACCATCACTCAGCTTCGCCACGCGCTCCGCACGCAGCCCCAGCACCGCATCGATGGCCTTCTGGCGGTACACATCGCGCACCCCCTTCGCAAACGATGCACGCAGCTGGTCATGCTTGCCTCCCTTCTGCTGATACCACTCCATGAAATCAGACAAATCACCAGCCGCAATAATATCCTTCCTCGGCTCCTCACCAGTTGCCGCCGCCCACTCATCCCGGTACTTCAGGTAAAGCGCCTCACGCGCCTTGATTCCTTCCACTGATTCATCAGCCAGCAAACGGTCACCTTCCCACACATCGCGCACCTCCTGCTCCGTCACCTCCGCATCCAGCAAAGCATCGATACCCTTTCCACCAGCATACCCGGCCAGCATCCGGTCAGTCTTATCCACCACGCCCTTCAGTCCCGCCAGCTGCTCAGCCTGGTTCATAATCCATCCATCATAAGCAGCCTCATCACCATCAAAGAACAACTGCGCACCGCCAACCAGATGCACCCGCTGCGCAATCACATCACGCCGCTGCTTATCCGTCAGCCCTGCATAATTTTCATCACTCAGCACAGCCGCGGCAACATGCGCCACATCCAGTCTGTGCTCATTGAGCGTGTACCCGCCCTGCGATGCACGCGCCGCCTGCCACACACTCACATCACTCGGAGACTCCGAAAGCTCAACAGATAAAAAACCACCATCACCCAGCGTTATACTGGCAGCCCGCTCCACATCCAGCCCTGCTTCCAGGACTTCCAACTTAGCATTGACCAATGGGTCCACCGCCGCCCGTGTCAGCTTCACATCACCGGCAGCCGATACCTCAGCAGGAGCGCCACCCTTCATGCCATCCAGTAGCTCAAAAGTCACATCACCAGCAGCCAACTTATTATTCCGTTCAGCCTGGCGCATCTCAGCCAGCCGCTCCTTCTCCTCGCGCTGCTGAAGCTGAAGCAGCGCAATCCGGTGCTCCGTCTTCGTCATCATACCTCCGGCCAGAGCATCATCGTACGCACGCTCAGCACCAGGCCAGTCTTTCTTCAGCATAGCCATCTCCACGTTGCCCTGGAAATACTGCTTTCGGTTCTGCAGCTCGCGCCCAACCACCGCCGTGCGGATGCTACGGTCAAGTCTGGCGGCATCATCCTGCTGGCGGTACGCATCCCTCATCGCGTTCTCAGAACGCCAGAAATCAGCCTTCACGCCGATATACTTCTGCTGCCACTCATTCACAAAAGCATTCAGCTTATTCTCGTCCAGCCGACCATCGGGCAGGTAAAGAGACTCCTCGTCATCATACGGAAGCGCAAGCTTCGCCTGCAGCGCATCGCTCGCCTCATTCGCAATCTGGCGGCGTCCCAGCTCAGTCTTCTGACCCTCGCTGAAATCGTGCAGATCAATCACCTTGTTTGCCGCATCGACCGCCTGACCAAGCGCCCGGTCCACAGCCTCGCCGTGTCCCTCCACCTTCGGAGCAGCCTGCACCTGCACAAACTTCTGCTGAGCCACCTGCGGCACAGCCCCATTATAAACCTGTAACTCTCTCATAAATCGTTCTTTCTGTTAAGTTGTTCCGCAAGCCCCAGTTTTCTCCCCCAGTCAGCAATACGCCGTCTCCTCGTCCCATACTGCTCACTGTGTCCGAAATCCCGCCGCCACTCCACCACCTCATACGGCAGAGCACACAGCACACGGTACAAGGTCGGCAGCTCCGAACACTGAAAAATCACATGCAACACCTCCGGCTCATCGCGCACCGGAGCTGCCGCCAGAAAACACTCCGGCATCATCACAAGCACCCCGCCGCACGCCATCGCCGCGTCACACACCTGCTCAAAAGCGCCTTCCTCCTGAGCCTCAAGAAAAGCCCTCGCCTCACACACCCGGTTCATAATATTCTAATGCTGTCACCTTCAGGGTGAAGGTCTTCTTGAACGCCGGCCACAGCAGAGTCACTCCATGACTCTGGGTTGCTGACCCCCTGGGTACCGAGTCAATCACAAGCGATTTATCACCAGCCTCCATCACGTTATTGTAAACGCGGTGATACCATTTGTGCGTGTTCCCTGGAAGAATTCTAGTCTTCTTACCACGCTTGTGCTCACTGGTCTCACAACTGCCGCCATAGTGAACCACCTGGCTGGGCTGCCCCTGCACCTCAAACCGGCGCCCAGCCCATTTCCGCTTCTTTCCCTTGCTGAAGCAAACCCGGAGCTGAGTGTCCGTCAAGTACGGAAGCGGAAGCTCTAAGCCCTCACCATTGTACTCCAGAGACTCTCTCGCAGGTATATTCGCAGTCAGCGTAATCTCGCTCCCAACAAGCAGGTCCCCCATCCCTGGGCCATTCTCGCCAAAATCAATCGCACCGAGTGAATACATTACCAGGGCAATACCATCGTGCGTGGTGTTCACTCGATACTTTCTCCCTGCTACCTCGAATCCAAGGTAGCAGCGTTCCGAGGAAACGGCAGCAGTGGCCTCCAGCGCATGCAGCCAGTACGCCAGGTCACGACTCGCCTCAAGCTCGCTCAGATCAAAAGCAACACGTCTTATCCGAGCCCCGCCTCCAGGCCACACCTGCTCCCGCTTAATCATCACACGCTTAGCCTGTGTTCTACCAGCCTTCCAGTTGTGAACGAAGCGGCGCTTATCCCCTTTATATGTTATTCTCATACAACAATATATGCCACATTCTCATCCAGCTTATCGCCCAGAGCATTGTACTCTTCCTCGGTCACCATCTTGCATGGCATGAACTCGCTCTTCAGCATCACGTTTTTGCTCAGCTCGTCAAAATCAGTTTTGCCGACATAGGTAGAAGACGCCTTTGATTTAGTCAGGTACGAATTCAAAGATTGAGCCAGCGATGTATCCGTCACCACATTATCCTGCTTGCAGAAATTATCCTCCACCCATTCCCTTATCGTCGTCTCCACGTTTCGGAGAGTAGCAGCAGCCACCACAGCCGCGGGACGATCGTCATCCTTACCTCTGGCTATGTACACACCAGCAAGCGTTTCGGTAGTTGCCGCCAGCAGCTCCAGACCAACAGCCGCCGTCTGCTGGAACTGAACACTGGTAACCAGACCGACCGCATTGCTGTTATCGTAAATACTGCCATAATCCAGACCTTGGGGCAGCCACGCTTCCCATTCTACCTTCCCATATGTGCGAATCGCGCCACCGTACAAAGTATTCATCATCAGCTGCCCTGATATGTCACCTCCTCCACCATCAGGGCGTTCTGTAAGGCCATCCGCTGCTCGTCCCATAGGAATAATGTACGGCGCACCATTAGTCTGCCGAATTACCGTACCTATGCGGCAACATCCCCATTGCCTGACATCAGCTCGCGGCACCGCATACTTGCCATCTGCAGTCATACCCACGGTCGCAGTGTCCTCTACGGTCAGAGTGTATGAGGTCTTGCCAACGCCCGGAATCGAGGGATTAGCGTAGTCCACATACAACTTGTTGTCAGACCCCACATGAGTACGCCCGCCGTCGGACTCCGTAGCGGTAGAGCTTGGTAGCACCGCCCCAGGCAGAGCGGGATTAGCAATCGGCACGCTCGCCTGACCATCGGCATTCTGCCCGACCGGCGCACCTCCATTTACCGTCATCTCCGTGGCGTATTTCATCAAGCCATACACTCGGGAATTAGCAATCTGGTTTGTTTTGTCAATCCTTACCCAACTTGCAGAGCCCTGGTTCTCAACCCACGCGTAGATATCGTACTGCTCGGCATACCCGGCTCCATAGGCAAGCAAGTAAGGCGTGCGAGGGCCATACGGCTCACCGTCAAAAAAGACCTTGCAATTGCCCTCATTGCCGTTCAAGATAGACTTCATTTTGATTCTATCGTCTTGCAGATTGCCGGTAGATGCCTCGTTTGTCTTCCTCAGGAACATATCAACCACACAATTATTCGGCACTTTTACAGGTTCCGAAAACTCCCACGTTACAACATCACCCACGTTCCATGTTTTAGCGTTAGCGGACACACCAAGTACCTCTCCACCCTCTGTACGCACAAGCAGATACACAGGTGTACTGTTCTGGTTTAAAGCACCTGGAACTTTAAGTCTGTTAAACTCGCTTGGCATTTCATACGCAGGTATCTTCCACCCGCTCCATTCTCCGGAACCGTTCGCGCTTGCATCGCCTATAAGTGCCCAGCTCTCCTTCTTCACCAGGTAGCGGTATCCACCATTGCACGTATCTCCGCTCTGCGGTATATCCGCGTAACTGTCAACCAGAATAAACCGTATTGCATCGCCACTGAGCCCATCTTTGCCCTCAGCCAGCACTGGGCTCTTATAGTCGCCGAACGCCCAGTAACCATCAGCCGTGATGTGCGGAGTAATACCATCCTTACCGAATGCCGACTCATCGCTGAGCTTCTTGGTGCCCGCATACCAACAACCATCTAGCCCGATATGCGGAGTGACACCATCATTGCCTTTCAGGTAGTGGCCGGTGCTCTTCCCACCCACATAGAGGTAATTGTCCTTCACAGAAATAGCGTTCATTAACGCTGCGTTAAACGAGTCCATGAACGCCTGTGCCAGCCTGAGCGTAGCTAAAACATCATCGCTGTACCCACCTGCAAGACCAGCCGCAGCCTCAGCCTTGTCCGCAGCCGCTCGCGCATCCTCGGCGTATTTAGAAGCCACGCTGCTTGCACACCAGCGCAACTCCAGAGGGCCACCGTGCAACCCACCTGCAGTCACCTCCAGTACTCGCACCTCCGCAGCATTTGCCACCTCGCTTATTGCGTCAGCAACCGCCCTGGATATAGCAGTCAGGATACCGCACAACAGCACACCATTCCGGCCGAGCGAATCAACATATTCAAGCACGTACTGGTACTCGCCGGACCCAACTGACGGAAGATGCAGGTACAAGCTGCCGTCCTCCTCGCCATGCTCCACGGTAGCATAGGCTATATCTCCGCCCTCGGCTCGGTAACTGAAACGGAAAGTAGCATCACTTACGTTCAACCCATCAATCTCGCCAGCAAAACCGACCTTGATTTTTATAACCTCGGCAATACCTGCCGCCACCGAAAAATTAAACATCGTCCCTGTACTATACTTCATATCCATATTCTACCCTCCCAATTTCTCTCATGCTATGTATTGAATGATACATAGCGCTCCGTACCCCCTGCCTGATATCATCCATGCAAATGCAGAATGCTAAGCAGCTCACAGCACTTCTCAGCGACCAGCTCTGGCGTATATCTAATCTATACTGGATAACCGACAAGGCCGGCCGCATGGTGCGCTTCCGGCCAAACTGGGCGCAGCTCGACCTCTACCGCACCCGACACACCCGAAACAATATACTCAAAGTTCGCCAGCTAGGCATTTCCACCTTTATCTCCATCCTGATCCTCGACTCGTGCCTTTTCAATCACAACTTCAAGGCCGGCATCGTCGACCGCACCCTCCCTGACGCTAAAGCCAAGCTCGCCAAAATCGCCTTCTCCTACAAAAACCTCGACTATCTACCCCCTGCCCCCACCACGCTCGACCGCGCCTTAGCCGAAATTGGCTCTGAAATCAAAAAAGCCTCCACCGGCACCGATATCAAATCCGAGGAAGCCCACTTCCACAACGGCTCATTCATCTACGTGGGCGCATCCCTTCGCGGTGGAACTCTCCAGCTGCTCCACGTATCAGAACTCGGCAGCATATCGAAAAAATTTCCACAGCGCGCGCAGGAAATCCGCACAGGTTGCCAGGAAACCGTCGGCACGGAATGCCTTATATTCTTCGAATCCACTCACGAGGGCGGCAAATCTGGCGTCAATTTCGAGATGGTAGAAGATGCTATGAACCTCATCGGTAAGCCTCTCACCCCGCTCGATTACAAATTTTACTTCTTCCCGTGGTTCAAACACCCGGAATACCAGCTCCCTGGCTGGACTCCATACCCAACCGCCGACCAGGACAAATACTTCCGATCTCTCGAAGCAAAATGCGGTATCACTCTCACAGATGCCCAGAAAGCATGGTATCTTGGCAAATGCAGAACCCTTCGCTCCGGAGTCAAGCAGGAGTATCCTAGCACGCCGGAAGAAGCGCTGAACAACCTCACAGACGGCACCATATACTCAGTCCAGCTTTTCGACCTCATGGAGAGAGGTCACATCGCCGCTGAATATGAAGCAGACCCCCACCTCCCCATCTTCGCTACATGGGACATAGGTATAGCGGACTACATGTCAATCTGGTGGATTCAGCCCAGCGGAAACGGCAAATGGCTCCTGCTCGACAACTACACAGCCTCAAACCAGCCCATTTCTCACTACCTCGACATCATGCGCGAGCACGATGCCCGCTGGACACGTTGCACCGCCTGCGTCCTGCCGCATGATGCCTCCCGCCGCGATTTCTATTACAATACATTTGAACAATCTATACGCCAGGCTGGATACTCCACCATCCTTGTGCCTCGCACCCAGAATCTCTGGGCGTCCATCGACAACACGCGCGAGCTGCTTGAGCACGCCGTCATACACGCGCGGTGCTCCGAATTCACCAACTGCAACGGTCGTCGATACCCCTCAGGCCTCGACAGCCTCAAGGATTACACCACGGCCGACCCTGGAGCCTCAGGCAACCTCGCCACCATGCCCAAACACGACGAATCATCGCACGCATGCGATGCCCTCAGAACCTTTGCCGATGCCGTACATCACGGCCTCATAAACCCTCACCGTGGCTGGTCCTCTACCCCGGTCACGCACCGTCTCAAAAAACAAAGATCAACCATTCAATCACACTTAAGATGAAAAGACTCGCATTTAACGGCGGTGAAATCTCGCCGGCCATGGCACTTCGCTCCGACATGGACGCATTCCCTCGCTCCTGCACCTCCCTGCTTAACTGGGAAGTCTCCCCCACCGGCGGCATCTCCCGCCGCCGTGGCATGGAACCTTTCACGTCAGCCCTGGCGGAGCCCTCCCGACTTATCCCCTTTGTCTACGCATCAGACCTTACCTATCTGGTGGAAGTATCAGCAAGCACCATCCGCGTACTCGACATCTCCGGCGCTGAATGCGCGCGCTTCGACTCAACCGAGGATTCCGACTGGGGCTATGACGACATCAATCTCCTCTCCTACATGCAGCTGAACTCCATGCTGCTTCTCCTCTCTCCGGAATCTCAGGTCTTAAAACTCCAGATAGACCGCGACTTGAACTGGACGCTCACGCCATTTACCTTCAAAAACCCGCCCTGGCACACTATCTCATCCCGTGACCACGAAATCACAATCAGCCCTGATAATGGTTACTATGCCGTCTCTTTCCATGAAGACGAACTCGAGGAAGAAACCGACCCAGACCCGGGCGACATCCTCCGTGCCTCATACTACACCGAACGCCAGGAAGCATACACCCCGGGCGCATCCCTTCGCGGTGGCAACTGGACCACCTTTGAAGCCACCGATTCCGGTCTCTCTGCGGACTCCTCCTTCCAGCCTGGCGACAAACTCGCACTCGCCACGACACCGGAGTACGAGCTATTCATATGCGTGGCAGACTTCAACGCAACCAATGACTTCACACAAGGCTGCACATCCCCGGCCAACTACATGGCCTCAGACTCCCCACGCTTCATGCGCGCAGAGGACAGCGCCGGCTTCGACACCGTAGCCGCCATCACTGGCCTCACCGAATCTACCTCTTTCAAAAAAGGCGACAAAGTAAAACTCCGCTCCGGCTACTGGAAACTCTTCACCTGCATCCGCCCCTTCACTCAGACTGACTACGTTCCTGGCAAAAACTCCCCGACAGACTATCCCGCTCACTTCGTATACGGCATTTCTGTGAGCGAGCATTCCCTCACCTGCCGTGGCACATGGAAATTTCACTGCTCAGGCACCTGGTTCGGCGCCTACGAAATACGCCGCTCCTACACAAGCGGCGAACTCACCGCCCTCTGGGAAACCCTCGGCGAATCACTCTCCCTCATCGGATCTCCGACCAACAACCTAATCACAGGAAACGAGGAAGAGGAAGAATGTTACCTGCGTTTATTCCTCACGCAAGTGCGATACCAAGGCACAGACATCGCATCTGGCTGGCCCCCAGATGAATGCGGAAACCGCCTCGTAGTCTCTGCCTACAAACACGACATGCACCTCCGCGTCATGGCAGATGGCTACCTGCAGGACACCACCACCGTAAAGCGCCCTCTCACCAGCTCCCTCACCACCACAGACTGGTCATGGTGCGCCTTCAACGGGCGCTACGGCTACCCGGCCCTGGCATGTCTGCACGAGTCCCGCCTCGTGCTCGCATCCACCACTCTCCAACCTCAGACCATCTGGATGAGCCGCACGGACGACCTGAACAACTTTGCCGCTGGCAGCACAGACAACGCAGCCCTTCACCTCACCATGACCACCCAGACCCAGGCCTCCATCTGCTGGCTGATATCGCGCGGCTCGTCTATACAGCTCGGCACAGAAGATGGCGAGTGGATTATTCAATCAGCCGGAGGAGAAGCCATCTCCCCAGGCAATGTCCGCATCGTGAATCATGGGCGCATCGGTAGTGCTCACATCCCCGCCACCTCGGCGGCTGACCGACTCCTCTACTGCGAAAGAGGCGCAGGACGACTCTACCAATTCGCATACGATTACGCCCAGGACGCCTTCATCTCGCAGGATCTCACCATCTTCGCGGACCACATCCTCACCCAGGGCGGCGGCATAACCGGTGGCACCATCGTCCGCAAGCCATTCTGCACCGCAGTGTTCACGCTGGCTGATGGAACCCTCGCCCTCATGTCCTACAACACACACCACAATGTTAACGCCTGGCACCGCTGGAAGACAGAGGGAAACATCGAGTCAGTCTGCGCCCTCCCCAACGGCAACAATCAAGACTCCCTCTACTTAATCACCACACGCAACGGCTCGCGCAAAATCGAAATCATCACCCCCAACTCGCCCCATATCGATGCAGGCCGTCATGACTACACTTCAGAGATGGAAACAACAGCATTCTCCAGCATGGAGACAAACGACCGCAAACAGCACCAGTCGATAGTCTGGTTCTATCTGCAGCTCCCCGTACCGGCAGCCTCCATCTCTGCGCGCAGCGCCCATGCAACCTACACCCCCATCGCTTACACTGGCACACTCCCCTCAGGCTGGAACTCATTCTGTACCACCTCAGGCTGGCAGGAAACACCCATCATCGGCATCCGCGTGTGCGGTGATACCTCTTGCGAAATACTTGCGGCTCAAGTCTGACCACGCACCCGATTCTCACGAAAAAAGGCCGCTCCGAAGTGGAGCGGCCTTACTGTTATGTCATGCGGGAATAAAAAATCAGATGCGCTGCATCGGCAGAATAAACACTGAGTCATCACGGAATCTCATAGCGCCAGCCTTGCCGCGCACACGAATAGCGTGGTCCACATCAGCCACGCCGGTGACATTCTGCAGCGTCCATTCAGCACCGCGCCAAACGCCGTAGCCAACCTGAGAACGCAGCCAGGCAGCGCACATCGTGCAGCCGTTCACAGCCGTACCGGCCTTGTTAACAGTGTCCATTAGCGGCAGCATATTGGTCACAACGAAAGTCACATTCAAGTGCTCATTGAACGTAGCCCCCGTTTCGGAAAGCCTACCGAAACCATAATCCTTATTCAACCCGACTTCATAGGCGGAAAGAAGCTGTTTTTCAGCGGGGCTGATAGCCACGCAGATTTCACCAGGCGAAGTACCTTCAAAGGCTTCATTCTCAGAGAGAATGCGTTTGATATAGTTGATCTTGTCGTAAATGGTGCCGGCAAAATTCGCACTCACACCAGGCGTGCCGGTGATGGAATAATCCACGGGCACAAGATTGGTACGCTTACTCGCAGTCGGATACGTCAGGTCCAGGTTATGCTTCTGCAAGCCGCCGTCACCACCGTAGTTCGTACCGAGAATACCGCCGAGATAACCGCCGTCTGCTTCCGTTTTAAGGCGGTACTTTTTGGTATTCGCGTCCTTAATCACACCAAGTGCAATCTCGTCAGTCTTACGTGCAGCAGCTGCTCGCTGCTTCTCTTTCTTCAGGTTGAATGTCACCTCCAGATTCATCATATCGTCCACCTGGTCGATAGAAATATTCTGGTAATTGTAGAACTTACGGTATCGCATGCCGCGCTTTTCGTAGTTCACGTTGCTCAGCAGCATATTAACATTCGAGCCGGTGTATTCAATCATCTCCGTACCGCCTACATACGGCACTTCGAAATAGTCGCCCTCGGCCTCGTCAATGATAGTCATGTGCGGCTTTACGCGCTCAGTAGTCTGCTCCCAGTCATGCTCCCACTCCGTGGACAGCTTCTGGCGCACCATATCTAGTTCAGTCTTCGTATACGGCATATTTTACCTCCTTCGGTTACACTTAAACTACATGCTTCCTGAAACCTTTTCCATATATCGTTCAATACGCTCACTTCAGATTAGCTCCCTGCGCTCGGAAGTACCGCGCCGTCACCTCCCGGTGCCGTGGGTCGCGCGCATCATTCAGAGCCTTGTGATCGGGGTGTGCCTTATCCGTCAGCGCTGCCTTGGCCCAATCCAGCTCAGCGGTGTTAGGTTTGCGGTCCAGTCCCTCGATCTTGCCACCGTTCAGCTTCTGAGAAAGCGCATACATCACCTTGAACCCGCGAGCTCCGGCAAAATCGCGCATATCCTCCTTTGTCAGCCCGGTCTCCTTCCGTATGCGGCTCATGAACTCACGCGCCTCCTTCTTATTTGCCAGGAAATTTCGTCCCCACTCCTGCTTCAGCGCAGCATCATCCGCATCCTGCATCGCCGCATGCTTCTCCTGGAGATGCTCCAGCATCCGCGCAGTATACGCACCCACCGCCTTGTCGGTCACGCCGCATTCGCGAGCCGTGGCATTCACCAGCCCGGTCAGCTCCTCGTCAGCCTCGTACCCCTCAGGCCACTCGACCTCGAAAGCATCCGGTTCTTCTTTCGAATCCTCATCATCGCCCGAGCCCGCGTTCTCATTTTCATCGTCATCCAGCGAGTAATCCTCTCGCTCTGTCCGATTCTCCTTATCAGTCTTCGGTTCCTCCGGCTTCGGCTCATTTTGCGTCTGCACCAACTGAGATGCATTCTCCGTATTATCCACAGGTGCAGGGTCAGGCTGCACCCCCGTCTCGATATTTGTATTCTCTTCGCTCATAAAAATCGCTCATTGTCAACTGTCTGATTCAGTCTTAAACTGTCTCAACTGGTCGCGCAGCCACAAGCAAACCTCGCGGTACGCATCGCGCCGCATCGCATCCAGCGGGTCAAAACTGCCACGCCCACCCTGAAAACACGGAAGATGGCACTCAAATCGCCGCTCAATAACCTCTATACCGCGTTCATCCAGCGGCACAGAAAACAGTAGCGCCCGCCGCCTGGCCAACTCTTTTTCTCGAGCATTTCGCTCGCATTTCGGTTCATTCATACAACATTCAAGATTCAAGATTTCTCACTGCCTGGCTACCTTGCGCCATCGCCTTCATCTTATCCAGCTCAGCCTGTCGCTGCATCGCATCCCGGCGCTCATCACGGATACGCTTCACTTCCTGCTTACTGCGGAACACCGCTGCCGGCGCGCCCTGGCTCACAAACATGTGCTTGACCACCTCGGCCCCGTCCACAAGGTCCAGCGCCGTACCATCACCCGTCACCTGCACCCACTCCGATGCAGAACGAATAGCCCCAGTCAAACTCTGCTGCTGTGCCAGAGCCACGCTCTGCGCAATCACACCATGGTACTGCACCACGGGGCGTGCAATCTGCACATGGTCGCCATCCGTCACCAAAATATCCGGTGGATACGGAAACTTAGATGACTCATACGCATCATGCCGGAACAGCAGCCCGAAGATGCGCTCCAGAAACGCATCGAAATCCGCAGCAAACTGCGTGAACGTACCGCTGATACCCAGCACCTGTTCGCGCTGTCTGGCCACCACCTCAGTAGCCGTCATCTCTCGTTCCGAACTCGAAATAGCCAGCAGAAACTTCGTATGGAACGCAGACTGGATCTTATCGTCAGCACGCTTCAGTCGGTCCATACCCACATCGTAGCGCCCACTCGTGCCCCACTCGCGTGGAAGATTAAGCCCCGCCACGTTTCGGTCAACCACCGTCACGCCACCGGCTCGGTAATCAACCTCTCCCTGCTGCTCCGCATCAATCATCAGGCGAGGGAACACCTGCAGATTTCCCAGCATGTCGAGATTGCGCTCCGTCAGTAGTGAGCTGCCTATCTCGCCCATCACCTGCATACCTGGCGCGTAGCCCCATATTCCCTCCCACTGCTCAAAACAGCTCACCAGAAACGGAAACTCCTCATACCCGCTCCGCTGCACCACCGGCCATGTCCCGCCAGCGTAAAAATACACACTCAGGAAAGGCATCGCCTCCGGATTCATGCCCACCGCACCATTACCGCGCGAATACCTGTCATTTGGCAGCACGAAATGAACAAAAGAGAACTCTCGCGTGTACCTCTCCTGCTCTCGGTTATACGCACGCTGAATCACCTCCGGCAGCTTATCGTACCCCCATGCCTGCACCGCCTGTGCAGCCGTGTACTGAAACTCACGAGCCAGCGTATCCACGCGGCCCTCGTAATCTCGCTGAAACCCAAACCTGCCCACTGGAACATTCACAAAAAGCAGTCCGCCTCCTTTCTTCCAATCGGCATACAAGCACCCGGTTCCGAACAAATCACGGTCCTCGTGAAACTCGTGCATAGCCGTGTAAAACCGGCTTGCCGCCAGCGCCCGGTAAGTCACATCATTAGCATGCTGGTAAAAATACTCATGCTTCTCAGTCTGAATAGGTCCACCATGGCTGAACCGGAACCAAGTCTCACCACTCGGCATCACGTGGCTCATGAACCCATTCGTCAGCAGCTGCAGAGACTCGCTCGCCGTCGTACATGTCTCACGGCGAAATTCATCCGCATTCACCTGGTTCAGAATATCGTTCTTCCTGGGTCGAATCTTCTTGCTTAACCAATCCCAGATTCCCATCATGGAATCTTTCTCAGCAAGCACACTGCGCGCCATCCGCGCCAATGTCTTATCATCCATCATACCTCACCCTCCTCATAGTCAAAATAAGCAGCCACACCCAGCGCAATAGCACGGGCAACCTCCACCACATGAGCCTTCACCCACGCAGCATCACCAGCGTGCGTAATAAAACCACACTCCACCAGCACAGCCACAGGCTTAGTCTTGCGCAGCACATACAAATCCGTCCGCTGCACAACCTGCTGAGCCCGCCCCGGCAACTGACCACAGAGCCGCAGCGCAATCTCTTTCGCCAGCTTCTTGCCCTTGCAAGAGTAGTAGCACGCATGCGCGCCGTGAGGAACAGGGTCTGGCTCATAAATAGGCTCACTCTCTACACTTCCGTCATCGCATATTATTCTTTCATAGCCAGCAATTCGGCTTGCCGCGTCCATATGCAGGCTCACGCATGCATCATAGCCGCCGGCATTCACCGCCTGCACCGTAGCCACCAGGTCGCCACTATTTCCGCGCTCAGGAAAATCAACCACCTCAGCACCGAAACTCTGCAGCCGGAAACTCTCCAGGCACTCCTTCAGCGCCACCGCAATCTCCGAGCACACAGCATGCTCCTCCAGCCCGTTCCCACGAGCTCCGGACCCATCCGCATGCCCCACATCAATAGCAATCCTCTTCATTCCTGACGGCTCTTTCTATCCATTTCGTGCTCACGTTCGAGGTGGCCGAGTCGAGTCTCCATGACCGAGAGCACCTCAGCAGTAGTCCGCACATGCTCAACCAGCACAGCGTTCTGCTCCTTCATATCATCGCGGTACTGCTCCCAGCGCGTATTGCCGTCCTGGTACAGCCAGACCATAGCCCCAGTCGTGGCGACAATCATCACCCTCAGCGGCTCCTCCTTGAACTGGCGGAACCAGTACCGCATCAGCGGCTCGTTCTCCTCCCTCTTGCACATAGCCTCACTTCTTTATATTAAACGCATACCTAGCCACAGCCCGCCAGGCATCTGCTTGCTTCTGCTTGCTGGCATCAGCCATGAACTCAGAGCCACTCGGCAGAGGTCGGCCATCCCAAGCCTTTCCACCTACGGCCGCCGTGTACACATCGTACAACTCTATCGCTTTCTCAGTCACGGTATCCATACTATTCACTAATCATTATTCACTTCTTCCAGTCTTCCACCACCGGAATGACGCGGTAGCGAACCTCGCCGCCCAGAGCAGTGTACACCGTCTCCGCAGCCTGAACCTGCTCCACAGTCAGCTCCACATGCGGCACATGCTTGCAACTCTGCGTGCAAGTACTCATCCCGCCAATAGTGGCCCCGATTATCAGCGCCGCGGCCACCTTCGCCCAGCGGCTCGGCACACCCCAGCCCTCCAGCCAGCCCTGCAGCTTACCGTGAGCCGCCTTTGCTCTATTCTTCTGTTCTTCGTTCATAATTATTTAGTTTTGGTTAAATTTTCATTACAAATCTGCTGTCTGTTTATCAATAGTCCATCCTTTGTCTTTGGCCAGCTGCCAAACGGCCTCCGGCACATTGTTCGCGCCGGCACAGTCTCCAAACCCAATAGTATGCTTCTCTGCAGCCATCCGCTTCTGCATTTCGGCATACGCATCGGAGCCGACCTCCAGTTTAACAACAGCGCCGGTCTCCGGATCGAGAGGCAGTGGCCACAAGCTCTGGTCATGCAGGAAATCTGGCAGCAGGTTGATAATTCGCTCTATTTCGGAGGCAGGAAGATTCGTGTCGCAGAACATGCGTTCTGCGTCACTAAGGTGCGACAGATCATTACAATCAAAAATTTCCAGCGGGGTGGATTCGAACATACGGTAACCATTCACAAGCTTCGGCAAATCGGCCTTGAAATGTCGAATATTAGACTCCAAGTACATTTCCTCGCCATCGGTGAGGTTAGGCAGACCACCCAGCGGCTCAAACACCGTCACCAACGCTCTAAAGAACGTGCGGTACCCATAGCTCACATACTCTAGCGAACTCGTCCAAACCCGCTGATTAAGCCCGGCGTATAGAAAAGCGCCGGTCGTCACCACACGTCTGCTCCGTGTCTGCTCAATGTGTAATTTACAGAGTACCAACCATCCAAGCTCTGTCGTGCCGTCGTTAATATCTACCTTGCCGTTGTTACTATATGTTATCGAACAGCCGTCAACAGGACCGGTTGCGTAAATCCAACAATCCATCTGCTCTGTGAAGTCGATTACCAAATCCCGCCCGGCAACCAGCGTGCAGTCCTCCATTTTGTAATGCGGCATATTTTCCTCGCCAATCTCGGCAGTCTGGCCAGTGTAATTGCCATAACCGACCAGCACCAGCTCACCAGTGCCGGGCACGCGCTGGCGCAGCCGCAGCTTACCATTGCCTTGTCCGCTTCTTTCTACGCCGCAGGTCAAATGCGTGAGTTTACCGCCAGGAATCAGGTTGCCGGCTATGCTGGCATAGCCACCTTGTATAAATTTCTTGTTTTGGCAGCACGGCAGAGTAACATCAACCGGCACAGTCTCCTCCACACATGCACCAGAATCGCCAGAATTCACAACCGTCAGATTCGTCACACGTCGCTCAGTCACCGAAGCCTCGTCGTCAGACACAAACACCACGTTCTCCACCGCCGTGAAACAATCCTGACCGGCCTTCATCGTCAAAAAGAAGCTCGTGCCGTCAGCTCGGTAAAGCTGGCACCCACCTGCGCTCGTCACGCAATAATCCAAACCAGGAAAAACAATAACTCTTTGCATAATCTCTTTTAATTCAAAGTCTTTCTAAGCCCCTCCCCAGAAAATCGCACGGCAAAATCCTCCACTGTCAGCCTCCGCTTAGCCTTGCTCGCCGTATTCTTCCCAACCGTTGCTTCTGTGCTCGTTGTCTCCGCAGCCTCGTTTCCGCTGCTCACCGTCACCGGCGTGTTCGCAGCCTTCTCAGCAGCCCTCGCCGCACTCTTCGCAGCCTTCCGCTGCTGGTGCGCACCGTATACCGAAGCGCCGGCAGAAGTAGCAGCTCCGGCCACCGCCACAATAGCTCCCACTGAAACAGGATCCAGTCCCATAAAAAATTCTCTAATCTTTCTTGTTAAAAATCGACGGTGCCAACTCACGGTACACTCCCGGAGCGCTCATCATCGAGCCTCCTGCCAGCGTCAGCCCCTGCCCAAGCATCAGCCATGGAGCCACACCATTCGCAATACGCGCCATCTTCTGTTGGTGCTCAGCCTGAACCATCCCCACATTGTAGGCCGTGTCACCATACCGCCTCATCGCATTAGCCTGCTCCCTGGCACTCGTGTCCGAAACAGCAGCCGAGCGCGCAGCATTCGCCACAGCCACCTCCAGAATCTCCGCAACACTCTGCTCCTGCACCAGCTGGCTACCACCCGACGCAGAAAACCCGGAAGCCCCGGCAGCAGCCCTCCTGGCACCCACCTGCTCAGCCTGATTCCGCCGCATCGTCATCATCTGGTCCCCGGCAATACTCAGCGCAGATGCCGAGTCACCCTCCAGCTTGTACGCATCAGCATAAGCCTGGCGCCGCTGCAGCCGCGCATTCGTGCGCGTAGTCATCGCATCACTGCGATGATTCGCAGCGCTCGCCAAACTAGCCAGCTTGTCGCCCATCAGCGCACCCCTCCTTTCGTGGTCAGGTTACTCTTCGGACCTTGACAAGCAGAAGCTCTTGCGAACGCAGGCTGTTGATCGTTAGAAGACACACTTCGAGCCTCCTTCAACTTCGCCCGGTAAAGCAACCCGAGCCCCATCTGCTGCAGCTGCATGCCGATATTTGCGTTACCCGTCACCCGGCCGGCAATCGCCGCCGCCACCAGACACACCACCGCCTCGCACCACACCGGCTCGTGGTCAGGCAGCGCCATGGCATCAGAAATCTCTCGGCTTTTGTAAACCACATTCACGCTCGCCGTATTACCATGCACCTCAATATCTCGGCCGACCTTTCGCCAGGTCCGAGCACCCACCTCACGCAGCTCAATGCAATCACCAGGCAATGCCGCCCAGCCATCTACCACAGGCAGCGAAACACGCTTCTGCGCAAAATCCCACATGTTGAAATCCAGCGCAAGAGCCACCGCCTGCTGAGCACAATCCTCCAGAGCCTTAAACTCCGGAGACCCCTCAACCAGCTGAGCCGTTGAGCCCAGCTTCGAGAGAGCAAGCCTGAACAGTGACCCCTTATCCATGCCGCGATTCTATCGCGACTCAAGAACACCACTCAATATATCATTCAATACACCCCACCGGCGTACCGTCACTTGGCCCCCATCACAGAAGCCACAACCTCACCCAGACTGATACCCGTTGCCACATTCACCTGCACCGCATTCTCCGGCTGAGCATAAGCTCCGTCCATCTTGTTCAGCTCGCGGATGCAACTCACCGCGTCACCCACCTCCATCCGCTCCGCACTCCGCTCAGCCAGCCTGGAAAGCATCTCCATACGCGCCTCCCTCGTCAATACAGCAGACACATCAGCCCGCTGCGACAACTCAGCAACAAATCGCAAAACGTCAGCATTTTTCGCAAGCCGGTGCGCGTCCGAACGCACAGCCGCATCACTTTTCCCCTCACAGTCAAAAGCTTGCCGATACGCCTTCCCCTGCGCAACACCTGCCACGAGCAGGCGCGCAAACTCCTTCTGTCTCTCGTTCATCCCGGCCATACCACACCGACATTCAGACCACCTGACTACCTATTATTATATAGTTATCAATGTATTATATATAAAGTAGTCTAGTAGTCAGTATAAACGGGTATATAATCACATCAGCTCCCTCGCCAAGTCAAGTCTGCGCTCCAGACCTGCCACAACAGCCTGCCCGGCTGCAGTCAGACGCCAATACTTCCCGTCAACCGAAACACTCATTTGCAGCCACCCCTGGCTTACCGCAGCATGCAGCAACTGGCGCGGATTCTGCATTCCCATCTTCTTGAGTCTCCGGTCAATAGACAAGGATGAAAGCTCCTCCCCATCAGCCAGCTCCAGCATCAGAATGTACATACTGATGCTGCAATCCCTCTTCGGCCTTATCAGCCCCTGCAGCAGGTGCTGCAGCTCCTTCGTCTTCCTGTTCACAATCTTACTCTTCTTGTCCATTCGTCTCCCCCTCCCTTAAACCTTTGAAAAACTCATCCCTCTCCGCGTCACAGATCACACCGGCGCACTGGCGCACCTCGCAGCCAGCAGTCTTCATCGCCTGGCGCTTCTCCGAGGCATCAGCCTTCTTCTTCGGCTTCCAGCCCGCCCACTTGCGCCAGCGCTCAGCATGAGAAAGCACATCCTCCAGATCATCAAAAAACTTCCGTTGACCACGCGGAGCATAGAACTTCCCCTCAGCCAGGCGAGAGTCCTTGAAATATGCCGTCAGCAGCTCCGCACTCTGCACCGCCGCCGGGCAACGCAAGAAAGCCGCCTTCGCCGCCCTCAGCACATCCGGCGCCAGGTAAAGGCTCCGGCTAGCACTCGGGTGCGACTGGCACAGCGCCGCCAGCCACAGGCGGAACCCCTCATCCTTCACATCAGGGGTGGGGGCAGGTTCAGCCGGTGCAGCACCCTTATCAACCGTAGCTATACCAGCACACCCTTCTTTACTACATATATATTCTCCCTCTCCCTCTGGTAACGCACGTGTAACACTTTCTGCGTTACACGAGTCTTTTTCCTCCTGGCGTTCCCTGAACGCCGCCACTCTTGCTTGATTCTCTGCGCGTTGCTTCGAGCTCTTTCCGTTATGCTTGTCAAAATCCAGCACAAGCACATAGCCCTCGGCATCCACCGAAGCCCACTCCAGCTCGCAGAACGCACGCGTGATACCACCCTTGCCAATTAACGCATCCACGTCAGATTCTGTCAACTCCGTTGACCCATTGGCACAGTGAGTATCGAGCCAGCAGAACCAGCGCACAGCATACCCCAGAGCCTCCATCCGGCCGACTCCGAGCAAACGCGCCAGCCGGAAAATCTTCGGACTCTCCGGCAGCGTCACCTGTACCTTAATCCAGCTCGCCATAACAATACAACCTTAATATAACCTGTAATTTCCCAAAAGCAACACGCAGCGCGAAGATGCACATCACAAAATTGCCAGCTTCCCTTTGCCGCCACTCTCCAACTCCCGGAGCAATCTTCTCTCGCTTCTATCCCACGCCACAAGGCAGCTTGCCGCATTCGGAGCAGCTGCAGGCGACCCATCCAGGTGGCAGAATCGAACACGCCCGCGCAGCATGAACAGATACCGCGCCGTTTTCAGCACAGCATCCTGGAACCATCGCGTATCAGGCCGCATGAACACAAGCGCCAACCCTGGGCCATTATGCTCCGCCATGCGCTCCATGAACGCAGCAGCCTCCCGCCCGTAAGGTGGATTGCACCATACCCGGTCACCCCAAGGCAGGGCCAGTCCATTATCCTCCACCGTGTAATTGATGGTCGCGCAATCCCACGGCCGCCCCACCGCAGCGCACGGATCCAAATCAAACGGCCCCAGCATCTCCAGCATCCACGGCGGAGTCAGCCACGTTGTCGTGCTTCGCTCCGTCTTTCTTGTATTAAAATCACTCATCATTAAAAAGAATCGATATAATCAAACCAACCAGCACACACATCTCAATCATGTTTCCGATTACGGAATAACCTGGTATAACCAACAGTACCCAGCACAACATTAACCAGCTTACTAAAGGAATTGCAAAACATAATCAGCAGCTCCTTTACCAAAGGTGCTCCACCTGCAACGCCGCCGCGCAAACAATACACCACGCCATCGTCATGTATCCCATCCGGCTCCATTACCAGGATAATTACCCCGCGCCCCGGCTTATTCCGCAGCAATTCAACCGCCCGGATAACCTCCGCCTCCAGTTTATTCATACCAGCCTCTCCTTTCCATCTTCGGAGCACGGGACTTCAGTCCCGATATCCTGTCTGACATAATATACAAAGTTCTGCACCACAGCTCCCCTCCACTGCACTGGAGCAGCAAACCGTTGAACCTGGTCCAACCTAATAACTCCAGGACGCTTGCCGCCGCATAAATAACCATAAGCTGCACGCCAATCAATACATCCGGTCTTCTCGTACGATAAAGCCAGGCATGCGCAATCCTCTTCGTGATCCTCGTGGCGAGGATGATACGCATAATCAGTTTCTATCACAACCGCCACTCCATGCAAAGCACCTCCCTGGTACAAGTATACCTTATCACCAGGAACCAAGTCATTCGGCATCACACGGCGAAATTCTGCTGTCTTCTTGCCGTCAAGAATCAGCTCCAGCCATTTAGGTCGCAACGCTAAAACAATATCAGCCATTATCCTCCTCCCTCCTTATTGCTCCAGACAAAAACCGCCCTCCGCCTCCCAGTCCCGCTGAGTCAGCACATCCCGGAAACGCAGTTCAATAAACCCGCGCAGCGCCTTATCCCGCACACGGCGGATGCCGGCACACTCCAGGTCACGGTCATTCACCTTGAACACCTCCGCACAGCCGTCCAGATAGGCCTTGCAACTCGCCAGGCAGTTGTCAGCATCGCGCTTAGTCCCGTGGTAATACCACACCAGCACATACTCCACCGGGCGAAAATCCGCACTATCCGGCGCACCACCGCGCAGCACCTCCTGCGCTGCCTTAACAGCCTTCTTACGCGCCCGCTTCTTCGCGCCGATATGAATCAAATGATTCGTCCACACCCCACTGGGAGTAGACCCGCACACACTATTCGGAGAAAGCGCCGCAGCCGGCTTCTCCAACCTCACCTTAACTTCAGTCATAAAATAAAATCTCAGTTAGAATCAATTACGTTTAACCCTGTTACCCAGCAGCTCCACCAGAGCCCTCGCCTGGGCAATCAGCCGCTCCGCTGCATCCACCGTAGCATGCCGATTCCCCCGGCGAGCCGCCACCAGCAACTCCAGGCACCGGTCATGCACCCGGGTCACCATACCATCATACGGCTCACCCAGGTGCATCACCTGATCCCTTGCTCGGTAACGCACTGGCTCAGTCCTTGCCATCGTCTTTCTTCTCCACTCTCGTCAGATTCATCGCCACAAGCTGCCGCCACAGGTTATTCACCTCAGCATACAGCTCATCCTCCGTGGTCACATCCTTAGCGCGCACCTTATACTGGTGCAGCGCCTTGGAATCCCCGCAGGCATACACCCGGCAGCTCACAACATGGTCACCACTCCTCGTGATGGTCATACGCAGCCCACCGCGAAGCATCGGCTCCATCGACTGAATCTCCACGAAAAGCCGGCTGCACGCCAGCAGCTCATTCATCGGTTCACCGTCATTCATGCCAGACTCCCGAAAAAAGAACCATCATCCTCAGCACCCGCCCCTCCGGCAGGAACCATCGCCAGCACATCCCCATACATCGTATGGAAAACACACTTCTCTCCCATGCGGCCGCTCATGCGCCCCATAACCAGCACCCGGTCATTCACGCGCACCTGCTTCAGCTCCTGCTGCTCAGTCTCACCATGAAACTCAACAGCAGCCACAGAAGCAACCTCACGGCCAGCACCGCCGCACTGCAAATACACCCTGGTAAACAAGCGGCCATTCACGCCCTTCACCGGCTTTACCTGCGTCACGCGCCCGCACAGCTGGAATCTGATCTCCTCCTTCATTCCTCATCCTCCTCATATTCATCATCCACATCCCCGCTGAAATCCAGCTCCAGCTGCCCAGGGTCAGCAATATGCGTGCTGCCCTTAGCCACCAGCTTTATGCTCCCGCTCATCTTCGCCGAAACAGTCTGGGCATCCAGATTCACCTCAACGGCAAACGACAAAGCAATCTTCCCATTCTCGGCATCCTCGCGCAACCGGCGGTACACCTGCTCATGCATAGAACTGGCCAGCGCGTTCTTCACCGCATCCAGCTCCGCCTCAATATAATCCCCATCCGTAGGCACATGACGCTCCACCCGGCGCACCGGCTTAGGCTCAGGCTCCGGCATCTGCAGCTCCACGCAATTAAGCGAACCACACACACTATCCAGCTCCCACATACCAGACTCCAGGCGATACACAGCGCGCCCGCGCACCCGGTCACCCAGAAAATCCGCGCACGCAACCAGCCAGGCATCCCACCAATCGGCAAAATACCCCAGCATCTTCTCCTCCGGGTAATAATAATCCCGGTGCCGGCATCCGCCATGCACAGCATACCTCACATCTGAAGCACACACAACCCGGTCAGGCCACACACTCAGCCACCCGCCAGGAAGCACGCGTAACTTCCCCTCATCAGCCAGCCGGCGCAGCTGCTCCTGCACCGCCTCACGAGAAATCTCCTCATACCCCCTCTTGCGGAGCTGGCGAACCAGCCCCGCAAAAGAAATACCCTCATTCTGGCAACCCTTCAGAATCTGATAAACAGCCTGACCCAAATTTGAATTCCTATACATACAAAAATCAATAAATTAAAAGTTAAAAATGAACATTAAGCTTATTCAATTCCCAACGCGGCGGATTAAAATCCATATCAGGCAGCTGCAGCCCGCCCCACTCGCCCGTAGCAACGCAGCGGGAATACTGCTCCAGCCCAACCTGGTAATGCGTGCGGTACGCAATCATCAGCGTTGCCGGCACCCACGCCAGGCGCGTCTGGTGCGGGAAAATAGTCTCCGCAAAAAGGAACACAAACCGCCGCGCCTCCGGCTCCCCGGTGCAAACCTGGAACAAATCCGCGTACATCGCAGCCTGCACCCCGTAGCTGTAATCCGCCATCGCAGCATTGATTCCAGCCTCAGTAACACCGCGGCTCGTAGTCTTCGCATCCATCAGCACCGGATCCTCCAGCGGCAGAATATCCAGGCATCCGCACACCGTCAGCGGCACCGGCAGCATCACGCCGTTCACCGCCTCCACACGCACGAACATAGCAACCTGGGTCAGGCAGGACTCGCCAACCTTCAGCCCCAGCTTCTGCAAGTGTTCCGTCATGGAATTCGCCATATCGTTCACCAGCTTCAACTCCTCCAGCTCCAGGAACACATCACCCCTGGCAGCACGCTCATCCCAGCGCGCCTTCTGCTCCTTGCTCTGGTGGCCACCCGCGTGCGGCTTGCCGTTCGCGCAAATCTGCACCTCCTTAGGCTCGTAAAAATACTTCCTGGCAAACACATCCGGAGTCAGCACCGCAGCATCCACAGCAGAACCCAGCTTAAACCCGGCACTCTTCTTCTCAATACCGGCATCCAGATTCATCTTGAAACGCAGCGGATTCTCCATGAACTCCACCAGGCTACTCTTGCTCACGCAGTTCGGCAGCTCCTTCTTCCAGGAGTGGTACTCATCAGGATCCACCAGCCCAATCGCGCTTCCCTGCTTATCCAGCAGCTCCTTCACGCGCTCCAGCGTCAGCCGTTCAAAATCACTCGCATCCATAATCGTCAATAGTCAATCGTCAATAAACATTCACTTCCAGTTAATGTTCAACTCAGCGGCAGCAGCCTCCAGCAAATCATGCTCACCGCCCAGCAGCCACTCACACAACCGCACCAGCTGCTCCCTATCCGAAGCCGGCGGCACCGTCACAGAGCGGCCAGCCAGCCACTTTGCAAACACCTCCCACTTCACCTTAGCCTCGCGCAAAGCAGCCTTCACCTTATCCGCCGCATTCATCTGGGGCAGCGCAATCGGGCTATCCACCACAGCCGCCTCCTCAGACTCCAGCCTGAAACCATCGTCCGCCTTGCGAGCCTTCGCAGCCACACCCAGCCCCGTAGCAGCAGCGGCCGGTGCCGCATCCTCCACCACAGAAGCCCTGGTCTCACGCATCTCACGCGGGCCCTCATCGCGCACCTCGTCCACCGTAGGCAGACCCAGCAGAACCTCCGGGCAGCAAGACTTCGCAAACCAGCTCGCCGCGCGGTAGCGGAACATCTGCTCAGGCATCTCGTTCCACTTATTCCCGTTCTTCTTATCCCAGCCAGCCTTAGAAACCAGTTCCGGCGTAATCTCCGGACCCTCCTCCACAGTGCCATCCCACTTATGGCCGCGCATCTTCAAACCACCGCGCCAATCTGTCCCATTCAGGTTCACATACTCCAGCCTGGAGTAGCGGCTACTGTTCCGCAGCAGCGCCAGCGCAAACTGACCACTCCAGCTCGGATTCCCATAAACCACATACAGATTCTGCATCACCATCAGCGGGTCCACCTGCAGGCGCTGCGCCGTATTCAGCGCAATCAGCACATTACCAGGCTGCTTCTGGTACGCCTGCGGCACAATCGTGCTGCTCGCCAGCTTATCAGCCACCTCCAGCAACTGCGGCAAATTCTGAAAAGCCGTCAGAACACCATTACCAGGACGAATCGTAATCTCATTACTCATGGTAAAAATCCTCCTTCCTTACTTGCTCAGAACATCCATCAGCCCCTTAAGAAACTCGCTCTTTTCAGAATCCTTGATTGAGCGCCCCCACCATTCACCCAGCACAGCAAGAGCCTTCGGGTTATACTCCATCCCATCCTTTGCCAACTGAGCAAAAGCCCCGTTCAGCATGCTGAGCACACTTCTCTTGCGAGAAAGCACATTCAGACCATCAAACTCCATCTGAGTATGCACACCCTCCATATCCACAACAGCCAGCACACCCGGCTCATCCATCTCGATTTCTCTCTTCACCAGCATGTCGCGAACCATGCTGAACTTCAACTTCCCACAGCAGGAACCCTGCTGCGCCGACTTCTCATTTTCGTTTTCGTTAAACATAACAGTGTAAAGTTGCCAGCTTGCATACGGCCTGGCTGGCGCAGGTGTTATTACGCAGGAACCCCGGAAAACCGCACCGTAGCCCACGGCTCTCCAGGCGAAACCGCCGTGGGGAATCGAACCCCACACTGGCCACGCACCAGGAAAAATGCCCAGACCTGGTGCCTCCACGCGGTAGATTTTAGAGACACATTTAAAGCCCGTGTCTCCCCCCAGGCTTCCAACTACTATATATATGGATAATTCAGCAGCCCACGCTATCACAGCGTTAGCCCCGCCCCTGGATGGGAGTCGACCCCATATCATTTCACCGCCCCCATTTGGCAGCTACTTGGAATCACCTCAATTCGACCAGGAGATAACCGGGTACTTATTCTATCGCGCCCCCGGCGGCGCGCAGGCAGCTCTCTACAAGCGCACAAACTAACCCTATAAAAACGCTTGAACAGAACCTATGTAAAACCAACTCACTCCAGCGGAACGAACACACGCCTCATATTCTTCATGGCAATGGACCGCATGCGCTTGCGGGCAGTATTCTTGCGCCTTTCCGCAAGCTCTTGAACCTGCGTCCGGAGGAAGAGCTTAAGCATACGCACACCTGAACTGGTTCTAACTCGCATAAAACGGCCCTCCAGCTCGTCATTGGCCTCATACCGGCATAATGTCGACCGGCTCACCAGCAGCAGTGCAGCAGCCTCGTAAGAGCAGCACATCCCTGCCGGCAAATCGGTAATGATATTCGGTCGAGCTGATAGAAAACTCTGAACACCCTCCGGCTCCCAATATCGCCCCGCGCATGCCGGCGGCACCCGAACCAGCACCGAGCTCACACCCGACCTATGCAACTGCGCCCGCGCAGTCCGCACCGAAAGACCGGTCCGCATAGCCACATAGCGAGACGAAACCCACCCCTTAGGCACCGAGCGCAGCACCGAAGCCTCCTTACGGTTAAAACCAACCAGCGCAGAAACCTTACCACTCATACCTACACCTCCCGCTCATCCAAAAGACTCCGAATCTCCTCCGCAGTCGCAAGCGTACAATTCGGATACTGCACCCATTCGTGGACGATCACAGCCTGGAAAACATCATTCACCCAAGCCCAGCGTAACTCCAACTCAGCCACCACACGCCCAGTCGCCGAATACGGAATACCAAACACCTCGTGTCGGCGCTTGACCTCGCTAGCAATAACCACGCTGCTCATAATCCTAACCAATCAGACGCAGAACCAAATCCCACAGACCGGCCACCAGCAGCACAACCACCACCAGCGAGCCACCATACACCAACACCATCAGCAGAAAATACCTAAGAACCGCCAACCTACGCTCACGCCGCTCCCGGCGCACCCGGCGGCGCGTCCGCTGCCCCCAGCTGGAATCAGCCTGCAGCGCATACCCCTCTGGGCGCGGAGCCAGCTTCGCTTCCTCCAGCGCGCATACAAGAGCCCCCATATCTTTAAACTCGCGGCCAAACCCAGTCCGCTTCAGCAGCCTCCGCTCAGCCCTACTCATCTTCTTCCTGGCCATAATCCGCTCAAAGACAAAACTCCGTTGCAGGGTTCATATTATACTCGCCCATGTGCGAATAATACCCATTATGCTCGTTATAAAACGCCAGCCATGCCTTATGCACGCCGCAGACATCCACCAGCTTAAAACGCACCATCCCGCCGAAATCCGCGCAGCGCAAATCATCGTCACCCGACAGCCTGGCCAGCTCTGCACCATCATCCTCAATAGGAGGACAGCCGGCAAAAGATAAACTCAGCCATTCATTATCAACGTTGGGTGAAATCTTCCGGCCATCCAAACCATAAACACCATGCCCGAATGACTCGCAGCAATGCTGCGACATATCAAACCCGGCAAACCTGTTGCTATCATCAACATAGTTTACCTTACCATTATTATAGAAGTAGCGTAACATAAAATCAAATAGTCAATCGTCAATTCGTTGTTGGCGGCAGCGAATTCCACGCCTCCCAGTGACTCGGGCAATCCGGATTCGCTCCAGAACTCCACTCATCCTCGGGCTGCACATACTCCATCTCATCGGAGCACGGGACTTTAGTCCCGACCACCCCATGATCCTCCACATAACCCGGCAGCCAGAAACACGCTACCGACACGCCCAGACACAAAAAAGCCCTACCCATAACCATCAACATCCAATCACATCTCACTTCACGAAACCACTGCGCACATGCACCCGGTCCACCAGAGCCCGGCGGAAATCATGCACATTCACCAGCTGCATCCGCGGCCCCAGCTCCAGAATCCGAATCTCGTGCGTCTCGCAGAAATCCGCAATCACCTCCTTAAACTGGCTCACGCTGATATCCAGCGTCCGCGCCAGCGTCGGCAGCTTGCAATACTCAAAGCCCTTCAGCTCCACCAGCACCACAGTCTCATCCGCCGCCAGCGGCTTCCCATCCTTTCGTCTATACGCAGCCATAATCAGTGAATAGTGAAAAAGTGAATAATGAATAAAAAGCAATCAGCGGTCAGGAAACACCCTGCCATAAACCTGGCGCGGCCCATTTCCTCGCACCACATACGAAACAACCTTGCCACCGCGCGCGCTAACCTGTATAGTAAACGCATGGACACCACATTCACCATTCCCCCAAGCTACGGGGCAGAGATTTACATCGGCGCAGAAGGTCACATCGTAATCAGACAAGACAATCCGGCCGACGGCGAAATCACCGTAATTCTCACCCCCGAAGAAGCCCGCCTTGCCATCCAGCACATCCAGCAGCTTCTTCTCAAACTCAACCAGGAGAGCTGAATCCAACCAGGCCAGCTCCTTCGCCCTATCCGCCGCGCGCTTGTTGCAGCAAGCCGCGGCCTTCTTATTCTTGTCTTCCATTTTTGCCATAACAAAACACAACTTGAAAATTCAACCTACATCCGATACACTTGCGGCATGGAAACCCTCAGAAACATTCTCGCCGGAATCGACTGGAGCAACATCGCCGAAAGCACCATCACCGGCACAGCAATCACATTCACCACCAGCCTGTTTCTGTGGTTCAGGCTTCAAATATGCAGGGGAATAACCCGGGGTCTGCTTACAATCCGCAAGAGCATCCGCCAGCTTCTTCGCATACCGCGCCATCTCACATACCTGCGCCAACTCATCAGCAAGCACCGCCAGCTTCTCGCCCGGCACCGTCACCTCCAAAGACAACTTGCACACCTGCAACTCCAGCGTCCGCAGAACCCAAAAGAGCCCACCGAAGAACAAATTCAGATTCTCCGGGTTCTCATAGCGTACGAAAGCATTCCCCTCCCAGACCTCGCGTACACGCTCCAATGGGATATAACGTACACCGACACCATCGCCCGCCATCTTGAAGACCTGGGGCATATCTACGGAAGCCACAGCAGGGCCGGCACCCGGTACGGAATCATGCAAAAAGGCAGACTTTTCCTCATGGACAGAGGCCTGCTTACCCCCAAAGGTCTCATTCATTGAAAACGCTTCTATATTCTTAGCCATAGCACTCTAGGTGTCACCTATCGGTTAATACTCCACCAGGCACTTAACCGGGTGGTAAGGCGTTAAATCCCGCAACCTCTGCACCAGGGCAGAGCTTGGCTTGCGTTCCCCTTTCAACACCAGCGTCAGGTGGCTGGGGCTGCACCCCGCAGCCTGAGCCGCACGGGTAATGCTATACCCCTTATCGGCCAGGTACTGCGCCGTTACCGCAACATTATTATTGTTTTTTCGCTTCATTTTGTTACAATGCGTGTTACCGTAACCGCCTTTCCGTGTCACCAGTATCGCGGTTACGGCATCAAGTTAACAGAATTGTAAACAAAATGCAAGAAAAAATTAACAAAACGAGCAGGTTTTTGTTAAATCTGCGGCATCTAGTTAACAAAACAGGGTTACTCGACTGTGAAATTGCTGACCGTCTCGGCATCCACAAAGTATCTTTCTCCCGCTACTTCACAGAGCAAAGAATCCCCAAACGCACCATTCTGGAAAAAATAAGCACCTACTTCTCCGTTTCTATAGCCGACCTTTTGGATAAAGACCTCACAAAAGAACAAGCAGCAAATGCCCCAAAATCTACCGACAGCCACATTCCCAGCCAAATAACCGGTCTCCTTGACCTTTCCGCAGATTTTCCTCCGGAGTTCCAGAAAAAAGTAGAAGCTAAGCTCTCCGCACTCCAGCAACAAATTAACAATACAGTATGCGAACTGCTTAACGAATTTGCAAAACTCCGCATAGATCAGTAACCATGGATAGCCCTCCTACCGTCTATCCAGACTACTACCTCTTGCCTATCCCGATATTAATCATACTCACCTACCTAGGAACATACATGAAAGAATGGCGTGTTCTTCTTGTTACAGGGTCTGTGATTCTTGTTCTAGTTTTCGCCTACGATTCAATACTCGACTGGTTTACCGATTTACCACACCCAGAAAATAAAGGGATTTTCGGAGACCAATTTGGGGCACTGAGTTGTCTTTTCTCCGGCTTAGCATTTGCAGGACTTATAGCAACTCTAAAACAACAACACGACGAGATGCAAGAAATGCAGAAACAGTCCAAAATAAGCAAATTGACTGATGAAATTTATCGCCGCATAGATTATGTAAAAAGGTTAGAATCCAATTGCTGTGTAATAAAAGAAGAACCGATTCAATCGAACACAGCAATAACACATCCTGTTACGCATAAAGGGTTCGAGGCTCTCGACATAATCATTGAAAACGTAGGAAAAATTGACAAATGGTCTGATACACAAGTAGAAACCCATGCGAACAATAACACCTTCACAAACGGCTCTACAAAAGCCTGGATTAAATCATGTCTTCAGCTTACTAATTTCATCTATCATGAACGCACCCTCGATAAAGATGAAAAGCTATACTACTTAGATTTTTTCATCTCTTCCATACCCGCTCCAGCAGCCAACCTCTTGTATCTCTGGACCGATATGATTGAACTCTCTGGCGCAAACGAAACCATGAACTATCTTCTGCAACAAGGCCTGATATCACCTCCAGAATATTATAGAAACATAGGCTTCCAAAATAAATTCAGAAGATGCGTTCAACTAAATAACGAGCCCCAGACAACACCCTGAACTCCCTAGACAAGCGGGAACTCCCTAGACAAGCTCCGCGCTTTGCACAAAAGAGCTCTGCACTTTGCACAAAAAAGCTCCGCACTTTGCACAAAAAAGCTCCGCAAAATGCGGAGCTCTTTCGTCAATAGTCAATAGCCAATCTCCCTGCTGCTTCCCGCAACTGATCCGGAGTAGGCCTGAGATACACAGCATGCACCTCCGGCGAATCATGCCCGACAAGCTCCATCGCCATACCCTGGCTAACCCCGTTGGCATGAAGCATCGTCACAACAGTGGCGCGGAGGCAATGGAAAGTCTTACTATGCCAGGTACGCCGCCTCCCCTGGCCACCGGCACCCTGCAGCCCGATACCATGCAACCGCACCAGCTGCGTGAACTCCTGGCTGGGATTACTATGAGAACGCAGCCGAGGTAACACCCAGACCGCAGCATCCCCACCATGCTCCTGCGCCCAGGCATAGCGCTCACGCGCCCATTGATAAAAACCATCCAGCATAGGCTGCTGCAAACGCCGCGCCGTCTTCCCAGTCGTGATGTGAACCACCCGGCTCTCCCAATCAAACTGATCCCAGCGCAAATTACGAATATCCCCCAGACGCTGCCCGAAAGTCCCCAGACAACACCTCACCGCCGCCGCCCACTCATCCGGAAGTTTCTCCACCAGCACCTGCACCTCCTCCGGCGTAAACGCCTCATGCACCACCCTCTCATCCTTGCCATCCGGCGGCACAGAAACCCTGTCACACGGATTCCGCGGAATCAGCTCCGCATCCAGCGCCCAATTAAACGCCGCCCGCAGCACATACAGCCCATGCTGCACCGTCTTACACCGCACCTCACACCGCCTGTCAGTCACCCACTGCTTAATATCCGCCCTGGTCACCAGCCTTGCCGGCGAAGCCGCCCGGCGAGCCCCCAGCCAACTACAGAACTGGGCATACGTAGTCCGCGCATTAGCATACGTAGCCACCGAAAGCCGACCCAGCTTCCCCTTCAGCACCGTATCAAACAACTCGCGGACCGACAAATTATCCTGGCGCTGAGCCTCCACCTGAGCGGCGGCCGCCAACTCCTGCGCAACCAGCAGCGCCCTACGCTTAGCCTGCGGCTTAGAAAGGCGTTCCCCCTGGAACACCCCGCCCTCCACCGGCACCTTAGTAGACTTCTTTACCCGCGAGCCATCAGGCCGCACCAACTGAGCCAACCAGAACGGAGACTTAGCATCGGAAAAAACGCTAAAAGAAACAGAATATTGAGACATGGAACGATAATATATGCTAATAGGAACAAGTCGCGCAAAGTCGCGCAGCGAGTCGCGCAATTTTCGCGCAGCGAACTGTTGCTATTAACAATAATAACGCCTCACAAATCAAGCAAAATAAACTATTAGCGCTATTAGCACAAAACAAGCAAACAGCCCCGACGGGAATCGAACCCATATCTGCCCTTTAGGAGAGGGCCGTTCTATCCATTGAACTACGGGGCCAGGCTGTCTGCGAAATCTGATTGTGTCAGGCTTTGTATGCCTCGCGCACACGCTGGAGCTGGTCTGCATCCAGATGAGGCTGCAGCTCCGGAAGCATGCGGGAGAAATACTCTGCCGGGGTCCAGCCGTGGAGCGGCTGAGGAGTGGGTTTTGCGAATGCCCAGGTAGGAATGGGCAGCGCAAGGTCGAGAATGACGGGAGAAAGCGGGGCCATGCGGCAGAGAGCGTCTGTAACCGACTCTGCGAGCTGAGGCTTCGTTTCCAAGGCGCGCAGAGCAAATGTGCAACTGAGGCGATTGGGAGTAGGCGCCATATCATCCAGCAGCTCTTCTATGCGGTCGTCATCCGTATCCAGCAGCGGCTGAAGCAGAGGCAACACGCGCATATCTGCCAGGCTGAGGATGGCATCGAGGAGCGTTGAGGGCGCAAACTCGTCTCGCACCAGGCGATTCACCAGCTCCTGCACCCCGGCAAGAGGCTCAGACGGGCCAGGCTGAGCCAGAGTGAGCACGTAGGTGGCAGCTTTGCGGCTCAGTGCATCATCCGGCTCATTGGTGGCGTAGGGAATCATGGCTTTCCAGCCCTCACCCTTGCGACCGGTAATGAAGCGAGAAAGCTGAATCAGACTGCTTTTGCGAGCGGCTACGGATGTTTTGGAAACAAATATATCGTAGATATCGAAGTTTTCTTCGAGTTTTTCCTCATCATTACTGGCCATGAGGCCGCAAGCCATCATGGTCAATGGCCACTGATCGGCTCCGATTTCATGCACGCGCACCGGGTCATGAGCCATGGCAGCAAGGCGCTCCAGCTCAGATAATCCGGAAAAATTGTCCTGATACAGCCCCATGGTCGTCTTTACTCACCCGGGTTAAATTCCACATTTTCCACTGTGGGCACCTCACCAAAGGGATTCCCGAGAGGATTCTCTTTTTCCTGAGTTTCGGGCTGAGCAACCGGCTCAACAGGAGTCGGGGCGTCAACATCCAGCAGAGTAAGGCGCATTTCCACTGTCTTATCGGTTACCAGAGCACTGGCAGGGCACTTCGATTTGCACTGCTCATACCAGCTGCGGGCTGCGTCTTTATCGCCTTTGGCACTGGCAATATCACCCAGCATCAGGTATGCGAGCGCAGAGTATGGGTTGGACTCCATCTGCGTGATCCGGGTCCAGATAGGAGCAGAATCCTTGCCTTGCTGCAATTCATAGGTCGCAAGGGCTGCAAGAGCGCGAGCTCGCAAAGGCAGCGGGGCTGAGCTGGCCGCTACATTTTCAAGAGTGCCCACACCGGCAGCTTCACCCTTAGCCAGCTGAGAGAGCCCGCTCAAGAGGTTCGCCGTGATTGCAGAGGGAGTGTTGGAATAGGTCTGCTGAAGAGACTGCAAGGCGGCGGCATCATACTCATCGGCTGTGGTGATACCCTCACCGGGCACCGTGATTTTCATAGCCTGCACGACTTGAGCAGCGGCAGCCTGGCGCATATCATTGCGATGAGAGAAGAATGCGATTACTGCACCGGCAGCAACACCGAGTGTGATACCACCCCACATCAGTTTCTTATAGTGGGCATTGAGGAACTGTTCGTGCTTGGAGGGGCCTATGGCAATTTCTCCGATTGCCTTGATTTCCTCCGGAGTAAGGGGCATGGTATCCTCGTTATTCTTGCTGTTCGTGTCCATATGAAGTGGTCTTATTTATAAAATCTGTTAAGCGAGCGAAGGCGCTCAAGGTCGAAATAATTATTGAACCCGAGATTGTGGTATATCTCCAGCGTTGCCTTGGAGCGATTCAGCGTGTAGAAATGGATGCCATCCACTTCAGCATCCAGTAGTTCACTGCACTGGTTGCTGGCGTAGTTTATGCCGATGCGCTCAATGGAAGATTTATCGCCTCCGGCTCGAAGCATGGCTTTCAGCAATCGGGCCGGGAAATTGGTTCCGGCAGAAAGCTCAGCCATGCGATTCATGCTGGAAATGGAGGTCACGGGCATGATGCCTGCTATGATGGGCACATTGATATCCATTAACCGGCAACGGTCCCGGAAATCAAAGAAGGCATGGTTATCGAAAAACAGCTGGGTGCAGATGTAATCAGCACCTTCGTCCACCTTGGCTTTCAGATAATCCATTTCTCTGAGTCGGTTCCGGGAATCGGGATGTCCCTCAGGGAACCCGGCCACGCCAAGAGTCAGACGGAACGGAAGCTTCTGCTGTTCTTCCCAACGGCGGATGAAACGCACCAGGTCTACCGCATGCCGGAACGCATCATTCTGGGGGATATAGGGTGCATTGCGAGGAGGGTCGCCGCGCAACACCATAATGGCGCGGGCTCCGGCATTAATATAACCTTGCAGGATTTCCTCCATTTCTGCTTCATTGTGCCCCACGCAGGTAAGATGCGGAACTGTCGGGATTCCCCTGCTCTGTATATCATGCACCAGAGAACGCGTCAGGCCTCGGGAACTGCCGCCCGCACCGTAGGTGACACTAACAAAACTTGGGTGAAATTCCTGCAGTTTCACCACCGTATCAAGCAAGGACGCCGCGCCCTCAGAGGTCTTCGGGGGGAAGAACTCGAACGAAAAGCTCGGGGAACGGTCGAATAAGGCTTGCATGTGGCAAATAGTTACAATTTCACGGCACCGGGGTAAGCTGAGCCTCTACCTCTGGCAGAGCTTCAGGTGCCGGATTTTCCTGAGGAAGTGTTTTCTGAGAATCGTAATTTTCCAGCCGCAGGTCACGGCTGCTGAGGAAAGGAGAGACAATCACCACATCCCCGGGGCGGGGCTTGCTGTTTTCCTCTGCCACCGGGTCTTTGACCCCGCCGAAATTCGCGGGCTTGATAGCCGCCGTATACTGACCGGATTCTTCATCCCTGCCATCGACAGTGGCTTCGCAGACAATGTAATCCTCACGCTGCACGGCGATAATCAGGCCCTCATTCACAGGCATGGAGCCATCAGCCTTGAAAAGTAATACCGCACAGTCTTCAAGATATGCTGTAACCGCACCCAGCGGGGCCGGCTTTGCAGCATCTTCTGCAGCGGTCGCAGCTTCTTCAATTTCCTGACGGCGTTTTGCAAAGGCAATCACGCTGCTTTCCTCCGCAGCTGTCAAATCGGCCTCGTTTTTCTTTGCTTCTTCCTCTGCTGCAGCGCGTGCAGCCGCCACCTCCGGAGTATCCGTCTCAGCTCCGAGCCTTGCCATGCGAGCATCGTGCTCCTGCTGACGCTTCTCGTACTCATTGATTTTCAGCTGAGTATGATACATCTCGTACTGACTCTGACGAGCAGGCAGCAAAACCGTTACGGCATAAAACATAAGCCCGACAGTCAGGACCAGCAGCACAAGAATAGTGGCACGAAAACCGTTCATGCGGGCAAGTATAGCAAAAAGTCTTCAGGATTCAAGCAAAGAATCTGTCACAAAATCCACCAGATTTTGGCATACAGCCTTGATTTCTGCTTGCAAGTCATCGAGAAGCGGGCTATAAAACATGTGATACAATGCTTAATCTGCCGAACACCATCACGCTTTCCCGCATCATTCTCGTCATCGTATACACAATGGCTCTCGCTATTGACGGCAATGTCTCGCCTTACATCAATGAAATTACAGGAGCTTGGTTCTGCCCCATCTCTGTCACAGCCTGTGTTGCGTTGTGGGCATTTGTCATAGCAGCCATCACCGACTTCTTCGATGGCTATCTGGCTCGCAAATACAATCTTGTGACCAGTTTCGGTAAGCTCATCGACCCGCTGGCGGACAAAATTCTGGTCAGCGCCGCTTTCATATACCTCACAGCCGTCGGCATCTGCCCGTTCTGGGTATCCATACTTATCATTTTCCGTGAATTTCTCGTCACCGGTCTGCGGCAGCTTGCTGTGGCGCAGGGAGTGGTCATAGCGGCTGATAAGTGCGGAAAATGGAAAACCGCAGCTCAGCTTACATACTGCATCGCCTGTATGACCCAGCTGGCCTATGGTGGCAATCTGATTGAACCGCTCCGCTCACTGAGTATAGGAGAAGGTGGATGGTGGTTCCGTGAAATCACGCTGTGGCTCAGCGTGCTCCTCACTCTCTGGAGTGGCGCGAACTATTGCATAAAGAGCCGGCATCTGCTGCATGGTTAAAGTATCTGTTTCATCGATATCCGTAACACATGAAATCAACTGTCATTTCACTCTGCGCATTGGCCGCTACCCTGCTGCTGGCAAGTTGCCAGCAGAAGCAGTATAAGGCCTATTTCCTGACGGAATCTTCCAACCCTGAGGCAGGAGCGGCATTCAATGTCCGCTACAATGGGCGCATGTATAACCGCATGCCCATCATGAGCCTCAAGCATTTTGAAAAGTTCAAGTCGTTCATGGCAGATGATGGTTCGTACGGCATGGTACTTTACACCCCCAAGGAGTACCGTACGAGGCTCTATACTGAAACCCAGCAGAATATCGGCAAGCACCTGCTGCCCGTCATAGACGGGCTGGCATTTGACCCGCTGGAAATAGACTGCGGCATTTCGGACGGGCAGTTGATTATATGGGGAGGTCTCAATGGTTATGACCTCAGGCGCATCAGCGAAACGCTCACGGCGGTTGACCCGGAAATAGAAGAAAAACGCTATCTGGATGAAGACCCGCGCCCGAAGCCAGAGCTGCCGGAAAACGCCGCTCCGACCAAGGATGAGCACGGCCGCCTTATACCTGAATTATATTCCTCCGCCATCCGCACTAAAAAGCAGTGAGCAAATTTCGCTTCATAGTCTCCCTGGTGCTGCTCTGCGCTCCGGCATGGACGCAGCAGGAAAATCTGGTATTTACGCTTCCCACGGATAATAACAGTCTGTACTCCGGTGGTGGCGATGATTACTACATGTACGTAGACCGGAATTTCGAAGGAGAAAAAACAAAGCCCTGGCAAGCCGGCACATATGGGATGGTGAGGAATCCGTTCCGCACGGCACCGGGCGGCCCGGTGCTGTACAGCAGGTTTCACGAGGGGATAGATGTCAAACCCATATACCGTGATGCAAACGGGGTGCCGCAGGATGATGTGCGCCCCATTGCCCCCGGAGTTGTGGTTCATACAAGCAGCAACCCGGGGCACAGCAACTATGGGCGTTATGTAGTTGTAGCCCACCGTGTACCGGAGGGCTGCATTTACTCGCTTTATGCTCATCTGGCCAAAGTCTCATGCCATGTGGGGGATAAGCTCAGCAGGAATCATGTACTGGGCATATTAGGATACAGTGGAGTCGGGCTGAACAAGACCCGCGCTCACCTGCATCTCGAGATTGCGCTCATGATCAACAGCAGATTTGCTGATTTTTACACCGGCGAAAATAAGCATGGTAATTTTAACGGCATGAATCTGGCAGGATTTGACCCGACCAAAGTACTTCTTGCCTGCAGAAATGGAGAGGCTTTTTCTCTCTCCCGTTATTTCTCAACGCTGAAAGAGCACTATCGCGTGGCTGTACCTTGCGTGGGTGCCATGGATATCCTCCGCCGGTATCCTTTCCTCTACAAAGGAAGCAATAAAGAAACCACACGCCCCGAAAGTCTCGAAATAGCTTTCACGGCAGAAGGCCTCCCTATCGGTATTTACCCTGCGGATTACGAAGTTGTGCAGCCGCGCATCGTTTCATGCCGCCCCATGCCGACCCTGCAGCAGAACTGTACCGTCAACCGCGTCAAGAATAACAGCACCAACGCAGCGCTTACCCGCTCCGGGATGGGTTATATCACGCAATTTCTGTGGCTGGAAGGCAAATACCCGTCCACCTCGATGGCAAAGAACAGATAACGAGCACCTCTTCCCTTTTCCGCTTTATGAAGCCTCATTTCATTCTCTCCCTTGCCTTACTCACACACACGGCAGCTCTGGCGGATTCACAGCGAGCCGCAGAGCTTGTGAGAGAGAATCGGCCGGCCGAAGCACTGGATGCAGTGCTGCATGATTCCTCACCTGAAGCGGCCTTCTGGAAAGGAAGAGCACTCATTGCGCTTGGGCGTCTGCAAGAGGCGGCAGCAGCACTGTCAGATGTTCCGCAGGAGCACGATTTGTATCCATACGCGGCAAAGGCTCTGCTGTATTGTGCGTGGAAAAGTAACAGTGTTGATTTTGCCGTTATCGCTACTCCCATGGCCACCGGCGGCAACAAAGAAATTGCCAATCTTGCAACAGCTGCACTGGCGGAACACTGGCTGCGCCAACCTGCCGGTCAGGACAACACCGCCCTGGAGCGGTTTCGGCATCTGGCATCGGGGCAACCGGAGCTTCAGCCCTTGCTGAGGCTGCTGGAAATTGAAAATCTGAGACTCCAGGGTGAATTTGATAAAGCCATAGAGCAATGCCGCAACATGGAAAACGACCGCTCTCTCAGTCAGATAATGCGGCAGCGCGCCAGACTTGCTCTTTCCGAAGTCTATTACGCCAAGGAAGAGACCTCCAGCAAAGAGCAGACGCCTCAACACCGGCCGGTTCTCCCCATTATCGGAAAAGAAGAGAATAACGTTGCGGCAGACTATGACGATGGTAAAGGAGAAGAAACTCTGCTCCATTTCATCTCAGCCAATCCGGAATCTCCACTTCTTGCAGAGGCATTCCGGCGGCTTCAGCAGCACAAAGCATTCGAAACAAGCGAATACGCCAGGACCAAACTGAAGGAGTGGATGAATGAGCCGCTCAAACCGCGGCGGGCATCCATAGCACTGCTGCTCCAGCAGCACCTCAATACTCCGGAAAACTCCCTGGAGCTTGAACCGGATGTGACATATGCCAACAATGCCGCTGCAACCTGCCCCAATGAACCGGCAACCCGTATCATTCTGCTGGAGCAGGTCCGCTGGTTTCTGGAGCGAAACCAGACTCACGAAGCGCTGCTGTATCTGGGCATGATACAGGGAGATGATGCTTACAAACACTTCTTCGAAACCCAGCTTCACGAACCGGAATCGCCCACTACGGCCAGGCAATATCTGGACTGCGCACGAGAAGCACCCGAGCAGCTCAGACCTGCAGCTTTGCTCAATGCCCTCATCTGTGCGCTTAAATCCGGCGATGAAGCCACACAGGAAGCTGTTCTCAATTCCCCGGATATATCAGAAGAGCAGCACTATGCCCTGCTCCTGGCCCGCGCAGGTTACTGGCTTGATAAGGATACGGCCAAAGCTCAGGCCGATATAGACACGCTGCTGACATCTCCTGCTCCCTCACTGGATTTGAAAGCCGATGTGGAAATGGACCAGGCCTATCTGCATATGATGCAGGATCCGGCCCGAGCCAGAGAATTGCTACAGAAAAGCTTCATCAGCGACAATCTTATCAAGCTCAGTCCCGAGCGTCAGTTGCGCTTCTATGCTCTGCAGGAAGAAATCATGCGCAGACTCGCGGGAACTGTAGATGAAATTAACGTACCCGAGGCGGCCATGGATATGATAAAACAGGCTGCCAGCAAGGTGCGGCATCCCAAGGTAGTTGCGGTGCTCACCCTCCATCTGGCAAGTCTGCAATCATCCTGCGGCTTGCATGTAGAAGCGCAGAAGACTCTCAAAACATTGATTCTAAAATACCCCAAGGGTGATTTCGTGGGCCGGGCACTTTACATGTCCGCACGCGAATCAGAATTCATTGCTACGCCGGATTCCCTGCGCCGCGCCGCAGAAATTTACGCGACCTGTGCCGCCCGCAACGAAGAACTTGCCGTCAAAGCCACCATTCACCATGCAGCGGTCAAGCTGAGGCTTGGCGATCTTGAGTCAGCCGAGCATACATTGGTGCACCTGCTCCGCAGTCACCCGGACATGCGGCCAGAAGACAAAGTGATGGCGCACGCGGTACTTGCAAACAAAAAAGCGCTCCAGGGCACAGAAGAAGGCCGTGCGGCTGCAATTGACCTTGTAGGGCAATCTCTCGCAGAAAAAAATCTGCCAGATTGGTGGCGGTACCGCATACTGCTTCACCATGCCACCCTGTGCGACCGGGCCGGCCGGCACGAAGAAGCTCTGCGCGATTATGAAGAAATTTTCTCCATGAAGCCGGCAATGGGTGAATCTCCCGCTCCTGCAGACTGGCACATCGTATATAGCGCCGGCGCGGGTGCCGTCATGCAGCTGCTCTATCTGAACCGTTATGCCGATGCCGCCAATATGGCAGACAGGCTTGCTGAATGGAATGCGGAATCTGCCGCCCCTGCCAAGCGTAAACAATTCAGCGACTGGGCGCAATACATTCGCCAGACTAACTATATTGACCTCGGTCAGAAATAAGTTAAATAAACTGCAGAACCTGCCACCCATCTCCAGGATAAAATCCCTTGACCCGGTAAGTTGCATCCTGTAGAATGTGAAGCAGATGAAGACCCCCATTGTCCGCAAAGTCGAACAAGTTCCGGTAAGTCGTTTTTACGAAAAATACCGCAGCACACTGGAACTGCAGCTCCTTAACACGCCGCTGGGCATGTCGCGCCCCATCGTACAACCGGCGTTCAACCGTCCCGGTCTGGCGCTGGCCGGTTATTTCGGTTACTTTGCCCATGAGCGGATTCAAGTATTCGGCGCGGCAGAAATGGCCTACCTGGGTACCATGACGGCAAAGGAACGGGAAGAGCGATTGGATCGCATCTGCAGTCAGGATGCCCCCTGCCTCATCTTTGCCCGCGGGGTCGATGTACCGGGTGATGTACTGGCCATTGCAGACCGCTATAAGCTCTGTGTTTTCCGCACAGCCCTGCTCACTATGGAGTTCGTAAACCGGGCTACCTATATACTCGAAAACGAATTTGCAGACAGCACCACCATGCACGCCTGTATGGTGGACGTCCGTGGCGTCGGTGTTCTCATCACGGGCAAAGGTGGCGTAGGTAAAAGCGAAATTTCCCTTGGTCTGGTAGAGCGTGGCTCATCACTGGTGGCGGATGACATGGTGCGCATCCGGAATCTGGGTGGTGATCTTATAGCCACAGCGCCACAACTCAGTCGCGGGTTTATTGAAATCCGCGGTCTCGGCATTATCAATGTCACCAATCTATTCGGTTTGAAAGCATACCGCAAAGAAAAGCGAATCGACCTGGTCATCAATCTTTTCAGCGGCGAAATGACCGAAATGGAGCGACTCGGTCTGGAACGCAAGTATATCAACATCCTGGGGGTAGATGTGGAGCACCTCAACCTGCCTGTGGCACCCGGGCGAGATATGAGCCGTCTGGTGGAAGTGGCCGCCCTCGGTCGCTACCTCCGCGACAGCGGCTATGACATGGCCAGCGAGTTCAACAAGCGACTGAACAAAGAAATAGCCAACCGCACCGTCTACCCAGGCAACGCCGAATAAATTATATGAATACCCCGCTTTCTGATATCGTATCTCTGCTGGACAATACCCTGCGCATCCGCGACATCAAGGATGCATCCGTGGCCATGAACGGATTGCAGGTGGAAAACAACGGATGCGTCACCAAGGTGGCGCTCGGCGTAGACGGCTCGCAGAAGACCATTGATGACGCCATTGCCGCCGGGGCCGATCTGCTGGTGCTGCACCATGGCATTTTCTGGTGCGGACTGCAGCCGGTGACAGGTTGGTGGAAGCAGAAACTCACCACCTGTCTGAGCAATAACCTGGCCATCTACTCCGCTCACCTGCCGCTGGATCTGCACCCCACTCTGGGCAACAATGCTGGAATTGCGCAAGCGCTGGGTCTCTCCGAGGTGCAGCCGGAGGTGGACTACCACGGCACACTTATCGGTCTTTCCGGCATTTTCTCCGGCACGGTACGGGAACTGCGCTTAAAATATGCAGAAATCACCGGTGCCCCGGTTACCGGGGTCATCCATGATGCCAGCCAGCCAGCCGGGCGCATAGCACTTTGCAGCGGTGGCGGCGGCGAGGAAATTTACCAGATGCACGCCAAAGGCTATGGCACCTACCTCACCGGCGAAGAAAACCACTGGGTAAGCAATGCCGCCCGCGACATGGGTGTCAACATCCTCTTTGCCGGGCATTACGCCACTGAGACATTCGGCGTACGCTCCCTGGGTAAACTGCTGGAAGAACAGTTCGGGCTGCCCACCGTGTTCATCGATAACCCCACCGGCATGTAATCATGCTCATCATTGTAGAAGACCAGCTTGGCTCACGTCTCGACCAATATCTGGCAGCCCAACTGCCGGAGCTCTCCCGTGCGCGCATTCAGGCGCTCATTAAAGGGGGCGAAATTACTGTAAATGGTAAACCGACAAAAGCCAAAACACCGGTAGAACGGGACATGCGCATTGAAGTGAGCATCCCGGAACCGGAACCTGCCGAAGCCCAGCCGCAGGATATACCCATTTCTGTACTTTACGAAGATAAGCATGTCATCGTCATCGACAAGGAAAGCGGTATGGTAGTGCACCCGGCAGCAGGCAACCCGGATGGCACCCTGGTGAATGCCGTACTCTTCCATTGTGGTGATTTATCCGGCATCGGTGGCGTGGAGAGACCCGGCATCGTACACCGGCTCGATAAGGACACAAGCGGCTGTATCGTGGTTGCTAAGAATGACCAGGCGCACCTCTCCCTCACCACCCAGTTTGCAGAGCGGGATACGGGTAAAATCTATCTGGCTGTGGTCCAGGGCTGCCCCAAAGAACAAAAAGGCACGGTGTTCACCAATATCGGTCGGCACCCGGTCAACCGGCTTAAAATGTCGGTAGTGAACCCCGGCAGCGGCAAACCCGCTATTACCGACTGGGAGGTACTGCACTACGATGCCGCCTCCGATTCATCACTCGTCATGTGTACCCTGCACACCGGACGCACACACCAGATCCGAGTACATATGCTGCACCTGGGGCATCCGCTCATCGGCGATCCCATCTACGCCCACCCGCAACGGCAGAAAGCCAGACCAGGGCGACTCATGCTGCACGCATGGCGTCTGGCGTTCAACCACCCGGCAGACGGGCGCCGCATCGCCATTCAATCCCCCATCCCCGCAGAATACACCCCGTGGCTCATTGGCCACGAGCTCCCGGAGTGGGAAGAACAGCGCACAAACTGAGATCTCAGCCAGCCTATTGAGGCTGAGGTTTGAACGACTTTCAGCCGACTGAAAAATCCTGTATACTGTCGGAAGGAAACAACCAGATGTACTGGTCTTCTTTCTCCCGTATCACGCTGGTGACAACCGGGCTTGAATGAGGATTTTGAAAACCAGGCATGGCAACAGCATAGCAGACGACATCAATACCTGAATTTTTTTTGTATTTTTTTATTTCTACAATATAAATAGGATTGACATCCTGTAACAATGGAATAAACTGCAGACAGGTCAGAGAAATACACCGTACGCGGAAAGTAATTTCCCGGGTGCAAATTAGCTGACATACAACTAATAGAAGTTGAAACCTGATACTGGTACACATAAAATACCCTCGCTATGAATCTGCGTCATATCACCCGATTCACATACATGTACACGAACTTCCAAGGCTGGAGGGTCGCAATCAACAGACAGGGTACAACCTTAGCCCGCTACTTCTCCGACAAGCAGTACGGGAGTGAGGATGCCGCCCGTGACGAAGCCATCCGATTCCGCGATATGCTGTTGGATGAAATTAGCCAGAATCCGCTGCGCACGCGCGAGATTCTTGATAAGTACCGCGTGCAACCCCAGAAGCCCTATCCGGCAGGGCTGAAGCCCGGAAAGGTAGAAGAAGAAGAAGGTAACGACAAAGTTTCCGGATTCAGTCTCCGGAGCAACCAGGTCATGCACCGGGTTCTTCGCAACATCTGCAGCAAACTGCAACTGGACACAGCCAGCGTCATGAAATTGTCGCTGTACATGTTTGCGCTCCAGTACAACGGCCAGGCATCACGCATCGAGCAGATGATGGCATCGGCCAATCCTTGCAGCGCAACCGTTCTCTCGGATGGTAATCCGCGCCTGCCTGAAGAAATGCTCCACCGCCTGGTATACGAGCTTGAGTACCACGCCAGACAAACCGGCATGCCCAGCTTCGAGGAATTTTCCACCGGCAAGGCACGTTACGCAGCACCTCCAGACGCACCCCCTCAATTCAACACCTCACCACCTCCTGACATGCAGTCAATCCCCATAAACACCGCAACAGCATATCTTGCACCTCCACAGGTAGAAAACTACGTTCCTCCATCCTTTCCGTTTTCCGGCCAATCGGCTCCCAACCACCCCATTTCTACCACTTCCTCTGAGGACACTTTCTCACCCGCTCCGGCGATAAGCGCAATTTTGCTACGAAGCCCCATTTAGTTTGCTCTGGGCCGCGCTCAATCAAATCCATTTTCCTTTGCCGGATTCCATTTGATACCCGCGTCAGCTGCCATTGGCACACGCTACCATTTTCCCGTCTGAACCAAGTCACGGTAACCCGCGTCTGCACTGAAGCAACGTCTCTTACCGAGCCCCATTGACTGCAAGCTCAGCTCGCCGCTACGTAATCACACACCCACTGTGTCGATGAAACGGCTCCCCTGTGCCCACGCAGTCGCACCCTACCCGAATACAACAAAAGCATCCCTGGAGTCACATTCCGGGGATGCTGTTTTGTAATTTTTCCTTCAGACTGCACAAGCGGGCCATGCAGTACCCCGCCGTATGAACGCGCACAAAACCGGAAGCATGGACATTACGCATCCACCAGCACTTCGCGGGCGCGGGTCGCGCCAGAGGGAGCAGAAATCACACCATTCTCCTCCATCATATCCATAATCTTGGCGGCACGACCATAGCCGATGCTGAAGCGACGCTGCAGCAGCGAAGTACTGGCCTTACGCTCCGTCACCACCAGTTGCACGCAGCGTGTATACAACTCAGAATCCTCATCGCTCATGCCCTTGGTGCCAATGCGACCACCATTGTCCGCATTCGGAGAACCACCCTCGGCATTATCCATTTCAGCAGCTACGCCCTGCTCAAATTTCTGTTTGGCATGCGCCGCGCAATGGGCGATAATCTTAGCAATTTCGGCATCGCTCACAAAAGCACCCTGCACTCGCGTCATCTTGGTGATACCGCCCGGGGGCAGGAACAGGCTGTCGCCCTTGCCCAGCAGGTTTTCTGCACCGGCCGTATCCAGAATGATACGGGAATCAAGCGGGCTTGCCACGCGGAAGGCAATACGGCTCGGAATGTTGGCCTTGATAGTACCGGTCACCACATTGGCACGCGGTGTCTGCGTAGCAGCCACCAGGTGAATGCCGGCTGCACGGGCCTTCTGTGTAAGACGGGCAATATAGTTTTCCAGATCTTCCTTCACTACCATCATGAGGTCAGCCAGCTCATCAATGATAATCACCACATACGGCAGCTTGAGCGGAATCGGTTCCGGGTCATTAAAATCAAACTCATCCTGCTCCTCTTCTTTGGAGAGAGCAACCTCATCCTCAGCCTGCCGTTCAATCTCGCTGGCCATTGCCTCTATGGCTGCGTAATCAATGGTGGTCTGCTCTTCTTCTACCGGTTCCTCAACAGGTCCGTCATCTTCGCGGTTATTGAAATCCTCGAAATTGCGTACCCCCACCTGGCTGAACAAGCGGTAGCGGCGTTCCATCTCATTCACAGCCCAGCGCAACGCACCAATAACACGCCCCGGCTGAGTCACCACCGGGCAGATAAGATGCGGCAGTTTGCGATAAGGCTGCATTTCCACCACCTTGGGGTCAACCAGAATGAGTTTAAGCTCCTCGGGGCGGAATTTATAAAGCATGGAAAGAATCATGCTGTTGATACACACAGACTTACCGGAACCTGTAGTACCGGCAACCAGCGTATGCGGCATGGCCGCCAAGTCACCAATCACGGCATTGCCGTACACATCCTTACCCAGCGCCACAGGTATGCGGAGTTTCGGGTTATTGAAATTATCAGACTGGAGCAGCTCTCGAAGATACACCGGCGATTTCTGTGCGTTCTCCAGCTCTATACCGACCGTGTTCTTGCCGGGAATCGGCGCAAGGATATTGACGGATTTTGAGCTGGTTGCCATCATGATATCCTTATCCAACTGGGCAATACGGCCTACTCTCAGACCGCGGGGCGGATAAAACTCATAGCGGGTGATACTGGGACCACGGGTGATATCGCCCGGTTTCACCTCAATCTTGAATGTATCCATCGTATCGATGATACGCTGCTGCATTTCCATCATCTCGGATTGAGCTGCAGCAGTCAGTTCCTGTGAAACCGGCTCATATTTCAATAAATCATACGGAGGCAGAGGATAGTCTTCGAATTGCACCCGTGTATCCTTCTTATTCTGAATAGCAGGAGCTTTCGAAGTATGAACCTTTGCCGCAGGAGCAGGCGTGGCTTTGGCTGCAGGTTTCGGTGCGGGAGCAGAATTCGCGATGCGGCGATTCACCTGTTCCTGCAAACGTGTATTCACCGGTGTATTCCGAGGCTGTGGTCTGGATGAGAAATCTGCGCCGGGAGCATTGCGCAACGCTATCTCTTCCTCGACAGGGGCCATCAGGTCCAGCAGGTTTGTACGGTTGCTGGAGGGGGCATACTGCCTGCCGCGCCCGGTAGGCGGACGCTGAGTTTCCACGCGCTGCGCCTCGCGGCGGCGGGATTCGGCCATCTGCTGCTCAAATGACTGGAGCGGTGGATAATCGGGTTCTTCATATGCCGGTTCCACTTGACGGCGAGCTTCCTGTACTGGACGCTTGCGGGCCGGTACTGGCGCAGGCATCTCATCATCCGTAAACAAGCGGTCCGAATCCTTTCCTGCAGCCCGCCGCGCTTCTACGGCGGCAACTTCTGCATCTGCAGCGGCCGCAGCCTGTGCTGCAGCTCTCTCTCGCTCGAGTTGTTCGTTCCGCTCGCGGAGCATCTGCTCTCGCGCTGCGCGCTTTCTTTCGAGCTTTTCAGCTCGCTTATCTCGCCAGCGGCACCATGTGTCTACAATGTCGAACCAGACATCCCGCCAGAACTGGATAAAGGTGAAACGCGCAAAATAAATCCATGCTATTGCATGCAGCAGCAGAAACAAAACCAACGACCAGCGAGTTCCTATAAAGGGTTCTGCCACACAGCATCCATCCAGATACCCTAGCAACCCACCAGCTGAATACAGATGGTGGGCTGATTTCCAGCCATCAAGAAACCATGGCTGCAGTGCCAGCAACGCGGAGGCAAAGATAATCAGCGCCAGCATGGCGACCAGCTGCAGCACATATGGTCTGCGCGGCCATATAATCAGTCCAATTGAAAAAACAACAATCAGAGCCAGTGCATACAGAGTGGCAGCTCCAAGCAACCAATTGAAAATGCCAGCCAGATACAGACCGATGAGACCCAGCCAGTTAGTACACGGTGCGCTTTCCGCAGCCGCACCGCCTGTGGGATTCAGGAAGTCCCAACCCATTTCACCGTGCTTATAGCTCAATACACTGCACGCAAGAAACAAGCACACCAGAATAAGACACGCACCCGTCACTCGTGTAGGCCAGGTTCGTCTTTCTCGCATGGGCATCTGGGGCTCGGTCTCGTACTCCATAGATTCGCTACCGTATAATACGCGCATACCCGCGCACGCGCAAGTTCAAAGTGTGTTCTATTCCGTCACCCCTGCGTATCGGATTCTCTTGCTCGAATAAAAAACCGCCACAAAGCCCAGAACTTTGCGGCGGTTTCAAATGGGTGGAGTTATCCCATCATCTGTGTTATCTTCAGTGTCCATGGCGGCAGTGATTCTTCCTCTTATGAGCGGCAATGGCTTTGCAATGCATCTTATCTGCCCGCTTGCAGCATGACCGCTTCTTATTATGCTGTACATGATGCCCGGCATGATGATGGTGACAGACCTGGTGCATCTTCTGCTTGTGCTTGCCTGCTGCCCCTCGATGCTCAGCTGCAGAGGCCTGATTGTTCACTACCAGCAAGGCTACGCTTGCTACTACGGCTAATTGCATTATATATTTTTTCATGGTCTTTTATAGTTTCGCAGACCGGCTTCATGCCGTCTACATCAATCAAGCGTACAGACAGAACGGTTTTATTTGATTAATTCAAGTTTTTTCACAAAAAAAAGAATCCCTTCCGTCTAAAAGAACGGAAGGGACCGAATAAAGGTATTTAAAAACTCAGCGCTGCTGATCAATCATATTCTTGATAGCACCATTGAACTTCTTGTGTTCAATACCGAGCTCGGAAATACGGCTCATTTCCTTATTAATCGCCTTATTGAGAGCAGCCGCAGTAGCACGGGATGCCTGGTGCACAGGCAGTTTGCTCTCATCTTCCTCCATGATTTTCACGGTACCGAGAGCGGTCACGGTGCCAGCGGCAGATTCTGCATCCACCACTTTGCCATAGATTTTTTCCAGAGGCTTCACGGCTTTGGCGGCAGATTTCTCATTGCGGACAGCACGAAGAATTTTGAGCGTCTTTTTCTGATTTTCGATGTAAAACTTCGTATCCTCAGCGAGCAACTTATTCTCTTCCCGGCGCTCAGCGCCGGACATTTCAGCCAGACGCTCTTTCTCTGCCTGAGCAGCTTCAGCAGCCTCTGCCTTGGCAGCAGCCTTGGCAGCCTTGGCATCGTCGGCCTCGGAAGGGCTCAAGATATCAAACATATCATCAGAGACAGCCTTGGCGGCCTTGGCCTTCTTGCTCTTCTTGGGAGCGGCATCTGCCACAGGGGCACCAAATGCAAATAAAGCAACCGCTAACAGGAGTATGTATTTCGTCTTCATTATGGTATCTTGGGTGTTATTATATTACCGGGCTGCATCCACCTTGCTCTGCAGGGGGGCAAGGTCGTAGGAATCAGCCCACTTCTTAAGTTCTTTACCGGTGTAGGAGGAAAGGCCATCAGCCGTAAGCTGGCGCGCAAGAACACCGGCGGGAATCAACATGCAGAGAAAGTCGGCATCTGTTTCATACCCTACCTTGACCTCACCGCCCTGAGTCATGATGACCCCGTCGCAAGGGCTCATGCTATTCAGCGCAATAATAGCAGCCGTAAGAGCATCCCGCTGAATCTCATAGGTGGTATCTTCCGTCGTCGGCATAGGCGCAGTATACACAATATGTTGAAAATTACAAGAGTTATTTACAATTATTCTTTACGGGAGAGCGGAACAGAGAGCCGACTACAAAGGTAGCCAAAGTGCCGACCGTGACCCGCCACGGGAAAGCAATAGCGGGCAACCACCCCTGGCGGCCCCCTATTTCCAGCAGGATTACCACAACAAATCCAGTAAGCATAGCAAGTATATTGCCCGCATCACAGCCACGGCTCTTAGTAAGCATACCCAGCAGGAACACGCCCAGCAGAGAGCCATACGTGTAACCGAATATACCCAGAGCGATAGGCAGGATTCGCACCGTGGGGTCCATAACCGTGAGCCACGCTGTACCCGCGCCAACCACGATAAGCAGCACAGCAAAGAATACGGTGAGCCATCGCACTGCCCTCAGCTGCTCTGTCTGCCCGGCCTGCGGGTGAAACACATCCACATACCAATCTCGGGTGGCAGTGGTGGCCAAGGCATTCAGAGCCGTGGAAAGCGAGCCCATAGCTGTGGCCAGCAAGGCCGCCACCAGCAGACCGCGGACCCCCGCAGGCAGACAATGAATGATGAACCATGGGAAAATCTCAATCTGCTTCTCCGGCGGGGTAATGCCGTTCTGGGCGAAATACACAAAGAGCAGCATGCCGCAGGAAATGAACACCAGCACGATGGGCATATCCATAAGCCCGGAGAGAATCACCGCGCGGGCTCCCTTCTTGCTGTCAGGCGCGGTCAGCATACGCTGCACCATATCCTGGTCGGTGCCATGGGTGGCCATGGTAATGAAGGTGGAACCCAGCACTGCACTCCACAGAGTGTATTCACTGCTCAGAATATTCCTGATATCGTCCATAATCCCCTGCCCGCTCAGGCCGGAATCAAAGAATGCCCAGGGTTTCAGATTCTTGATTTCACAGGGGTTATAATCTTTGTTTCCCAGATGATAGCAGATAGCATCCCAGGCCGAGCTCCAACTGCCGTCGGCCTTGATACTGAAGAGCAGCACGCCAATCGTCGTGACCAGAGAGACTGCAAGAATAGAGGCTTGGAGGACATCTGTCCACACCACAGCCTTAAGCCCCCCCAGCGTGGTATATACAGCAGTAGCAATTGTTATAAAGGTGAGCGCAGCAATATAGATAACCACGGTTTCCATCTGCCCGGCGCTGTCCTGACCAGTCACCATCATATAGGCAATCACCAGAAGAATACCGGCAAAGAAGAGGCGGGTGCCACTGGCCAGAACACGGCTGATAAGGAAGGTTATGCTGGCCCAGCGTCTGGTGGTAAGGCCGAATCGCTTTTCCAGATATTCGTAAATGGAAACCACATTATACTGGTAGTACGGCTTCAGGAAAAGACGGCCAACAATGATACGCCCCAGAATTGTGCCTATCGCCAGCTGCGCATAGGTAAAATTGCGCAGTGCAAACCCTTCGCCAGGAGCCCCCAGAAAAGTGGCCGCACTGATTTCGGCCGCCAGAATAGAAGCCAGAATGGCCCACCAGGGGAGATTACGGTTTCCCAGGGCATAGCTTTCCAGGCTCTCCTGTTTGCGACCCACGTAGAGGCCAATGCCGAAAATAGCGCAGAAATACGCCAGAACTACCAGTATATCAATCATATTGCACGAAAAATCGGGGGCGGGCTGTTACGCTCCGCCGCCGGGGATAAGTTTTACAAAATCAAGCCTGCTGAGATTCCAGCGCTGCGGCCACCAGACCGGCAAACAGGGGATGTGCGCTGTTCGGGCGGCTCTGGAATTCGGGGTGGTACTGGCAGGCAATGAAGAATGGATGCGTAGGCAGCTCCACCACTTCCACCAGACCATGTTCATCATTCACCGCAGAAATCACCATACCGGCATTCTCTACCTCGTCACGGTAGGCGGCATTAAACTCGTAGCGGTGGCGGTGGCGTTCGGAGATAACCTCCTTACCATCATAAAGTTTGCTGCACAGGGTGCCGGGTTTGATGTGGGCCGGGTATGCCCCCAGACGCATGGTGGCACCCATGTTCTCAATATGCTTCTGCTCTTCCTGCAGGCACACCACCGGGGCCTTGCTGTCCTTGTTGAACTCGGTGGAGTTAGCATCGGCATGGCCAAGCACGTTGCGGGCGAACTCAATGACTGCCACCTGCATACCAAGGCAGATACCCAGGAAAGGAATATTGTTTTCGCGAGCATACTGTACGGCCTTGATCTTGCCTTCCACGCCGCGGTCACCGAAGCCACCGGGCACAAGTATGCCGTCCACCTTGCCAATCATTTCCTCGCAGCTGCCGTTACTCAGAGCCTCAGCATCCACGCGTACTACCTCCACGCGGCAATCATTGGCAGCACCGGCATGAGTAAAGCTTTCGTAAATGGATTTATAGGCATCCTGCAGGGAAATGTACTTGCCCACCACGGCGATGCGCACGCTGTGAGAGGGGTGAATCACACGCCCCACAAACTTCTGCCAGTCGTCCATCTTGGGCTTGGGAACAGTGATACCCAGAACATCGGTCACAATGCGGTCCACCTTGTCGCGTCCCAGGTCGATGGGGCATTCGTAGATGCTGTGCTTCACATCACAGAAGGCAACCACATTGGAAGCGGGCACATTGCAGAACATGGCAATCTTGCGCTTCTCCTCATCAGTCAGGTTGTCCATTTCCGTGCGGCACACAATCATGTCAGGCTGGATACCAATCTCGCGCAGCTTAGCCACACTCTGCTGCGTGGGCTTGGTCTTGGTTTCGCCGGCAGCCTTGATGTAGGGCAGCAGGGTCACGTGGATGAAGCAGCAATTGTTGCGGCCCACCTCCTGGCTGAACTGACGCAGAGACTCCAGGAACAGGAAGCCCTCAATATCACCCACAGTACCACCAATTTCCGTGATAATCACATCGCAGTTCTTATTCTTCTCAGAAAGGTCGTAGAGACGCTGCTTAATTTCATCCGTCACGTGCGGTATGTACTGCACAGTCTTGCCAAGATAATCACCACGACGCTCCTTTTCCAGAACGCGCTCAAATACCTTGCCGCTGGTCAGATTGTTCAGGCGGGAAAGTTCGCAGTGTACGAAACGCTCGTAGTGCCCCAGGTCAAGGTCTGTCTCCGCACCGTCATTGAGCACATACACTTCACCATGCTGGTACGGGCTCATGGTTCCCGGGTCAATATTCAGATACGGGTCAAACTTCTGCATGGTCACTTCCAGACCGCAATGCTCCAGCAGCGTGCCGATAGAGGCTGCCGCGAGACCTTTACCCAGGGAGGAAACTACACCGCCGGTTACAAAAATATATTTCATAGTCTTCTGTTCTCTTTGTGGTTAAGGTAATACTAACACATCTCCCCGCCAGTGTCTAGTATTTGTCCTCTCTGCTATCTCGCAACGCATCCCATTTCATACTCTAATTCATTTAATATAAAATAACGCTTGCCTTTTATGCGAAATTCACTATACTTTCTTAAGCGTCTTAATAAAGTTATGAACAGCAGGTTCAGAATCGCCCGGTATATGCAGCAGCAGCGCAGCGCTACACGGCCACAGATAGCAGCAGCACTGGGGCTGAGCCAGGTGAGCACAAACGCAGCCATCGCGGCATTGGCAAAAGAGGGAGTGGTAACGCCCGGCACATTAATAGCTTCAGGAGGCGGACGGCCTGTTCAGCTCTACCATTTCAACCCCGGCCATGCAGCAGTAGCACTCGTCACAACGAGACCGGAACCCCATTGCACGCTGCTGCATCTGGAATTTCTGGATATGCAGGGAAAACTGCTCGGTGAGAGGCAGGCCCGGTTTGCGCAAGTGCATGCAGAGAGTCTGGATGATTGGCTTGACTCCGCAGCCCGACTGCACAAGCTCTGTAAAATCTGCCTGGCGCCTGGCCTGGGACCAATCATGCAATCACACCTGCAGAAGAGGCACAACTGCCACGTGCAGGAATTATACGCAGCAGAAGCTCTGGTGAGCGGACAGGAAAACACCCTCACCCTGCTGCTGCAGAAAGGGAAAGCCCCGCAAGGCGCCATGCTGCGGCACGGCTGCGTAAGCCTTTGCCCGCTGCTTCACCTGCTGCCGCTGCCCGCAGAGTGGGAAACGCTGGACTATGCCGACCACACCCTGGTGGAAGAAATGCTTGCACGCATGCTGCAGCTGCTCACCTGCACCCTGAACCCGGCGCACATAGAACTGCACGCGAATTTCTGGAATGACCGCCTTATATCGCGACTGAACTTCAACCTTAGCACCAAGCTGCGCAATATACTCAGCCAGCCAGCGCTTCATTTCTCTGCACTTTCAGAAACAGAGCTGGAGCAGAAGCTCCGGCGCCGGGCGGTCTGCGCAGAAGCATGAGCAACCATGGAGAGGTAAGCAACTCATCTCAATCGCGGCGGCGGGGTCTGCGGCTGAACTTATCGTAAAAGACGCGTTCCGGGCGCTCGCTGCGGCTGCGAGACTCGCGGCGACCGGTTCCGCGGTCGCGCTGGAACGAAGAATTACCACGGCCAGCATAAGAAGCGCCGCGGCGTTCGCGCTCGCGAGGGCGGAATTCACGCTCATGCGGTGCATTGCCGGATTCCTGGCGGCCTTTATCCTCGCGCACATTAACCTCATAACCGCATATCTGGCAGGTACCAAGGCGCTCGATAAGCTGGGGCGCTATTTCTGGCGAAACCTCGATGAGAGAATGCTTGAGGAACAAGCGGATATCACCCACCGAGCCCTTAGGTGCCCCGCCCTCATTGTAAAACAGACCGGCGATATCCTTGGGGCGCAGGCCCAGCAGCTTGCCACCGTTCATGAACAGGGTAACACTCTGCTGCAGGCTGCTCCAGTCATTGCCCTTTTCTACAGAGGCAGAGGCTTCATCCGCCACGCGGGCATTGCGAGAAAATTTGCTGGGTCTGTCTTCAGGAATCGGCTGCAGCTCACGACTCGTTTTTGCCACAAGCAGGTTAAACATAGCGGCCAGAAGCTGCTCGGCAGGCAGGTCGATATCGCTCAATGCCTCTGGCAACTCGGTAGCGGTGGCTGCATTTTCGAGAATCTCATCTACCAGAGACTCGCGGCGAACTTCCTCCACCTGGGTGCCGGTCATCACCTTTTCACGCTGCATGCGTACCCCCACAAAGCGTTCTAATCGAGCCAGCAGGGAAAAATCCCGGCGACCGATAAAGGAAACAGCGCGCCCTTTACGACCGGCGCGTGCCGTGCGCCCGATACGGTGCACATAGTCCTCAGGGTCCCGCGGCAGTTCAAAATTCACCACGGTATCTACATCATCAATATCCAGACCGCGGGCGGCAATATCTGTGGCCACCAGCACCGTAAGATTGCCCTTGCGGAATGAATCCATCACGCGCTCACGCAAAGTCTGCGGCATATCGCCATGCAGACGGTCCACCGCATAACCGCGCGCCAGCAGGCCGTCCACTATATCATCCACCACCCGCTTGGTATTGGCAAACACCAGACCACGCTTCATGCGGCCCATCTCAATCAATCGGCTCAGCACCTCAATACGGGAAGAAAACACCACCTCATATACGCACTGCTCGCATGTGGGCACCGTGAGCTGCGGGCGTTCAATCGCAATTTCAAGCGGCTCATCGGCCACAGAATTCACCAGATGACGAATAGCCGGCGACATGGTTGCGGAAAAAAGCAGAGTCTGACGGTCAGAGGGCAGCAGCGCAACCACACGGTCGATATCCTCCTGGAATCCCATATCCAGCATTTCATCTGCTTCATCCAGAATCAGCATGGAGATATGATCCGGCTTCAGCTCACCCTGCTCCATCAGATCAATCACGCGCCCGGGAGTACCCACCACAAACTGCACGCCACGCTTCAGCGCAGCAAGCTGCGGGGCAAATGAAGCACCGCCGTAAATCGGCACAGCGCTCACACCATCCAGGAAAAGAGCCAGTTTATCCACCTCGCGGCATATCTGCACAGCCAGCTCGCGAGTCGGAGCCAGACACAGCACCTGCACCGCGCGCAGCGAAGGGTCTATGCACTCCAGGGCAGGAATCGAAAACGCCAGAGTCTTACCGGAACCTGTGTGGGAAAGGCCAAGGATATCAGCCCCCTCAAGAGCCGGAGGGATAGCGCGTTCCTGTATGGGAGAAGGAGTTTCAAAACCAAGGACCTCAATGGCCTCTAAAATCTCAGGGCAGATACCAAGTTCGGAAAAAGACATAGACGGCGCAGAGAATGCCTGATTATTCCGCTTTTGTAAAGTAAATTCCGCAGCATGTACACACGAATGCCGCAGTTGCGAGAAAAAGGAATTGCCATACCGGAGTGGGCGCGTTATACTCCACCTGCATGAGTGAACCACAGGAAGATTTGAACGCATTCGGCAGCTGGGATTGTTTTGGTGCAGTCCTGATGCTGGGAGTTGTTCCCGGCATCATTCACTACACCACCACGAAACCGCACGATGAAACCGGGGCCATCTTCATCAGTCTGGGGGGAATCCTCATCAGCTTTGTCGTGCTTGCCGTAGCTCTTATCACGCGCTGGCGCATTATCGGTAGAATCATCAATGCAGCAGGCACCGTTCTGACCCTCATCTACATAATATACGTTACCACTTTCTGGGTAGAATCCTGCTCACAGCAACCCGCGCTCAACGTGGAAGAAGAGGCCCTGCCGGCCCAGAGCGCCGCTCCCGGAAAATAAAGATATTCCAGAGGCGGGAATTACAACACGTCTCCCCATTCAGGCGCAGGCTGAGGAGCACCTAAATCACAGATGCGGTCAATCATGGCGTCCCACTTATCCTGTCCCTTGATGATATCAATCTGAATACGCAGGAAGTAAATCGGCACATCCATTTCGCCCGGACGAAGGAAACGCACCGCATCTTTCTCCGTGGTCACAATCATGTCCATGGCGCGTTCTGCACAGCGTTCCACAAAAGCATCCAGATCTTCCTGGTCAAACCAGTAATGATCAGGGTAACTGCGGCGGATTTCCACATTTGCACCAAGAGATTCGACAAGATTCTCAAAACTTTCCGGGCGGGCAATGCCGCTGAGGCAGGCAACATACTTTCCTTTCAAAGCTGAAAGAGGCAGCTGTTCACCCGTAAATATATTTTCGAGCAAGACCGGAGCGTGATTGGTCACAATAATATCTGCCACCTTGTTATATTTGCGAATGGTGGCAATAAGCTCATCCTGGGGCTTACCCTCGCTTTTAGTCAGAATAATATAGCTTGCGCGTTTCAGGCTCGCACGGGGTTCCCGCATAGTACCACGAGGCAGCAGTGCACCGGTACCAAAGGGAAAACCGCAGTCCACAAGCACAATATCAAGCTCATGCTTCAATTTAAGGAACTGCATGCCATCATCCAGTATCAGGGTATTACTTCCCAGCTGTTCAATAGCAAAAATACCTGATTTAACACGGTCCTTATCCACCAGCACAGCCACATTATCCAGATTCCGAGCCAGCATGAAAGGCTCGTCTCCCGCATAGAGCGGACTAAGATAACGGGTTTTCCCATCACTGGCAATTTTAGGAATACGCTTCACTCGCTTGCCATCCTTATCCAGCCACACCTGCGGTTTTTCCAGATCATGACTCTTATAACCACGCGTCAGAATTGCACATTTGCGTCCGCGGGCGGCCAGGCTCTTGGACAAGAGTTCCACCACGGGAGTTTTTCCGGTTCCGCCAGCTGTGATATTGCCCACACTCACCACAAAAGTGCCAAGGTAATGCACCGTCTTGATACGCCGCCGGAAAAGGAACAGACGAACCTGCACAAGAACCCAGAAAAAGAAAGAAGCAAAGCGCAGCAGACAGCGCATCATCCACGCACGGAATCCACGAGCACGACCGAATACCACTTCAGTCCCCCATTCCGCAAACTCTTCTGCACGTGACTTCATCGTTCCCTTATCCTAACAGCTGTAGCCGGTGTAGTCAATATCAGAACTCGCAATTACGAGGAGTGCGTGGATACGGCAGTACGTCGCGTATATTCTGAACACCGGTCACAAACATGATAAGGCGCTCGAATCCCACGCCGAACCCGGCATGCGGCACTGTGCCGAAACGGCGCAAATCATTATACCAGTAATAAACGTCCATATCCATGCCCATGCGTTCGATGTTCCCTTCAAGCACCTCCAGGCGTTCCTCTCGCTGGCTGCCGCCGATGATTTCACCAATACCGGGCACCAGCACATCCATGGCGGTTACGGTTTTACCATCATCATTGAGTCTCATGTAGAAAGGTTTGATATCCTTGGGATAGTTATACACAATCACCGGGCTCTTGAAATGCTTCTCTGTAAGGAAGCGTTCATGCTCACTCTGCATATCCATGCCCCAGTACGGTTTGTATTCAAACTTCTCTCCACTTGCCTGCATGATTTCGATAGCTTCCGTGTATGAGCAGCGGATAAACGGCTTCTCCGCCACTTCTTCCAATCGGGCGCGGAGCCCCTTATCCACAAACTTGCAGAAGAAATCAAAATCACCGCTGGTATCAGCCAGCATAGTACGGGCTATATGCTTGATAAAAGATTCTGCAATATCCATATCACCGTAAATATCGCAGAATGCAATTTCCGGCTCAATCATCCAGAACTCAGCAGCATGACGGGAGGTGTTGCTGTTCTCTGCCCGGAAAGTGGGACCAAATGTATAGATATTGCTCAACGCACAGGCAAAGGTCTCACCCTCCAGCTGCCCGGACACGGTAAGATTGGCCGGTTTACCGAAGAAATCCTTATCATAACTCTTATTCTCAGCAAGTGGATCAAGAGTGGTCACATGGAACATCTCCCCTGCACCCTCACAATCGCTGGCCGTGATAATCGGTGTGTGAACCCACACAAAATCGCGTTCAAGGAAGAATTGATGCACAGCCGCGGCTATACGTGAACGAGTGCGGAATATTGCCCCGAACAGATTGGTTCGCGGGCGAAGGTGCGCTATAGTGCGGAGGAATTCGGGTGAATGCCCTTTTTTCTGCAGAGGATATGACTCCGGGGAACCGCCGACTAATTTGATTTCCGTAGCCTGGATTTCCCATTTCTGCTTACCTGGACTCTCCACAAGTTTTCCGAGCACACTCACAGAAGCCCCTGTCGTCATGCGGCTGATATCTTCATACCCCGGAATGCCGGCGTCTGCCACCACCTGAATGGAAGCCAGACTGGTACCATCATTCACTTCCAGAAAGGAAAAAGACTTCGAATCGCGGCGGGTACGGACCCATCCTTCCACCAGAATCTGCTCCGCAGGGGCCCCGCTGGTCAGTGCGTGTTTTACCAATGTACGCTGAATCATATCTGCCCAGATTCTAACACCCGATTTACGGCATTGCGAGCAAAAAAACCGGAATTGACAAAACAGGCAAGCTGACGTATGCTCTGCCGCATGCAAGCAGAAGCCAAAGCTCTCGATTATTTTCACCAGGGGTTCAACTGCGCTCAATCTGTTTTCGCCTCCGTGGCAGAGCAAGTGGGCATGAGCGAAAGATCGGCCCTTTTATTCTCTTCCGCATTCGGTGCGGGGCTCGGCCGCATGCGCGGCACCTGCGGGGCATTCGCCGGTCTCTGCATGGTAGCCGGGTTCTGTAAAGGAAACCTTACCGGTGCCCCCGAGGATAAAGAAGTTATCTTTTCCCTCACCCGCACGCTTGCGGAGGAATTCAAACATGAGTTCGGCACACTCACCTGCAGAGAACTGCTCCACCTGAACGAAGAGATGGAACCATCTGCCAGGCCAAGTACCAGAACATCAGAATATTACTCCGGGCGCCCCTGTGAACGATGCGTGGCTTTCTGTGCTGGTAAAGCTCAGGAACTTCTCCGCCTGCACGTGAAAAATTAACGCTCACATTCTTTTTTAGTAGTTTTTTTCTCGCTTTTGTCTTGACGTATTACGAGAAAGCAGATATACTGAGCACGTCTTCGGGACCGGACGTAAAAACAGGTTCCCGGGCTCGAAAGGGTCCGATTCATAGGGTAGTTGGGCACCTGGGGGCTTCGGCCTCCAGGTGACTTCCTTTTCTGACCAAAACGTTTTTTTCCGCCCCCGGTCACCCACTTAACACGCTTATCATACAAAACCAATAGGTTTAATTCAGCTGAAATATCATATAACATTTAGCTTGCAAAATAGATGAGGTATGATAGAATGCGCGCGCGGGGCGGTTCCACCCCGGGTTGTACAACATGAATAAAACACTTCATATTGTAGCAACTTTAGTTGCTTATGTCATGCTGGCCGCAGTTCCATCCCGGAGTGCGGAAACCGCCCCTGAGCATCCGCAGGATAACAGCAGAAGCATCGCCTGCTTTGAAGATTTGCGAGGACGCATTCTGGCGGTTCCCTCTTCCACTGTGCAGGATATTTATGTGGAAGAGCATTATCCCGACATCAAACTTGACCGTTTCGACACAGAAGCAGACATGATGCTCTCCCTCCAGCAGGAGAAATGCGACGGCGCCATCATGGACGACGTGATTTGCTATGCACTTGTCCGCAAGACTGAAGGCGTCACCATCCTGCCGGACAGCCCGGTTCCCCCATGCCAGATGGGGGTGGTATTTGGCAAGCACAATGCCGAGCTCTGTGAACAATTCAACACCTTTATCCGCCAGCTCAAATCCACAGGCGAACTCCAGCAGATTATGGAACGCTGGATTAAACATTTTGACACGGCAGAAATGCCGGAGCTCAAACTTCCCACAGAAGGCACCCCCATACGCGTGGCCATGGAGCCCTGCACCGAACCTATCGTTTTCATCAAGAATGAGAAGATTGCCGGTTTCGATGCCGAGCTGATTCAGCGATTCTCGGTGTACATCAACCGCCCGGTTGAAATAGTAGAAATGGAGTATGATTCCCTGATAGCCTCCACCACCACAGGTAAGGCCGACATGGCCGCTTCGGGCATCCTCATCACAGATGAGCGCGCGGAAAGCGTTCTTTTCTCAGAGCCCTATTATGACAGCCACTCCCGCGTGGCCGTGCTGACCAAGAACGCCCACCCCTCCATCATCACCGACAAGGAAGAGGAAAGCCAGCTGGGTATTCTGGGCAGCATCGAGCGCAGTTTCTACCGCAACATCATAGAAGAACGCCGCTACATGCTGCTGTGGAACGGCCTGAAAGTCACCGTCTACATATCCTTTTTCTCTGCTCTGCTGGGCACGCTTCTGGGCGCAGTCATCTGCTACATGCGCATGAGCCGTATCCGAATATGCAGCACCATAGCAAAAGTATACATCGATGTGATGCGTGGCACTCCGGTACTGGTACTACTCATGATGATGTGCTACGTCGCGTTCACCAAATTCGACAACACACCCGTGGCAATCATCACCTTTGCCATGAACTTCGCCGGCTACGTCAGTGAAATGTTCCGCACAAGCATCAACAGCATCGATAAAGGTCAGACAGAAGCGGGCATCGCCATGGGGTTCACCCCAGCCGGCACATTCTTTAATTTCATTGCCCCCCAGGCCATTCGCCGCGTGCTGCCGGTATACAAGGGCGAACTTATATCCCTCATCAAAAACACCTCCATTGTAGGTTACGTGGCCGTAGCAGACCTGACCCGCGCTTCCTACATTATCCGAGGCCGCACCTTTGACCCATTTTTCCCGCTCATCATGGTAGCGCTGATGTATTTTGCCCTTGCCTGGTTATTTACCAAGGGGCTCGATATGCTGGGCAATAAGATTAACGCAGAAATCGCAGAAAAAGAATGATTCAGATTTCACATCTCCAGAAAAGCTTCGGAGCGCTGAACGTGCTCAACGACATCACCGTACACATCAGCCCGGGTGAAGTTATCTCTATCATCGGTCCCTCCGGTGTTGGCAAAAGCACGTTCCTGCGATGCATCAATCTGCTGGAAGAACCATCCTCCGGCAGCATTGTGATTGATGGCGAGGATCTCATGGCCCCTCACGCCAAAGTAAACAAACTGAGGCAGAAAATGGGCATGGTGTTCCAGAATTTCAATTTATTCAATCACCTGAGCGTTCTGGATAATCTCTGCGTAGGTCCGGTCAAGCTGCTCAGAAAGAGCCGTGCAGAAGCGGAAGCAAAAGCCATGGAACTACTCAAGCTTGTCGGCATGGCAGAAAAAGCTCAGGCCATGCCGGCAGAGCTCAGTGGCGGGCAGAAGCAACGCGCAGCCATAGCCCGCTGCCTGTCCATGGAGCCCGAAATCATCCTTTTTGACGAACCTACATCGGCTCTGGATCCGACCATGGTCAGCGAGGTGCTTTCCGTTATCCGCTCACTGGCACGCCAGGGCATGACCATGGCCATTGTAACCCACGAGATGAGCTTTGCTCGTGATGTGAGCACACGCGTATTCTACATGGACCAGGGAACCATTTACGAAGAAGGCACCCCGGAGGAAATCTTCGAACATCCGAAACGCGAGCGTACACGAGTATTCGTCAACCGTATACGCGATTTCCATTTCATTTTCCACAGCCCGGATTATGACCGGTTCCTGCTCAAATCGGAATGGCAAGCGTACTGCAACAAGTATTTCCTGACCCGGGAAAGCATGCGCAAGGCCCAGCTTATCGGAAATGTGCTGTTCCGCAACCTGCCCCTGGATAAAGGTCAGCTCGATTTCTACTTCCGCTATTCCGAACAGACCCGGGAGATGAGTATGGAGGTATTATTACCCATTGGCGTGCCCCCCATCGAACTGGAAGGCAACCCGGTCATCCAGGATTTGTGCTCCTTCGTAGATTGCAACCACGAGGCTGACCGCGTGAAATACCGATTGCATATGCGCCATAAAAACCGTTGATTTTCTCACGAGATTTCCGCACATGCACCGGCTGCTGCAAGCACCGGTGCATTTTTCATTTACCTCGTGCAAATCAGTTGGAAAAACAAGTCAGAAACGGCTTGCCAATCTGCCATTTCTCATGTATAATGCGCGCGCATCCAATCGATGCTACAAGCTATTATGTCCGGCAATCCCACATACAAGCAGTCCGGCGTCGACACTATTGAGGCGCAGTCTTTTGTTTCTGATATCAGCTCCCACGTGAAGCGCACTCAGAAACACCGCCAGCTTTGCAACGCATGCGGTCTTTTTGTAGCAGCTTACGTCCTTACCTCCTACAAGGAACCGGTAATCGTAACCGGAACAGATGGCGTGGGCACCAAGACAGAAATCCTCTTCGACATGGATATGCTCGAAACCGCCGGTAAGGACCTGGTGGCCATGAATGTGAACGATATCCTCACCACCGGTGGCGACCCCCTCGTTTTCCTCGATTACCTCGGCATCTCCAACCTTGAGATTGAGCGCCCCCGCATCACCCGTCTGGTGGCCGGCATGTGCGATTACCTGGAAAGCTGCAACTGCATCCTGGCTGGCGGCGAAACCGCTGAAATGCCTGGCGTAGTCCCCGAAAACCTTGTCGAAATGGCCGGCTTCAGCATTGGCTGCGTAGAAAAGAGCCAGATGATTGACCCCTCTAAGGTAGCAGTGGGCGATATTCTCATCGGTTATCCCAGCGATGGCTTCCACGCCAACGGCTGGAGCCTGGTGCGCCGTGTGCTGGCCCAGAACCCCGACTTGCTGACCAAAGAGGAACTGCGCGACCTGCTCGCCCCCACCCGCCTGTACCATGATGTGGTGTACGACATGCGCAAGCTCGGCATCACCCCAAAGGCCTACGCCCACATCACCGGCGGCGGTCTGCCTGAAAACCTCGAGCGTTTCCTTGGCGAAAAGGGTGCTGACCTCGAAATCCCGTACTGGGACAACGCACCTGCCCAGAAAGTACTCCAGTTCGTCGATGCAGAAGACCGTTTCCACACCTTCAACATGGGCATCGGCTGGGTGGCCATCGTCTCCCCCGACCAGGTTGAACAGGCTCTCACAGCCGGCCCCGGCGGCACGGTCATCGGCACCATGCGCGAAGGCAAGGGCATCAAGGTAAGCGTGCGCAAATAACTCACCGAAAGGAGATTCGACCATGTCCGCAGCAATCCGCCTGCTCAAACCGCTCTCATACTTCGAAGAGAAGTACGGGAACCCTGAGTGGGCATTCAACAAGCTGTTCCTTCTGCTGGAGAAACAGCGTAACCGCGGCCAGGACGGCGCCGGCTTCGGCAGCATCAAGCTGAACATGCCGCTGGGTGAGCCCTACATCTTCCGCTCTCGTGCGGTGGGGGGCTCTGCCCTGACTGACCTCTTCACTGCTCAGCAGCGCAACCTGCGCCACATGCGGGAAGACGGAATCATCAGCGGCATGGATTCCGCCTCATTCAAGAAGCATTTCAACTTTGGCGGCGAGGTGCTCATGGGGCACATGCTCTACGGCAGCAGCGGAGTGCAGTATGAGGAAGGCAACTGCCATCCTTTCCTGCGCCGCTCCAACTGGCCCACCCGCACCCTGATGCTGCAGGGTGACTTCTCCATGACCAATGTGGAGGAACTTCACGAGAAGCTCATGGCTCGCGGCCAGCACCCCGTGTTCGACACCAATACCCAGGCCATACTGGAGGAAGTGGGATACCACCTGGACGAAGCTCACACGGATAAATACCGCGAGCTCCGCAATAAGAATGTGGACGGTCGCGAAATTCCCCAGATTATCTCTGCCGAGCTCAATCTCTTTGATGTGATTGAAAAATCATGCAAAGATTGGGACGGCGGCTACGTCATCATGGGCGCAGTCGGAAATGGAGACTTCTTCTGCCTGCGCGATCCGCACGGCATCCGCCACTGTTATTATATACTGACAGACGAATTCCTCGTAATTGCCAGCGAGCGGGCACCGCTCATGAGTGTAATGGAGGTAGAGGAGTCTGAGGTGAAGGAACTGCCGGCGGCCAACATGATTCTGGTGAAATCCGATGGTCAGGTGAGCATGAAGGAATACACCACCCCCGGCAAGTTCACCCCCTGCTGCTTTGAAGACATTTACACCTCCCGCGGCAATGACCCGGTAATCTACCGTGAGCGTAAAGCCCTGGGCGCCAACCTCACAGAACAGGTCGTAGCCAGTCTCGATAAGGACGATTTCTCCAAGGCCGCCATCACGTTCATTCCCAACACAGCAGAGGTATCCTACTACGGTCTGCTGGAGGGGCTGCGCGCCTACCGCCGCAACAAGGTGACTCAGGACATGATTGAAGCCTTCCGCAACGGTACCATGAGCGAAGAACTCATCAATGAGCTCATCCTTCGCCGCTGGCCACGCGCTGAAAAGATTGCTCACAAGGATATCAAACTTCGTACTTTCATCTCCGAAGCCAGCAGTCGCAAGCAGATGGCTTCCATGGTCTACGACCTCACCTATGGGGCTGTGGGTGAAGATGAAGTACTGGTCGCTATCGATGACTCCATCGTACGCGGCACCACACTCAAGATGAGTCTGCTGCGTCTTCTGGCCCGCACGAAAGCCCGCAAGATTGTCGTTGTTTCCTCTGCTCCGCAGGTGCGTTACCCGGATTTCTACGGCATCGACATGTGCGAGATGGGGCAGTTCGTAGCCTTCCTCGCTGCTATCAACCTTCTGCACCGCAAAGGGTTATCAAATATCATCACCGACGTATACAACGAATGCCGCTACCAGCTGACCCAGCCGGCAGAAAAGCGCACAAACCCTGTGCGCCGCATTTACAGCGCTTTGTCGCATGATGAAATCACAGACGAGATTTCCCGCATGGTCACGCCGGATGACTCGCCCTGCGAAATCCAGTGCGTATACCAGACTCTGGAGGGTCTGCACAGTGCCATTGAAGCCCCCTGCGGCGACTGGTACTTCAGCGGCCACTACCCGACCCCCGGTGGTTACACGCTGATTAACAAAACTTACATCGACTGGTACGAGAAAACCCGCGGTATCGTGGGAGAGTTCGTGCTCTGAATTACTTCACCCGGAAGGGATGAGCACACAGCTCATTCCTTCCGGGAGTTTGCCTGCCC
>JAZLDD010000071.1:0-5904 GCA_045614585.1 Akkermansia sp. | reverse complement strand
CATGAAGTACTCACCCATGGCGCAGCCTGCGTAGGGAGCCAGGTACTGCATGGCGGCACTGTCGGAGGCAGAGGCTACCACCACGATGCTGTACTCCATGGCACCGGCTTCCTCCAGCTTGGCCACCAGGCGGGATACGGTAGCTCGCTTCTGACCCACGGCCACGTAGATGCTGTAAAGCGGGCGGTGGCCCGGCAGTTTGCCCTGTTCGGCCAGCTTGTTCTGCTGAGCCTGGGCAATCATGGTATCGGTGGCAATGGTGGTCTTGCCGGTGGAGCGGTCGCCGATGATGAGCTCACGCTGGCCGCGGCCAATCGGAATCATGGCATCAATGGGCAGAATACCGGTCTGCACGGGCTGGTTCACGCCTTGGCGGGAAATGATACCGGAGGCAATCTTTTCCACGGGGTAATAGGTAGTGGCCTGAATCGGGCCCTTGCCGTCCAGCGGGTTGCCCAGTGTGTCCACCACGCGGCCGAGCAGACCGGGACCCACCGGCACCTGGAGCAGGCGGCCTGTGGTCTTGCAGGTGTCGCCTTCCTTCAGGGTCGCGGCATTGCCGATAAGCACGGCACCCACCTCATGCTCTTCCAGGTTCATGGCGAGGCCCATCACGCCACCGGGGAATTCAATCATCTCATTGAGCATGGCGTTGCTCAGGCCTTCAATGTGGGCTACGCCGTCGCCAATGGCTTTGATGGTACCCACATTCTCGCTGATGGAGGCGGTGGAGATGTTGCGGATCTGTGCTTCGAGTTCTTGTACGATGTTGCTCATACCGTGGTGTAATTAGAGATTTTTAGTAAGTTGTTCAATGCGGGTGCGGATGGAGGCATCCGTCACGTTGTCGCCCACCTTCACGGTGAGCCCTGCTATAAGGGAGGAATCCACCTGCCATTCGTAGCTCAGCCCGGACTGGCGGGCATTCAGTTTGGCGGTGATGGCGGCCTGCTCCTCGGCGGTGAGGGGCACGGCGCTGGTGATGGTGGCGGTGTGCGCAGCGCGTTCCAGTCGCACAAGTTCGGTGAAGGCGGTGAGCAGTGCCAGATAGTTGCGCGGCTTATCCGCGGCAATCTTATCGGCCACCTGGCGCACCGTGGCTTCATTCATCAGCCCATCAGCACCGATGCACAGCCGCATGAGGCGGCGGGCCTGGGCCTGTACTTCCTTGCTTATCTTCATGGTTGATTACAGGGATTTGATGGCTTCTGCGTTGATGGCGCGGTGGTCGGCATCGGTCAGTACCTTACCGGTCACGCGGCTGGTGGCCTCAGCCACGAGACGGGTGAATTCGCCCTTCAGGGCATCCTTTTCGCGCTGGGTGTCCATTTCAGCCTGCTTGTGGGCGTTTTCGATGACGGCCTGGGCCTCGGCTGTGGCCTTGGCGGAAAGGTCTGCCTGCAGGCGGGCCGCGGTCTGGCGGGCCTGTTCTACTTCCTTCTTGCCGGATTCGCGGGCTTCGTCGATGATTTTCTCGCCGGTTTCCTTCACCTCTGCCAGTTCCTGCTGGCTGCGGGCGTGCATTTCCTCGCCTTCCTGGATGCGCTGGCGGCGTTCCTCAAGCTGTTTGAAGATGGGCTTGATGCCGAAGCATACCACAATGGCTGCCAGAATGCAGAAAGCAATGAGGTGGGCGATGAACGCATCGGTATGCAGACCGAAATTGGAAATCAGGTCCTGGATATCTGCGGCGAGAATCGGGGTGAGCATGGTTGTGAGTTGTTTTTGTTAAAACCGGATTGATGTAAAGATATGGGGGAAAGGGGGCGGGGCATGCCGTTGTCTTGAATGGCCCGGCATGCCCAAGGGCGATTAGCCCATGAAGATGGCCACGAAAGCCACACCTTCCACGAGGGCGGCCAGAATGATGGAGATGGTCAGAACCTGACCGGAAGCACCGGGATTGCGGCCGGTGGATTCAGCGGCCTTCATGCCGATGAGACCAATGCCGAGACCGGCACCGAGAACAGCCAGACCGGACTTGATGGCGGCGGTGGCAAGAGCGGGGAGCATCATTGTTGTTGTTTTTCTATTGTTTGTTGTTTATTGGGAAAACCCGCAGCGTCACGTTTTGCTTCATGATCCGCGGCGGGAAAATTGTCTTAATGGGCGTGTTCTTCATCGCCGCTCACCTGGGTCTTCAGGAAGATGGCTGTGAGCATCAGGAACACCAGGGCCTGCACAAAGCCCACCAGGATTTCCAGACACATGAAGGGAAGCATGGCGGCGGCGTTGCCCAGCGTGCTGCTGCTGACGATGCTCATCTGCTCCAGAATGGCTTCACCGGCGTAGATGTTGCCGAATAGACGGGCTGCCAGAGCCACGGGGCGGATGGCGATGGAAAGAAGTTCGATGAGACCCACGAAGAAGAAGACGGGCAGCAGCAGATTCTTGAGCAGACCTTTCAGCCCACCCTTGGGCCCGAAGATGTGACCCACAAAGTGGCCGATACCCTGTTCCTTGATGCTCCAGATGAACCAGAGCAGGGTGTAGAACAGACCCAGGAAAAGGGTGACGTTCAGGTCTGCATTGGCACCGCGGAACACCGGGTGACCGTGGTAGGTGATTTCACCCACGCCGGGGATGAGGCCCATGTAGTTGCTGGTCAGGATGAGCAGGAATACAGTGGCAAAGTACCAGATGTATTTGCTGGCCAGCTTCTTGCCGATAAGGCCTTCCACAAAGTTGTACAGCAGCTCGAAAATCCACTCTACGAAGTTCTGCAGACCGCTCGGCACGCGTTCCATCTTGCGGGTGGCCAGGCGCAGGATGATGGTAAGCAGCACCACGGCTATGGTCATCATGACCATGGAGTTGGTGATGGGCAGGGAATGCCCCGGCCAGAAAGGTAAATCAATATTCCACAGTACCGGCGCATCTGTAGAGAGACCATGGTGTCCGCCTTCCTCAGAAGCACAAGCCACGCCACTCATCAGAGCCACCAGAACGAAGTTGAATCTAGAAAGAAGAGATTTCATCGCGATTACTCTTAGACTACCACTTTCATCCTCGGAGTCAAGGAGAAAATACTGTTACGGATAGACAAAAAGACCGCCGTTCCGGGGGGGGACGGCGGCATTGAAAATGTTACTTGCTGAATACCGGGGATGGCAGCTTGTCTGCCTGTGCATCTTCCCCGCCGACCAGGTCGCCCACATCTTTGAATGTCACGAACAGGAAGAAAGTGAGAATCAGGAACATGAATCCGGTCTGTATCCATTCCAGCAGTTTGCCACCAACCGGGCGGCGGAAGATGATTTCCAGCGTGCCCAGTACCACGTGGCCGCCGTCCACAATGGGCAGGGGCAGGATGTTCAGCACGGCCAGGTTCACATTCAGTACCACGGCAAACCACAGGATCAGTTTCCAGCCCTCCGGGTTGCTGAGCATCTGATACAGATAATTGCCGATGCCTACGGGGCCGGAGAGGTGCTCCATGCCCACGCTGCTGCCGGGGGCTGCCACTTTGGCCAGGGTTTCACCCATCCAGCGGAAACTCTGGTCAATCTGCTCCTGCACGCCGGGATGTTCAGTCTTCAGAGAATCTTCCATGCCTCCCCAGGTGAAGCCCATGATGGGGCGGGCTCCCGCTTGGCCCTGCCAGTTAGTGGGTAGTGCAGGGGTGATGCAGGTGGTCACTTCGCTGCCATCGGCATTTTGCAGAGTCAGCTCAAGTGCCCCTTTTTCTGCTGCTTCCACTACGGGGACGGGGGAAAAAACAGGAGTGCCGTTCAGCTTCACGATGCGCTGTCCTTTAATCAGCCCAGCCTGTTCAGCCGGAGAGCCGGGGATGATATTGCCAATGATGGCGGGAGCTTCGGGCATGATACCCACCTGGCGCATGGCCGTGCGCTGCCACCACTTGGTTTCGGGGAGTTTGTAGCCGCTTTCGATGGTGAGTTGCTGCGTGCTGCCATCTGGCATTTTGCGGTCGATGGTAAAGGTTATTTTCTCATGTTCGCTCATGGCCACGAGTTCGCGCACGCCTTCCATGTTGCCCATCCACTTGGTTACGGCCTGTCCATCGATAGTGCGGATGGTGTCACCCGGCAGCAGACCAGCCTCGGCAGCGGGAGAATCCGCCGGAATGTAACCAATAGTGGTGGTCGGCATTTCTGCTACGGGTTTGCCTACTACCCATACGAGCACGGCGAAGAAATACGCCAGCAGAAGCGAAGCCAGCGGCCCCGCTGCGGCAATGATGACCTTATCCAGCGGTTTGAGTGGTTTCAGGTCCTTGGGGATATCGGCCTCGCCCTCGATGCTCTGCATGTCGGCCAGCTGGGGCAGGGATACGAAGCCACCTGCAGGAATCCAGCCGATGCCCCATTTCACGCCATTGATTTCCTTCTGCCAGATGGGCTTGCCGAACCATATCTGGAAGCGGTCGATGTAGGCTCCGCGCCATTTGCCAGCCAGGAAATGCCCCAGTTCATGCACAAAAATCATCACGTTGAAGAACATGACGACGAGGAAAATAAGCCAGGCTGTCTCGAGTGAGGAAAGGATAGTGTTTATCATGGGAATCTTACCCGCATGCTACCAGAACCCGCCACCTCGCGCAAGCGCAGGATTTGACATAAAGGGGCACAGGTTGATAAATAGCGATGTGGCGGGTAACTGGAATTTATCGGAGCGGAGGGACTTTAGTCTCTCACCGGTTATGTTAGCGGGACTGAAGTCCCGCGCTCCGACTGAAATAAATGGCTATCGCTTCATCACTTTTCCCGGTTCGAAAATCCAGCTGTGGTATGGGGGACAGTGGCTGCCTGCAGGCAGCAGTCGATTCTCCCAGACTGCGCAGAAACAGGAGCAGAAGAGTGTACAGAGAACAGCCGAAAATCAGTAATGTGGTGTAAGACCTGGTTTCCACTCAGAGCCCGGTTATGCTCCACAGTAATTCGCAGCTCACGAGGGGGCATAGCAGCAGGATAACAGACCAGACAAGTCGGCATCGGGCAGGAAGGAGATATATCAGGCGAGAAAGGAGCCTTTCCTGGTCTGGGGCGTGGTGTCATTTCTGGTTCACGATGTCGCGCATGCGCCGCCATTCTGCAGGGGCATCATCCGGAAGATAATTCAGACCTTCAGCCCGGTATGCGTTAAAAGCAGTGGCGTTGATGCGTAGTGTGCCATCTGCTGTACGGGAGCAGTAGTTTTCGCTCAGCTCCACGAGGATATAGCCGTCCTTTTCGTATCCGTTGTCAAAGGTGTCGATAATGACCGGGGTACCGGCGGCAAGGGGATGATTGGCCGTGGCGCGCACAATACCCAGGTGGGCGATGCTGGTGTATTCTCCACGATGGTCTGTTTTACCCAGTGCTTTGGTGAGCTGAATCAAGGCTACAGGATGCTGGTTCACCATGGCATGATGGGCCGGGGATAAGGCCGATACCGGAGTGGTATAGGGGGCGGGTTCCGTGCTGCTCTGAGCGCAGGATACCAGCCCGACCAGAACGGGAATCAGGCGGAAAAGCTGGCTTTTCATGGTTACGCGGAGCATTGTTGTTCAGCCTGGAGTACGCGGGCCTCGAGCTCGTGCATCTTCTGCTGAATCTGGAGGGCTGCTTTCTCATCAGAAATAATTTCTGCCAGGTGGAGCTGAACCTTGTAATTGCTGAGGAGTTGGCGGCCAAGGCGGACGAAGTCCTGGCTGCTGGCGTCTTGTATGTTTCTGAGGAGATAGGTTTCCTCTGCCTTGAGTACATCTGCCATGGAGCAGAGCCCCTGGCTGTAGCGTTTCGCCTGAGCCTGAACGGCGGCATCCGGGTGCCGCAGAACCTGCTTGCCGTGATTGGTGATATCATCTGCCGCTGAGCATACAGCAGCTGTGGTTATGAAAAGCAGAAGTCGTTTCATCATTTTTGTTGCGGGGTGAAGATTCTGGCGATGCGGCCATCGTTG
>JAZLDD010000070.1:0-19052 GCA_045614585.1 Akkermansia sp. | reverse complement strand
ATTGTTGATTTTGAATATAGAATCTTCATCATATTCTTCAGTTTTTAAACAAAAAGCCCACCACTATGTCCTCTCCAATTACAAAAGAGGCGTTGTATGAGAGAACCTTGCAATTCTCTGTGCGCATCATCCAGATGATTAAGGCCATGCCTCACGGAAACGCAGAGTCGGTGATAGCCAGGCAACTTACGAGGAGCGCCACTTCTATTGGAGCCAACTATCGCGAGGCTTGTCACGGTAAATCCCACGCAGATTTCATTGCAAAGCTCAAAATATGCGAGGGAGAAGCAGATGAATCTCTCTATTGGCTTGAACTCCTCGTCAACTCGGGTATCATGAGCAGAGGTAAAATGCAGCAACTCATTGACGAAGCCAACCAACTCGTAGCAATCTTCACCGCGTCAACCAAAACGGCTCGCTCCAGCACATACTCGCCCGAGCCGCAGGCTCGCTAACTTTTCAAATCTAAAATCAAAAACTCAAAATCCAAAATTTCATGATAACTCTCGTAGGTTTAGGTTACGACATTCACCGCTTCTCTGAAACAGAGCGTCCGCTCTGGCTGGGCGGTGTACAGGTGCACCCCACAAAGGGGCTTGCCGGCCACAGCGATGCCGATGTGCTCTGCCACGCGCTGGCAGATGCCATTCTGGGTGCTATCGGCGAGCCGGACATCGGCTACTGGTTCCCCCCGGGCGATGAGGGTTGCAAGAATATCTGCTCCCTCCGCATCGTGGAGAAGGCAGTCGAGCTGCTGCAGGCCCAGGGTGGCCGCGTGGTGAATGTGGACTGTGCCCTCATTGCCGAGGCTCCGAAAATCATGCCCTTTGTGCAGCAGATGAAGGAAACCCTCGCCCCCATCCTGGGCGTGGCACCCCGCCGCGTGGGCGTGAAAGCCACCACCAACGAGAAGCTGGGCGCCATCGGCCGCCGCGAGGGCATGGCCGCCTTTGCCACCGTAGCTGTGCAAGTACCCGACGAAGCCTGATTTACCGCCATGAATCCTGAAATTGACTTGCTGGCCTTTGCCGCTGTGGAGAACCTGAAAGCCGCCGGCCTTACCGTGACCACGGCAGAAAGCTGCACCGGCGGCATGATTGCCACCGCCCTAACCGAGGTACCGGGTGCCTCCCAGGTATTCCGCTACGGCTGGGTCACCTACTGCAACGAAGCCAAGGAGCGCCTGCTCAGCGTACCCACTGAACTCATCGAGGAACACTCGGTGGTGAGCGAGCCCGTAGTGGCAGCCATGGCCACCGCCGCCATGCGCCAGAGCGGAGCCGATATCGCCGTGGCCGTTTCCGGCAACGCCGGCCCCACCGCCGCAGAAGGTGAGCCCGCCGTGGGCACGGTCTGCCTTGCCCTGTCCCGCCGCGGTGCCGCCCGCCCGGTGCACACCGAAACCATTTACCTGCCCGGCATGAACCGCCGCCAGCTCCGCCAGCGAGTCACCGCCAAGGTGCTGCAGCTCATCGCCGGTGCTGCGAGCTGAGCGGAGGTTGGATTTTTAAATCTTGGATTTTTGATTTTGGATGTGTTGAGTTCGTGTGCGGCATTGCCGCACAGGAATTTAACGAGGTCACAAATCGAGGGAGGCAGATTTCCTGTGACAACTAAAAGCCGCTACATGAAAACCAGGTAGCGGCCTTTTTAGTAATTTTCAAGCTGCAAGCCTTACTTGCGGCGCCCGGCTGCGTCCTACGGACTACGCCGAGACAAGGCGGCGCTTGCCACGCCAAAGTCGCATCAGCGACGGCGACGGCGGGCAGCCAGACCGGCCAGAGCCAGCAGGCTCAGCGTAGCCGTGGCGGGTTCGGGAACAACAGTAGTAGCAGCAAAGCTCACCCCAGTTATCTGCGAATATCCTGCATCGGAACCTGTGCGAATAAGAACCATGATAGTATCTCCTGCGGATAAATTGATATTCTCCACGGATGCAGTGACACCTGTCTGGTTGTTACCATTTAGCTGCGTAGAACCGCTAAGATCTGTCAGCATCGAGTATGTACCATCTTCAGCCACAGTATAGACACCAAAGCGAGAGTCATATATGGCATTCTTCGAAACAGTAACAGAGAGAGAAGTAATTAACTGCGATGCCGCATCATATTCACTGAGCATCAAATCTTCTGCTTTGCAGGAGAAAGTCAGAATAGCACCTTTCCCATCCACCTTCTTTATAGTATGGTAGGAATTCGTGGCATCGTACACATAAGTCCCAGCAGTAGCAGAGCCATCTGCATTGAAATAGTGCCAGCCGCTATCGAGAATGGAAGGATTGTTCACGAGAACGGTACCAACAGCGGCACTGGTATTTTGCCAGCTTATATCTGACCACTCGTTGACGTCGTTTTTCAGAATCTGAGTAGCCGCTGAATCCATGCCAGGTGCTAAGAATGACGTTGAAAAACTCTCAGCTGCACTAACAGCACCGGCCAGAGCCATAAGGGCAATAAGTGTCTTTTTCATTGTTGTATTTAGTATATAGAGTTAAGATGTAGTAAGTATTCCGCATCTCACGCGCGACGAGATGTAGAATGACCACGAGCCGCAGTGTACAGCATTGCGAATGCTGTAGCAAGCAAAATATCACAAAAAATATATTTTTTTGAGTTTATTGGATAATCGCCAGGTTTGAGGGTGTTTTTTGACTGGAACGTGACTCCTTGAACTTTCTTTTATAAACTCAATATCAGCATGCTTTGTTTATATAATCCCTATCGGCTGAAGAGGTGCCCAGGAGGGGCACGCGCCGCCCATGAGCAGCCCCTGGGGCAGGTTAAGCACCGTAGCCTAAGTGGAGCATTTGAATAATGCTGCTTTGCGGGTACCCCCCGGCACTTTCAATCTCTTGATATATGGGAAACACATACTTCAGGGGCTACAGCATTCGCAATGCTGTACACTACCGCACGTAGCTCTGCTACATTTCGTCGCGCGTGAGATGCGGCAGACTCTACAATAACCTTAACTCTATATTACTTAAACGATAATGAAAAAAAACACTTATTACCCTTATGGCTCTCGCTGGTGTGGCTTCTGCTGCTGACGAGTATAAAACGACAGAATACAACGCTCTGTTTTCCTCAACAGATGGCTGGACTGCTTTCAGCAATGGTAGCAGCGCGACGGTTTCAAATTATCTGGACACATCCACTGGCACCTTCAACGGCCCTAACGGTTGGGCATATTCGTCCATTATTTATGATCTTGAGACACCGCTTACCATGGCAGCAGGGGCTACTATGGCAGAACTGGAATTCTCATACACCTTTACTGTTGGTAACAATGCTGCTGCGACCCTGACATTTGTTGCTGATGACAAAGCCATCGTAACAGGTTCTGGCTGGTATGATGGAGCAGGTAACGACAACGGACACACCGCTGGTTTTGGCACTTCCTCTGACACGACTGCAAACTTCTACAACTTCAAGGATGTAGATGCGGGTAAGAAGGCTGCCAAGGCTGATAATTACACCATGGTGTATGATTATGAATCCGGAAACAAGACGGTGTCTGTAGAAGGTAGCATCAAGTATAGTGAAGCAGGATACATCCTTTCCATGACCTGCGGTGACAGTGCTGCTCAAACCTTGAACCTTGGTAATTCCCTCAACATCAATTCTATCATTCTTTCTGGCAATGGCGGTGGTGGTTCCTCCATTTCTGGTATAACAATCAGCCACACTGCCCTTATCCCCGAGCCCGCCACAGCTACGCTGAGCCTGCTGGCTCTCGCCGGTCTGGCTGCCCGCCGCCGCCGTCGCTAAAGCGACTTTGGCGTGGCAAGCGCCGCCTTGTCTCGGCGTAGTCCGTAGGACGAAGCCGGACGCCGCAAGTAATACTTGCTACAAGCGTTACTTTTTCACAAAACCGCTGCCTGGAATCCAGGCAGTGGTTTTTCTCTCTGAAATTCCGGTGCGGCAAATGCCGCACACGAACTTAACACATCCAAAATCAAAAATTCAACATCCAGAATCCCGGATCCCGCTTTCCCCGGAACCGGAAAACCCGGTTCCGGGGAATTTTTCAGAGCAGGCCGGCAGCAGCCAGAGCGCCGATAACGGCACCGGCGATAAGCTTGGCCCAGCTCTCCTTCACCCCCCAACCGGTCAGGAGACCGGTCAGCCAGCTGTGTTGTTCCTTATTCGTGTTCATAGGGAAAATCTACATACGCGCGCGGCGGGCGGTCAAACGCATCTGCACGGGGTAGACCATGCCATGCGAGAGAGCCTCAGCAAACATGCGGGCGGCATCAGCCGAGTGGGAGCAGGCATCGTGCACCGGGGTTTCGCGGTACGTGCCACTCGCCCCGGCGGGTGCGGTGCGGTACATCTCCAGACAGCTGAGGCCGGAGGGCTCCTTCTCACCGCGTGGATTAATACGCTGCTGCATGGTATCGCGGTGGAACCAGCTGTGCGCCAGGATACCGCGGAGGGAATTGATACCGCGCCAGATATCCGGGGTACGCGGAACTACACGCACGGCGCAGATACCCTCCTTTGCCAGGCTTTCCACGTAGGAATGGCCATGAGGGTCGCGGTGGGCAGCATCATGCGGCAGGAAATGAGCGGCTATATGGCCGTAGCTCAGCTCCCACTCCCGGATTTTACCGGCAAAATGCTCCAGAGGCAGCTGGTTGGCGGCGTAGTGGTTCAACCAGTAGACATTGCCCCCGTAATTCTGCACCAGCCAGATAGCGGTGTGGTCACTCAGCCCCAGGTCCCAGGCGGTGTAGAGGGGTTCCTGAGGATTATACTCGACTGCAGCACCGATGCGCCCTTTTTCGCGCAGGCGGGCCATCTGGGCACCATAGATGGCGCCATCATTGCCGGTGGCAAAGGCCTCATCCGGGGTGGAGGGATACTCCTGGCGCATGGCAGCGCCCATGGTGCGCTCCATGCGGGTATACCAGAGTTTCTGCGCATGGCTGAGCTTCACACCGCACTCACGCTCCAGTTTTTCGAAATAAGCGGCCTGGGCCTCTGACCAGCCGGCACGGCCGGGCAGTGCGTAGTCCGGGTTATCGAACCAGCTCATGAAGAAGAAGCGGAAATCCAGGGGAGAGAGCTCATCCTTGGCGGCATTTTCCATGGCCTGAACCGTCATTTCGTAATTCACCCCATAGCGACCGCCTTCGTGAGTGCTCTCCAGGATGATGGTTCCCTCTGCCGGCACGGTGTTGATAGCACCGGTGCGTATTTCGCGGGCGCGCCACGGCGCATGCACCGAGACATGGGCCAGCTCACTCACATGCAGCAGCTGCAGAGTACCGCCACGCAGAGTCGTGCCCAGGCGCACATCGCTCCCATTGGTAAAGGAAAGGCGCCCGCGGGCATCGGCAGCGGGGTGAAGCTCGCCTTTTTTAATGCAGCCGGACTGCTGCTTGATGAGGAAGCCGATGTAAGCCAGCGCTTTCTGCTGCTCATCGGCGCTCGGCGGCAGGTAGTCCAGGTGCTCCCAGGCAAAGCGGATTTTTTCCAGTTTCTGCTCGGCATCCGGCAGGGTCTTATCGATGATACCGGCGTGAAAATTCGGCGTGAACAAGCAGCGGTCAAGCATGAGCATGGCCACATAGGTGGAAATGCCCAGCTGGCGCGCCTTGAGCACGGTGTTGCGGTGCCACAGGTTGTGGTGCAGACGCAGCTGGGCGGCATTCGGCACGAAGCGCTGCAGCCTGCCTGCCTTATTCTCTATCCAGTACAGGTGGTGCAGCCGCCAGAGCGGGTCCGCCAGGCGACTCCGGTATGGGGAATCAATAGTATTCAGCATCTTCGGGGCTCAGGTCAAGTTCAACATCTTCTGCAGGGCGCGGGAGTTCCTCGGGGCGGTACGAATCCGGCTCCGGTGAAACGACCCGGTTCAGCGTGGTGAACAACAGCTCGCGGTCCTCTGAACTATCGCGCAGATTACCACAGAATTTCACCAGCTGCTGCACGTGTTCCTCGCGATTCCTGCCGAACTCGGCAAGCAGCATCAAGCGCCCCAGCTCGGCCGCCAGAGCCTCACCGCGGGTCAGCGTGGTGGGGTTCTTATCTGCCAGGAAATAGGGCAAGCGGCTATCCTGGAAAAGCTGCATGAAGAGCTCCATGTTATTCAGGGCAGATTCATCTGCGCGGTACCAGCCCTGCTCCGTCCGCGTGCGGCAACGCAGCAGGTGATTCACGTGGCGGATAATCTGGCGTCTGCGCCAGCGGTTATTAGCCTCAAAATCATACATGCGATTCAGATCACTGTTGAAAAGGTTCAGCGGAGTCAGAGTCTGCATGATTTCATGCGGGTAACGCGCCAGACGCTTTGAAAACAGCGGCAAGCCATCCGAGGTATGAACGACATACGGCTTCCGCTGGTAGGGGTTGGCGGCATTCGGTTCGCCCGGCATGAGCCGCACCATCTGCTCCGGGGTGCGCCAGTAGCGGTAAATGGTGATATTCTGCAAAGCTCCCGGCTCGAGGTCCTCTTTTCTGATACCCCCCAGCGGCACGCCGCATACATTCAACCGGCCCTTGGTCCCATAGGCCTCGCCCAGCTCTGCCACGCGGTCATAAAACGACATCATGGTCTGCAGGCCGGGTTCCGGAACCCAGCGTTCATCCAGCCCGGCGGGGCGTTTACCATCTGCTCCGCCATAGCGTTCCTGCTGCCACCATATACCGCGGTCATCGGCATAGGGCGAGGCTGTAACATTGCGGCGCAACTCGGTGAGCAGATGCAGCGCGGGCATGACCCGCGAGTCGCTCTGCCACTCTGCCGGCAAGGCCTCAGCCTCTTTCACCTCAAAACCCTTCTTGATGACCAGCGGCCGCATCATCTTCGTATTTTCTGCCGCCGTATAAATCGGGGTGGCAATATTGACCTGCGGAATGGGGGCGAGCTCCATCACCCGGAGCGTGCCACCGGCCCGGGAATCAGCAGAATACGCCCGCAGGCCGGGGAATTCGCGCAGCACATCGCTGAGCTCCTGCAAGGCGGCCTCGGGCTCCCGCCCGGCGCAGACATCCTTGATTTCATTCTGCAGCAACTCCTTTTCCTCCGGCGGCAGCAGCTTCCAGGCGCGGGCGGGGTCTTCCAGCAGATTCCAGTAAGTCTGCCCGGCAGAGCGGAACGCGCTATCGCCCCCCACGGCAAAGCACCAGCCCTGCTCATAACGCCGGGCCTCATTCGGCTGATAGGCATCCTTCATGTAGCGGACCAGCCCGATTTCTGCCCCGGATACCCGGAGCTTGCGCAAGCGCATGACCTGCGGAATGAGGCGTTTGACTTCCTCTGCGGTTTCGCGGTTCACCTTGCGCACGAGACCACGCAGACGCGGGCCGCCCTCCGGCACCTTGTAATCTGAAAACACGCTGGAATAATACCATTCGCGCACGGATTGAGGCAACTTTGACGAATCCAGATGGGACAGCATGTAAATGACATTCAGATCTGCCATATACCGCGCCAGCTCGGAATTCACACCGGCCACATCGCCGGGCACAATTCCATCCGGGTATTTACGCATCAGGGCACGCCGGCCCTCACGGCTCGTGCTGCTGCGCGAGACCTTTTTGCTTTCCAGTGACTTGAGAATCGATTTAAGGCGGTCCGGGCTGATAGAGCCGGAGGCCACCAGAGACTGACCGACCTCTTCCGGCGTAACCCAGCCGGAGGATAACATGCGGTGCCAGTATATCAGGAATCGCAGACGCGCCAGGGAAAGCGGAGTCTCCACATTTCGCTGGCGTACCAGGAACCCGTCACTGCCATCTTCTGTGTGTTTGATATCTTTCACATATCTGCCACCTTTGAAGCGTTTCCACTTTCCTTTATCAGCGGCAAATTCCAGTCCCATGGTGTAGAGCGTGGAATCGCCCAGCCAGAGGGAACACAAATCGCGGGAGGCGGCGCGCTCCATGTGGTCGAATCCGGTGTATCGGCCCAAAGGCAGGGGATACATGAACTGCATGAAGAAATGGCGGTCGCCTCGCGTGGTATAGCGGTATGCTCGCTTGATGTTTTCCTCGAATTCGCCCTGCCCCATGGGCAGGAACATGGACTGCACATTGCCCGCAACCGAATTCACCGCCATCTCTGCATCCGGATACCACGGTGTATATTCGCCATCGGGGCGTTTCATGCGCCACATCACATTCCCGGCTCCATCGGGGCTGCTTTCCAGCCCATGACCGCTCAATTTCACATACCGCTCACACGCAATCTTATTCTGAGCGAAGCGGCGGCGACTGTCGAGCGCATTGCGCTGTTTTTCATTCAGATGAGTCGGCGGGTAAACCTGCGGCAGAGTGTGTTCACTGAACTCCCGGGTAATCAGATGAGAAACAGCGTCTTCCGGGCTGTAGCCCAGGGAGAGCAGTTCCTGAAAATCGGCAGAATGCGGAAACAGAGAGCAGAGAGTCTGGGCGCAGGAACGCAGTCCCAGCACTATGCGATAGGCATCCCACAACTGCGGCGGTTTCTTCCGGTTCAGGCGCTTGACATGCCGGCTCATTTTCCTGTTCATCTCCTGGAAATCTGCCAATTCGGTATCACGAATCCAGCGGGCGGAATTGCTCACATTATTGCGTTTGTTCAGATACTTTGCAGCCATCTGGTCCACAAAACCATCGAACACCTCTTCGGGATTCTCACCATGCGCACAGCGATCTATAGCCTGGCAGAGCCGGCTGATGATATCGCGGCGGTTATTCTCAGTGACGGTGCGGGCATGATTCACGCTTTTGTACGAACGCCGCAGGCTGTCCAGGGATTCCGTATTCATGGCGTACTGATACGAAAGGCGGATGATTTCAGCCACCTGGTCATTGATGACGTGGCGCACCACTTCCTCACGGAACGGGGTATAGTAACCATCCCTGTGGTATTCGCGCGGCAAGGCTTTGCGGATATCATCCAGCTGGTCCACATAGCGACGCATGCGCCCGGAGTGCTGCTCCCGGTCGCGCCAACGCCCGGCCTGGCTCAGCTGATTCCATTCGTCCCACAGCTGCATATATTCCACACATGCCCGCACATTGGGCGGAATGGCGCGGCGGCGGGTCATATGAGAGGCGATATCCTTGATGACTTCCGGGTCTGACATATCCCGGGGCTTCGGGGTCTGCCGGGCCAGCGCGGCGGAATCAGCCGGCAGGTTCAGGAAGCTGCGCACCTCATTCTTATCGCGGAATACGGTGTGCAAATCAGTATTCAGGAGGCTGAGGGACCGGAGGCATTCCTCCAGGGAAGCGGCTCCACCCCAGCGGCGGCTGCCGGTAAGTGCCTTTCGAAGCGCTTCTGAGCGGGAGTGAATATCCGGCTGAGCGAGAATATGCTGGCGGGCGGCCTCATTCACCCCCCATTCCTCCAGCAGTGCGCCGTGGTCCAGCACCATGTCTGGTGAGCGGAAATGGTGCAGAGCCGCACGCCCGGCAGCAATCAACACATAAGGAAGATTCATGGCAGCCTCGCGCATGTTGGTCTCAATATCGACTATATTGTCACCAAAAGCCTCCCAGTCAATATTAGATGCCACCTTATCCACCCGCGCGGCGAGTTCCTGAGTGGCCAGCTCGGCGGCGTGCGCAGCCTTACCAGCGAGCAGGAGCCTGGCATTCTCCGCCGTGAGCGAACCGAGCGTTTTAAGCGCCGCAAGCGAATACCCCTTTATGCCGGCGTGCCCGGCTTTCACGAATTCGTTGATGCTGCGATTGAGCATCTGCGCGCCCAGGCGGCTCATTCCCATGTAGATAGCGGCCTGAACAGCACCGCCGATGATACCGGCGGCCGTCTGCAGCTCCTGTTTTCCCTTCGGGCTGCGCCGGCGCGCCTCGGCCACCGCTGCGCCGGTACCGGCCAGGCTCAGCGCCCCAAACCCGGCACCGCCCATAAACGCGAGCGCTGCCCCCGGAACCGCACCGGCTGCATCCACAGCCAGTTCTTCCATGAAGGAACTCTCCTCACCCAAATCGATGGGAAAGACCTCACCCTGCGCCACGCGGCGTAATTCATCCAGCGATTGCAGCCGCTTATCCATGGCGGTGGCTCCGCGCCGCAAGGTATCGCTATCGAGCGTTTCGGCTGCAGCGCGGGTCAGAGCCGTAGCAATGTGCCCGGCCCCCTGCACCAGGCCATGCCGCAGATCGGCCGTTCCGCGGCGCACACTGTGCAGCATGGCCTCCCCCAGACTCTGCTCCGTATCCTTCATGGCGCGGACAGGCTCCAGCGAACGTGCAATCGCATATACCTTGGCACGCTCTGCCGGCTCCATTTCCGCCAGTTCATCTACGGCTTTCAACAAACCGGGGGTTCCGGAAATCACCGCAGGCAGCGGCGAGAGCCCGGTTTCCAGAGCCCTGAGCGCCGACCAGCCCTGCGAAAGAGCCTCGGCCAGCGGCATATACTGCTCGCGGTCCAGCGCCGCCTGCTCCTGCGCCGCTTCACGGGCGCTGCGCTCCCCGCTCGTTTCAGAATCGGGCGGAGCGGCCGGCGCACCTTTGATTCCGGCAGCATAACTCTTTTCAAAAACCTGGCGGATCTGATGGCGGAGCGGCTGCTCACTATGCTGCAGCGACAAGGCTGCATACAGTTCCGGCTCACTATCCGGCACCCCTAATTCCTGAGTCAGATTCCGCCTCAGCGCCGGCCACTCAGCCTTCACCTGCTCGCGGCTCATATCCTTATGGTCCACCACCCAGGAGCGGTTGATGCTGGCAGCCAGGCGGTAATCGCGCTCCTGCGCAGGTTTGCTTTCATCCGCAGCGCCGGCCTTCTGCCGCACCTCATGCGGCACAGCGGCGAGATTACCGGTCAGCAGACGCGACCAGTACCGGCCTTTTTCCAACTCGCGGCCGGTATTCACCGCCGGCAGAGGAGCAAGGGATTCCAGAGGCAGCGGTTCCTTCTGTTCAATTTCAGCAGTTTCAATATTCATAACACACAAAAAAAATCATTGATTATCAAAGCAGACCCAGGTATCCGACTCCTGGCGGAGCGACTCCAGCCACTGCTCGGTCTCCTTTTCCGGCCGGGTTCCCATGCGGAGCAAAGCTTCCTCCTGCAAGCGGCCAAGGCTCTGCATGGCCTGCTCATCACCGGGAGCCCCGAACGCCCCCTCATGGTAAAGATTCCAGAGAGTGCGGCTCACCCCACTGCGCTGCTGCGGAGGCAGAGCAGCCGTTTCCTGAAGCCGGTGGAGCAATATGCGCCGCTGCTCAGCCGATATGGGGGATAAGGCAATCTCCACCGTCAGTTGCTCATCGGTGCCGGCATCTCGTTCATCGATGCGGCGCAGCCAGTCACACGCAGCGGAGGTGGTGAGCTCCTGGTGGGGGCGGCGGGACAGCTCCTGCAGCCCGGGCGGCAGCACCCCGGCAGCCGCGGCGCGCTCCAGCTCCTGCATATCCGGATCAAGGCCCTGCTCCACAGCGGTTCGCAGCTGCTCAGCCAGGCCGCTGAAGAGCTCCGCGCGGGTTTTATCGACCGCAGCCTGCAGTTCCTGCCGTTCGGCTTCGCCGGCTGGTCTGGCAGAGTCATGATTCTGCCAGGCAAGCAAAGCCTCATACGGTTCCTGGCGGAGCTGATTCAACCACTGATTCCGGGTGCCGATGCTCCGCGCGTGCGTCAGTTCCTGCTCCAATTCGGCTTCTGGCACAAAAATATTCCGGCCCTGCTCCACCCAGCTGCATGCAGCATCGGCATCTCCGCGCTGAGCTGCGGAATCCACCTGTTTCCGCCATTGCGCGCGCGCCTTTTCGATTCGCCTCAACTCAAGCTGGCGGCGTCCATCCATGGAAAAGCGCGAGCCATAGAGCTCGCTCAGTCGCCGGGCCTGCTCACGTTCCTCACCGTGAAACTGATTCAGCATCTGCTGCACACGCGGCGTATATGCCTGCTGCCAGCTGTAATCCCAATCCCGCACCGGCAGCTCCAGCAATTCCTCCGTAGTCTCGCGACCGATTTCCTCCAGCATGCCGGCGGCATCTGCCCGCTGCCCCATCTGCGCCACCTGCGCCATAACCGGTGCCAGCTCCGCAAGACCAGCGCCGAATGCCTGCACCCCCTGACCGAGCGCGCGACCGGTGCGCCCCCAGTCATTGAGCGCATTCAGCTGCAGACGGGCCACCTGCCGGGGATACGCCTGCATGCCCCATTCTTTCATTCGTATTGCCATGCTCCGCAGCATGGCACGCAAAATGCACACCGTCAACCAGGACCGGATACCCGGTCCCGCGTTGCCGCTGCAAAACGGCCCCCTCAGCTCAATAAATTCATATCATCATCATACACCAGGCGCACCGGGTGGCAGGTCGGTATCTCCAGCTGCTCCACCCCGACCGGAGAAATGCCCCGAAGGTGCATGAGCAAGGCCCGCAGGCTGTTACCATGAGCCACCACCAGCAATGAACCGGCAGCATACAGCCGGGGTCTCAGCTCCTCCTCCCAGCAGGCGCGGACCCGCAGGTGCGTATCCTGCAGCGATTCGGTCAAGGGAAGGAACTGCCGCGGCACATCGGCATAACGCGGGTCATTCCCGGGAAAACGCTCATCGCCGGGTGGCAGTGGCGGCGGCGGGCAATCGTATGCGCGCCGCCAGCGCTGCACCAGCACCTCGCCCACCTCCTGCTCCACTTCCTGCTTATTCCGCCCCTGCAATGCGCCGTAATGTTTTTCATTCAGACGCCAGTCCTTGCGCAGCGGCACCCAGGCACAATCCAGCGCGGCCAGCACAATATTGAGCGTGTGAATCGCACGCATGAGCACTGAGGAGCATGCAGCACCACATACAAACCCGCTTTCTCTGAGCCTCCGGCCTGCCAGCTCGGCCTCTCTCCGCCCGCGCACAGAAAGCGGCACATCTGCCCACCCGGTAAAGCGGTTTTCCGCATTCCACTGTGATTCACCATGCCGCAACAAGACGAGTTCTTTCATGCAGAAAAAGATGCACCCGGGCACAGAAGCATTGCAAAACGGGCAGAAACTGATAGAATAACAGACGAAATGACCCGCACACGCCTTATTTTCATCCTGTTTCTGATTTCCTTCGCAGCCAGTCTGGCACTTTTTATTCCGGGGTGGTTCAAAGACCCGAGAAAAATGGTTCAGGGAGACTGGCAGGAATTCAATAAACTCGGCTGCGTAGAAGTAACCGACAGCACCGCCCGCTGGCAGGGCAGCAACTACAAAGCCACATTCCGCTACGAATGGGTGCAGACCGATGATGAGCCCTACACGATCGAAATTTCCAGAAATAATGAAAAATGGCTCATCGGGGTCACATTCGAAACCGATGACCTGGCCGAGGTCGATTTTTACATCATGGATAAACTCCCGCCTGAAGCGCGCGATTTCATTCAGCAGAAAAACAAAGCCAGAAACCGCCCGGAAAATGAACTAAAAATGCGATTCCGCAGAATAACACCCGAAAAGTAGGCTGCCGCGCACCTTTCAACTCAGTTTATTCTTGAAACAGCTCTCATTTTGCGTTAAAACTATCACAGGGCAACTCTCGTTCCCCGGACCATTACTCACCCAGTACGACTCATCTATCATGAACACTTCATTCAAAATCCACGGTCTTTGCGCCGCTACTCATACCCCCATGAATGCCGATGGCTCCTGCAACCCCAATGCAGTAGACCCGCAGGCTAAATTCCTGGCCAGCCAGGGTATCAAGTCCGTTTTCATCACCGGTTCTACCGGCGAATCCGCTCACATGCAGCTCACCGAACGCAAGGAAAACATGGCTGCCTGGGGTGAAGCCGGCAAGAAGTACGGCATCGACGTCATCGTTCACACCGGCGGCAACTGCATCTATGATGGTCGCGAGCTGGCCGCCTATGCAGCAGAATGCGGCGCCACCGGCACAGCCAGCAACTCCCCCTGCTATTTCAAGCCCGGCAGCATCGATCTGCTGGTGGACAGCATGGCAGTAGTGGCCTCCGGCGCACCGGAGCTGCCTTTCTATTTCTACGATATCCCCGTACTCACCCACGTAGGTTTCAACCCCTGCAAGGTCATTGAGGCCTGCGCCAAGAAGATTCCGAACTTCGTGGGCGTGAAATTCACCAATCCCGACCTGGCTCTGTACATGGACGCCCTGAACTACGATGGCGGCAAGTACGATATCCCCTGGGGTGTGGACGAATGGTTCCTCGGCGCATACGCCACTGGTGCCAAGGGCGGCGTAGGTTCCTCCTTCAACTATGCTCCCAAGCTGTATGATGACATCATGAAGGCAGTTGATGCCGGCGACCTGGCAGAAGCCCGCCGCCTGCAGCAGCTCTCTGTGACCATGATCAACATTATCGCAGGTAAGGGCTATATGGGCTGCTGCAAGTACCTCATGAGCGAATGGACCGGCGTGGACTTCGGACCGGCTCGTCTGCCCATGGGCAAGCAGGATAAAGCTACTCTCGATGCCCTCAAGAGCGAGCTCAAAGCCATTGGTTTCTACGACTGGGCTATTTACAAGTAAAGCACAAACCAGTCCGGATTATGGATACCAAAACCCTTGGAGAGTTCTACAAAGATAAGCTGCTCAATGAGGTGGTTCCGTTCTGGTTCCCCCGTTCGCTGGACACAGTGAACGGGGGGCTCTACCACTGCTATGCAGCTGATGGTGAACTGGTAGACACCGATAAGAACGTATGGGCGCAGGGCCGCATGGCCTGGATGCTCCTGACCTGCTACAACAGCATCGAAAAGAACCCGCTCTGGCTGGAATGCGCCGAAAGCGCGCTCAAATTCCTGGAAGAAAAATGCGCTGACCACGAGCTCAACCGTCTCTACTTCCATGTAACGGCTGACGGCACCCCCATCCGCATGCGCCGCTATGCGTACAGCGAATGCTTTGCTGCCATCGCCTGGGCGGCTCACTACGGCGCCACGGGCGACCCCCGCAGCGCCGAGCGCGCCCGCAACTGGTTCGGCGTCTACGCAGATATCTTCTTCACCCCCGGCAAAATGACGCCCAAAGGCACCGGCAAGCGCCCCGGCGAAAACCTGGGATGCCGCATGATTATGCTGGTCACCGCTCAGGAAATGCGCCGCTACCTGGGCGATGAAGGCGGCATCTACACCGCCTGGATTGACCGCTGCATCGATGACCTGCAGCGCCTCTTCCTGCATGAAGATATTCAGGCCGTGCTCGAGAACGTAGCGCCGGATGGCTCCGTCATCGACCACTTCGACGAGCGTGTGCTGAACCCCGGTCACGATATAGAAGGCGGCTGGTTCGTGCTGGAGGAAGCCCGCTACCGCGGCGGCGATAAGAAGCTCATCGAAATCGGCTGCAAGATGATAGACTGGGCGCTTGCTCGCGGCTGGGACCAGAAGTACGGTGGTCTGCTGTACTACACCGATGTATACAACAAACCGGTGCAGGAATACTGGCACAACATGAAGTTCTGGTGGCCGCACGATGAAGCCCTGATCGGCACAGCTCTCGCCTATACCATGACCGGCGATGAAAAATACGCAGAATGGCACCAGCGGATTCACGACTGGGCATTTGAGCACCTGCAGGATAAGGTGCACGGTGAGTGGTTCGGCTACTGCAACCAGGACGGCACCACCACCAACGGGCTCAAGGGCTCCATGTGGAAATCATTCTTCCACCATCCGCGTGCACTGTGGTGCTGCGCTCACTATTTCGGGGCCATTCCAGCCCCGCTGACCCAATCTTAAATCAACACACATTCCAGACATATGATTATCGGCATTCTCAACTCCGGCGGCGACTGCCCCGGCATCAATGCGGTGATTGAAGGCTACGTTTCCGCAGCCTATCGCCGCGGATGGCGAGTTATCGGTTTCCACGATGGGTTCGAAGGGCTTCTGCCGGTGGCCGGTGGCCGGCGGTATGAAACCCTTACCCCCAACAAAGTGCACAAAATCCGCGCGCACGGCGGTACCATGCTCGGCACCACCAGCACGGGTAATTTCAAGGTGGTAATCAACAAGGTAGGCCGCCGCCAGGTGGACCGTGAGGTCATGGCCAAGGCCAAAAAGACCATCAGCGCTCTGGGGCTCCAGGCTCTGGCCGTTATCGGTGGCAGCGGCTCCGCCCGCACAGCAAAGCTCCTTTCCGAGGAAGGGCTGCCGGTTATTTCCATTCCCAAGACCATCAACAACGACCTCTGCAGTGATTCCGACTACACCTTCGGTTTCCACAGCGCGGTTTCCGTGGTCACGGAATCCATCGACCGCATACGCACCACGGCCAATGCGCACCAGCGCATGATGGTCATTGAGGTCATGGGTGATATGTCCGGCTGGATTGGGCTGTACGGCGGCATTGCAGCCTCGGCGGATGTGGTGCTCATTCCCGAAATCGAGTATGACCTCGACAAAGTGATTGAGTGCATCAAAGCAAAGAAGGCTACCGGCCAGCGTGAAATCATCGTGGTGGTGGCAGAAGGCTCCCGCCTCAACGGCCAGCTGGTCACCGTGCACAACAAGGAAAATGGCGACGAGCGACTCGGCGGCATCGGCAACAAGCTCACCCAGATTCTGCAGGAGCGCACCGGTATCGAGACTCGTTACTGCGTGCTGGGTCACACCCAGCGCGGCGGCTCCCCCTGCGCATTCGACCGCATTCTCGGCGTGCGTTTCGGTGTCGAAGCCGTCAAGCTCATTGAGAACAAGGACTTCGGCAAGACCGTGGTGCTTAATGGGCTCAATATCGACAACGTACCGATTGAAGAAGCCGTGGCACACCACCGATTCGTAAGCCCCGATAGTCAGATTATCGGCACGGCACGCGACCTCGGCATCATCTTCGGCGACCGCAGTCCCGAGGAATTGCACAGCGACCGCAAACAGGCATCCGGCAAAGCAGCAAAGCCCGCGCGCAAGTGCTGCAAAAACAAGACGTCTGCATCTAAATGAATAAAGCGCTCACATATCTCTGCACCCTGAGCGGTCTGGTGGCCTCGTTGTTCAGCTCCTGCAGCTACCAGAACATCGTCACCCCCGAACAGACCACACCGAGCTACGTAGCGCTGGAGGTGAATTCCGGGCGTATCCTGTACTCCTCCAATTCGAACCTCAAACGACCCATCGGCATGCTGACCAACCTGGCCACTGCCGTGGTGATCATGGACTGGGTCAAGGCCTATCAGGTAGACATGAACCGCCTGATTACGGTGCCCGCAGAAGCCGTGGTCTGGCAGAGGACCAACCTGCTCCGTCTGCGAGCGGGTGATTCCCTCTCGGTGCGCGATGCTCTGTATTCAGCCCTCATGTGGGATGACAGTGCCTGCGCCACCACCCTAGCACACGCCTGCGGCGGCACACTGAGCAGCGGCAACCCCGAAGGTGCTTTCATCGCCCAGATGAATAACCTGGCCCGCCGGCTGGGCATGACCTCCACCGTGTTCAAAGGCACAAATGGAGCCGTCATCACCCAATCATCCGCGCGAGACATGGCACTGCTGGGTATGTATGCCATCAACGACCCCGATCTGCTCGCTATCACCGCGCAGACCGGATGCATCGTCACCATTCACTCCCCTGCCGGTACTCGCCGCCAGACAATCCGCAACAACAACAAACTGCTCAGCGGTTCCGGTCATGTGGATGGTCTCAAGGTAGGCCAGTCACGCAGCGCCGGCAGCTGTCTCATGGTCACCGCCCGCCGCGCCTCGGTCAAGCGAATCAACCCCGCTACCGGCAAGGAAGCCACCTTTGCCCAGCGACTGCTGGTCGTCATGCTCGGCATGCCCTCCTCTTCCTCCCGATACCAGGAAACGGCGCGTTTCCTGCGCGATGGCTGGAACGCATGGGATGCCTGGCTGCCCACTAACGATTATCAGGATAGAACAAAATTCATCATACTTCCCAATTAAATTCTTATGAACATAGGTATTCTCAACGCCGGTGGCGACTGCCCCGGGCTCAATGCCGTGATTGAAGGTGCCGTGGCGGCAGCCTCCGCCCGCGGTTGGACAGTCTACGGCTTTTACGATGGGTTCGAAGGCCTGCTTTCCACCCCTGAAAACGAGCGCTGGCGTATCCTCACGCCGGAAAACTGCCTCAACATCCGCTCCACGGGCGGCACCATTCTCGGCACGGTGAACAAAGGCAACTTCACCGTGAAAAGCGGTGTAGGCGGTCGCATGCAGATTGCGGAAGACGTGCTCACCCGCAGCAAGGCCACGGTAGAGCGCCTCGGTCTTTCTGCCCTCATCGTGGTGGGTGGCGATGGTTCCCAGACCATCGGTCAGGAACTCCGCCAGATTGGCCTCCCCATTGTGGGTGTGCCCAAGACGATTGATAACGACCTGGGCGCCACAGACTACACCTTCGGGTTCTGGACGGCCGTTTCCGTGGTCAGCAAATGTCTGGACCGTCTGCGCACCACCGCATACTCTCACCAGCGCATGATGGTGGTGGAGGTCATGGGCCGCCACGCCGGTTGGATTGCTCTGTACGGCGGTATATCCGGCGGTGCAGATGTCATCCTCATTCCCGAGATTCCATTCACCCTGGAAGATGTGGTCCGCAAGGTAGAGCTCACCAAGGCGCTCGGCCAGCGTGAAATCATCATCGTGGTGAGCGAAGGTGCCACCATCGGCGGCAAGCTCCTCACGCTCGATGAAGAAACCAAGGGTGAAGTGCGACTGGGTGGCATTGCGGCCTTCCTCTCCACGAAGCTCGAAACCATCACCGGTATCGAGACCCGCTACTGCGTGCTGGGACACACCCAGCGCGGAGGTTCTCCCATTCCGTTCGACCGAGTGCTCGGTGTCCGCTGCGGCACCAAAGCCATCGACCTCATCGAAGACGGCAAATTCGGCGAGACGGTGGCCCTGCACCGCACCGATATGGTCTCTATGCCCATCGAAGAAGCCGTGCGCACCCTGCACCTCGTCGACAGCAAGAGCCAGCTTATCGAAGCAGCCCGCGAAATCGGCATTTCCTTCGGCGATGCCTGCGACCTGGGCAATTTCTGATGCCGAGCACAAATCGTGCCCTCATTTCCAACCGCCGCAGCTGGGGCTGCGGCGGGTCTGTTTTCGGGGTGGTTGGGGAAAAGCACCACTGAACCGCCCTCGGACAGCAAGGCGAGCGGG
>JAZLDD010000069.1:0-9697 GCA_045614585.1 Akkermansia sp. | reverse complement strand
CGATTGATGTCGAGCTCCGGGCGGATTTCCTCAATGACTTCACTGATGAACCAGGGCTTGACCGCCAGGAGGATGATATCTGCCCCGCCTGCGGCCAGCTTGTTATCCTGCGTGGCCTGCACACCGGGCAGGGTGGTCCGGATGCGTTCCAGACCGGAATCCGTCTTTGCCGTGCAGATGAGGTCACTTGCCTGCCATGAGCCGGAGGCAATGAGGCCGCGGGCAATGGCGCCGCCCATGTTGCCGGTACCTATGATGGCCAGTTTCATCGGGATTGTTTGCGGAACTCGTAGGGATTGATGGGGTTCTTATCCTTCCACAGACCCTTGCGGGCTTTGCGGGCTGCTTTTTCCGCAGCGGCCAGGTCCGCGGCGTCCGGTGCATAGTGGGCATAGTGCCAGGCCATGCCTTCCTTAACCATCTGGAGGTTGATGTTCTTCTTGCCTATCCAGACAATGGCCACCTTGCGGCCGTACTGGTCGGTATCCTTTATCTCCAGCCGCACCGCTTTACCCTCGCAGAGTTCTTTCAGCCGGGCGCGTGACTCGTCGGCATAGGCCTGACCCTTTTCCGGGGCATCGATACCCCACAGGCGCACGCGTGTCTTGTTGTCCGGCAGTTTGAAGGTATCGCCATCCTGCACATAGTGGCAGATGACCTCGTCGCCCGCCGATTCCGCTGCCGGTTCCGGCTGCTGCAGACCGCCCTTGCGGAAAATGTAGGGCTTCACCGGGTTCTCGTCCGCCCAGAGGCCTTTTTTCGCCTTGCGGGCCTTCTCCATTTCATCCGCCAGACCGGATTCAGGGGCGTTATAATCATCGAACCATGCCAGGCCGGCCTTGACCATCAGCGTGCCGACGTTGGAGGTGCGCCTCTGGCTACCATCGATGTATACCTGGCCGATAGTGCGCCCGAGGGGATCAGAACCCTTGACTTGGATTTTCAGCTTCACACTGCTTTCGCAGATGGTTTTGTGCAACCAGTTCTTCGCTTCCTTTCCGTACGCTTGCTGCAGTTCCGGTGCATCAATGCCCCAGATTTGCACCTTGGTGCCGTTGGAGAGTTCAAAGGTATCGCCGTCCACCACGAGTTTGCAGGTGCCGGTGATGGTATCTGCCAGCAGGGGACAGCCGATTATCAGATAGAGTAGTATTTTTTTCACAGAGGATAGTAGATGGGGCGAGCATTGCAGCGCTCGCCCCTGATGATATTAATCATTTCTCACGCGGGAGCGTGGAGAGAGCACGATGGGCACACCGGCCGCCTTGATGCGGGAGCGTATGGTGTTGCGCAGGTACTGGGCGTAACTGTCGGCCAGCAGGCGCTTGTCATTCACGAACAGCACATAGGTAGGCACGGGAATGGTGGTGTACTTCTCATTCACCGCCGTGGTGGCGTAGAAGAGCTTGAGGCGCTTCTTGAGCACGCGGTGCTGACCGGGAGGATTCATCTCCATGGCGCGCTGGAGCAGGCGGTTCAGCTCGCCCGTGGTGGGCATGTTGAGAGCCTCCTGCTGCACACGGGCAATGCTCTTGAAGATGGAGTCGATGCCCCAGGAATCCTTGGCGGAGACGATGGCAACGGGTGCGTAGTCCAGGAAGAAGAGGTTTTCCTTGATGTGCTCCTTCACGGCCTCCTTGCGGGCGCTCATGGGGGCATCCGGGCAGTAGAGGTCAAACTTGTTGACGATGATGATGCAGGGCTTTTTCTCCTCGGCAATGATGGAGCCGATGCGGCGGTCCTGCTGGGTGACCCCGGCAGCCATGTCGATGACCAGCAGGCAGATATCCGCGCGGCGGATGGCGCGCTCACTGCGCATGGCAGAGAATACCTCCACGGAGGTGTCTCGCTTGCTGCGGGGGCGCATACCGGCGGTGTCGATGAGTACATAACCCTGGTCGCCGCGGGTGTAGGGCACATCGATGGCATCGCGAGTGGTACCCGCTACGTTGGAGACGATGGTGCGTTTATCCTGCAGAATGGCATTCACCAGGGAGGATTTGCCGGCATTCGGGCGGCCCACGATGGCCACCTTGATGGGGGAATCCTCGGTCACTTCCTCCTTCTCAGGCTCGTCCTCGGGGGTAGCATCAGCGGCGGCTTCTGCCTTCTTGGGTGTGGCACCCAGGGATTTGAGCATGGCGTTCAGCTTATCTGCCAGCCGGGGGAAACCTCGGCCATGCTCGGCAGAGGTGAACACATAATCCGCAAAGCCCAGGTCGGCGAATTCACCCAGGTTCAGCTCCTGCTTTTCGGTGTCGGCCTTGTTCAGCACCAGCAGCACGGGTACCTTGCTCTTGTGCAGGTGGGCAGCTATGGTGCGGTCGATGGGGGTGAGGTGGTCGCGGCAATCGCACACGAACATGATGTAGTCTGCCGCGTTCATGGCGATGTCTGCCTCCTGGGTCACCTGAGCGGCAAAGCCGTCATCCAGCGTGCTGCCGATACCGCCGGTATCAACTACCAGAGCGTCGAAATCGGTAATGCGCACCGGGGCGCAGAGACGGTCGCGGGTCACGCCGGGCTGGTCATGCACGATGGCAATGCGGCGGCCCACCATTCGGTTGAAAATGGCAGATTTGCCCACATTCGGGCGGCCTACGATAGCAATGGTCGGAGTAGACATAATGGGTTAGAACGGACGTTCGGAAGCTTTTCGTGTTTTTTCGCTGCCGGGTTTGGGTGCTTCATATGGGGTAAGGCCAACAGGCATGATGCCCTTGCCGGTGCTGACGAGATCCACAATACCACCCCCGGAGCGTTTGTACAATTTGGCAGAAGAGCGCTTGCCGTGTGTATTCATCACGGAATAGGTGAAGAAGTCCGGGGATGACTGGCAGAGCATGTGGAGGTTCTGGGCACTGTCCAGAAGAACCCGGGGCTGCATGAAATTGAGGTATTCCGCCATGAAACAGGCCCCTATGACCTGCTGCGTATCCTTGTTGACAGCCTGGCCGAAAAGGCATTCCTTGCCACCGACTACGGCGAGTCTTAAACTCATGACGATGCGCTGGCCTCGTGCCTGAATGTTGAACTCGCGTAATTTGCCCCCGTTAGTCAGCGAGAAGAGAGCTCTGTTCGAGCTGTAGGTGGTGCGGCCGTCCGGCATGCGGATGGTGGCAACCGCCGCGTAGTTGCCGGCTGTGCCGAGCCTGAAGATGGATTTAAGGTTCAACTCGAAGGAACGTGTAGAGCCCGGTGTGAGGTTCAGCTCCGGGAAACGCGCAGCTGCTATGGGGGAAACCGGTGCGTTTTCACCGCGTTTGGTCAGGCTGAAATTCAGCCAGGGTCTTCCGGGTGTGTTCTTGAGTTCAATCGCTGCATCGGTTTGATTAATGATGGTCAGGCGAAGCGCGACTTCTTCCCCTACGATGAAATCTTTTCTCACCGGCTGGAGCCGCAGCTCTACCTGGGCAAAGGCCTGGCTGCTCATCAGCAGGCACAGGAGCATGAACAGGAAGTATCGGATATTCTTCATATATGGTTAATCGTTGTTTTCTGGTAATGTGATGCGGAATCCGCAGCGGCTGTCGCTCCATGCCCGGTCATTTGCCGGCAGGGGAACTCCCTTGTCATTGACAAGCAGATAGCAGGTCCCGCTATAGATGCCAGGTATGGGGGACTCCTTCACCGTTCTGCTCCATTCCAGCTCTGAGTGCCCTGCGCCGATGGCGAGTACGGTCTGAATCTGGTTCACCGTGGGAAGATCGCCGCCTTTGCTCCGTGCGTAAAGAAGAGCCTGCCAGTATGTGACACCCGTGACTGCGGCTTCGATATCGCCACGTTTCCACTGGGCCTCCCAGTTCTGAGGCTCCAGATTTTTGCATGGGACGGGAATCCCCTCGGTAAGCTGGTCGCGCTCGTCATCGTCCATCTCTTCGAAAGCAATCATGAAATCGGCATATTCCTGCACTGTGACAGGATAGCGCATGACGAGCTCATTTTTGCCTTCCTGGCAGCAGAGTATTCCGGAATTTCCGCTGCCCCCTGTGGTTTCGGGGTTGCCCATGCCGAACATGGTTCCCATGCTGCTCATCAGAATAATGATTCCCATGGCTGCGGCGACATGGGTACCCCAGCGCTTCAGGAAAGGAAACACGGTTTGAACCAGTCGGCTTTTAAGTATGCGCTCCTTTATTCTGACGAAAAAGGGCTTGGTGGTATCAATCTCAGGCGTTATCCGGAGTTGGCTGATGATTGTTTCTGCCGTTTCTTCCAGTTCTGACCATTGAAGATAAGTGCCTTCCAGACCTTCATTCAGCCATTGCAGCAGGGTCATAGCGCGGCCGAGGCCCTGCGCTTTTTTCTGGGGGCATACCGCCCAGAGCGCAGCTGCCAGCGCCCGCATCTGCCGCGGGCGGTTGCTGGGGACGCCTTCCACCAGCGGTGAAAGGAAATGAACATCGCCGTTGTTCTCCACGAAAATCGATGATGGTGCAAGCGGTAATACACTTATGTTGGCCTCAAGGCACTGGCTGTACATGCGCGCCGCAGCGGACACTACCTTGCATATATTGTACACTTCCAAGGTTTCACCGGCAGCCGCGATATCTGATAGTGAACGACCCTGGGGGAGTTCCTGAGTGAGGAACCAGATGCCTTCCGCGCGGAGAGACTCGAATACATCTGCCACGTGGGGAATATGGTTGCTCGAAACCCGCATGCGCGATTGGGCCAGGAAGGCAACCTCTTCAGTGTGGGGAACGCCTGGTTCCAGCACTTCAAGTACCACGGATCGGTCTACATGGGTCTGCTGTGCCTCGTATAATGCCGTGTTGCTTCTCAGCTCGATGAGACGGGTGAGAGTATACACGCCTAATGTATGTGGTAATTCAGGGAAAATGGGGTTCATTGCGGGAGAGGAAGTTCAGGGAGAAAATCGCTGGCGGGAATGGCTTCTTCGTATTCCGGAACCAATCCGTCGTCTGGAAGAAGATTGTTATTGGGGGTGTATTGCTGGCGTCTTTGTTTGTGGTTGAGAATCTGTTCCTGGAGGATGAGAGCGGATGGGGAGCTGATGCAGTCCAATGGCTCACCTTTATAGTAAAGCTTGGCAGTGAAACCGTAATAACGGAGGTCTCCGTACGCATTCAGCTGCTCCTGGGTGAGCGGTGGCACAGAGTAGGTTGCAACAAGATTTTCTTCCCAGTTTGCCCAGTCCGGTTTTTCTTTCTGCCAGCTGAGCTTCGGTGCCGCCATGCGGGAGAATTCGATGTTGCGGCCTCCCACCAGGTCAAAGAACTGAATGGTGATGTAGATGTCGTCCGGCCGCACTTCTTCGCCGGGGGCGAGTAAGACCGGCAGAAGCATATCCACCTGTTCGCCGGTGTCGTGGCTGTAGTTGTGTTTTATCTGGTGAGGGCCGAAGGCAAGTTTGCCGCGCATGGCAGAGGGCTGGTCAAGCCCATATGTAAGACGCCGTGCGGCGCGTTCGAAATAGCTGCCGGCGCGGTCGCGCATCTGAAATACCTTGGTGTAGAAGTCTCTCGCTTTTTTCGGGTTGAGCAGCTTGTCGTATGCCATGCCGTAATAGTAGAGCAGGGCAGGGTGCTCCGGGGCAAGCAGCGTTCCTTCCTCCAGATTCAGGATACACTGCCTCATATCGCCCTCGACCAGGGCGGCCACCCCCAGGCGGATGAGCCTGTCTACTTCTTCCCGGTCTTCGGCATTGAGAGAATCTGCTGCTGCATTGGCAGGGGCTGGTTCCGCATGTTCTGCCTGTTCCTCCAAGGACTCAGCCAGCATTCCTGCTTCTTGTGCCAGAATGGTATCGACATCCCGCTCGCGTAAGGGGGGCGGCGCATCTTCATCTGCCGGTGCGGCGTCCGTCGTAGCTGCAATGCCGGCCGAGCCCTGGTTCATGAGCCCGAGCTGGGCGAGTTCACGCGCCTCGATGACGGCCAGTTGCGCGCGCGATATTTCCAGCGAGCGGTCGTATGCCAGTTCCATGCGGCGGGTTACGCCAACCCCCAGCACTGCCAGTTCTGCGCTTATCGCGATGATGAGAGCGGTGGCTGCCATTCGTCTGGAAATGGCGGCATGCAGCAGCCTTCTGCCTGCTTTGCGGATAGCGGGCAGATATCTGGAGCTCAGGTTTGCCTTGCTCTGATTATGGCGCTGTTGCGTCTTTTTGCTCATACTCCAGGATTTCGCCTGTATAGCGGGCAAGAAGTGCCTGCATGAAAATTTCGGCCGGTTGCCCTGCAGCCGGGTCAAACCCGCCGTAGGTCATGCCGTCCATCCGGATTCTGCGCCCGCACACCGTGGCATAGGCAATGCCTTTGAATCCTTTGCCCCACTGGCGGAGATCCAGCCGTGAGATGTCTGATACCCGGAACTGCTGCCCGGCGGCGGTGACGGTGTCGCCATCTATCGCCATGGTTCGTCTGCTGGTGCGCAAGATGAGGTAAATGATGAGAGCGCTGATGAGCATGCAGACACTGCCGGCCAGCCATTGCTCGCGGATGGCAGCCTGGTCAAACGGGTGCTCTGCCGGCTTGATCGGGAAATGCATGCGTTTGGAGTAGGCAGCCCAGCAGTCTGCCCAGCTTTTTCGCATGCTGGCAGAGTCGGCCGCTTCTGGCGGGGTGAATCTGGTAGCCCGGCAATCTGCCGGGAGCGGGTACTTGTCACCTGCCTGTTCGGGGGTAATCAGCGGTTGTTGCTCCATTTCTGCTCTCCAGGTGGTTCCTTTGCTGGCTTCGGCCCCCAGTCTTGCAAATGCCTGATAGGAGAAGTAAACCTCGTTGGCTTTCTTGTACCCGATGGCTCCATCGTAAAAGAAATACAGACCGAAACCGAAAAATGCCAGCAGAACAATACTGAATCGGATGAAGGTGTCCCTGGTAGGGCGGCAGATTATGGGGTGGGTGCTCATCTGCCCATGATTTTACCATAGTTGCAGCGGTCTGCATAGCTAAAAATGAGCATTACTGCCCTGCTGACGCGTAACGTGCGCGCGCGAGGACATAATAAAGGCTTGATTCAGGGGCCTGTTCCTGCTAGTCTTCTGTACATGAAAGCGCTATTCCGGGTACTGTTACTGACCATGAGTATGGTGGTCTGTGCTCAGGAATTTGCCCCCAGTCCGATGGATCTGGACCCGCTAACGCTGGATGTGCTGGACCGTAGCGCAGAGATTCTGGTGGCGCCGGAGCCGGTAGCCGGGGAAGAGGAATATGCCGAGGAGGTGGAGCAGCCTGCCGTGCTGCCTGTGCCCCGTGACCAGACTCGCGTCATCGTGCTTGGATACCATAATTTCAGCAAGAAAGCCCCTGTAAGCCAGATGCTGATGCGGACCAGCGAATTCCGGGAGCAGATGGAATATCTCCGCCGCGCAGAAATTACCGTTATCAGCATGCAGGAATTCCTGGAATGGCGGCTCGGAAATCGGACCCTGCCGGCCCGCTGCGCTCTCATTACGCTGGATGACGGCTGGAAAAGTGTGTATACAGAGGCGTTTCCTATTTTGAAGGAATACGGGTACCCGTTCACTTTGTTTCTGTACACAAAATATCTTACCGGCAGAGGGGATAGCCTGACGCCCGGGCAAGTGAAGGAAATGCAGGCCCATGGTGCTACCGTCGGCAGTCACTCAGTCAGTCACCTGTATCCCAGCAGCTGGAAAAAGGTGGAAAAAGAAGGCCCGGAGGCCTACGCCGCCCTGGTGGATGCCGAATTGGGCGAATCGCAGAAAAAGCTCAGCAATATGTTCGGGCCTGTCAACACATATTGCTATCCCGGTGGCTATAATACGCCGGGCATGATTGAGCGGATGCCCGGCTATGGTTATGTGGCCGCCTTTACGGTTCTGCCTGGTAAGGTTACGGTCACGGAAAATCCGCTTCTCATCCACCGCTACATGATTTTCGGTAATGATTCCTCCGTCTTCCGCCGCGCGGTTGATTTCCGGGCTTCGCAGCTGGGAACCAGCGTCACGCCCGGCGCTGGTCCGGGAACATTATCGGTGGATACGCCACCACCGCCATTTCCTGTATATCCGAAGCCTCAGGATACCGTTGCTCCAGATTTTGAATCCATCACGGCATATTTGAATGGCGTTGCCGGGTTGGATATAACATCCGTTCAGATGAAAGTGAGCGGATTCGGTCGTGTGCCCGCCAAGGTGGACGAGGCTACACGAACCATACAGTGGGTGCTGCCCTGCCGCATCTACATGCCGAACATCTCCGTGCACGTTACCTGGAAAAGCAATGATGGCAGAAAGCACAAAGCAGAATGGTCATTCATTGTGAATCCGAACGCGCCGATTCAAACAGAAAACCCCATACCATAACTATGGCTCCAGAAGAAAACATCCAGCCCGAAGCTGAGGTGAAGCCCGCAGCCCCTGCTAAGAAAACGCGCGCCCCGCGCAAGAAGGCTGCTGCCACCCAGACCAGTGGAGAAGCCGGCGCCCCTGCCGCCTCTGCTGATGCTGCAGCTTCCGCGCCTGCCAGAAAACCGCGCGTTCCGCGCAAGAAGAATACGAAACCCGCAGCAGATACTCCCGCGCCGGTTGAGACTGCTCCCGCTCCGGCTGCACCAACGGTTGTAGCTCAGCCCGCCGAGGCTCCAGCTCCTGCCGCAGAGAAATCCGGATCTCAGGAAACGCAGCCGCACCGCAAGGACCGCCGTGAGCACCAGAAGAAGAACAAGCAGCAGAATCGCACTCCTCAGCCTGCTGCTGAGGCTCCGGTTGAGAAGATGTCTGAGACTCAGAATGACCGCGCCTCCGATATCGAAAATCCCGATACAGCTCCTCAGCTGCCTCCCGCTCCCGGGTTCGCGGCTCCGGAGACTGTTGGTGGCAATGAGGGCGGTTCCAACAGCCGCCGCAAGCGCCGCCGCAACCGCAACCGCAATCGCGAGAACGGTCAGCAGCCCCAGCAGCCGCAGACTACCCCTCAGGTTGACCCGCAGGAACTCGTGCGCCGTGCCTGGAAGATTTTCCTTGGCGAAGTGACCGAGGAAGGTCTGGCTCTCATGGACGATCGCACTGCGGCCGAGGCCTCCCGCCGCGCCTTCCGCGTGGCAGAGCTTTTCCTCATCGAGGCTGCCCGCCACCGCCCTGCTGCTTCCGTGGCTGAAGAAATGGCCGAGGAGCCTGAGACCGATTCTGCCGAGGAAACGGAGCAGGCGTAAAATCCCTTATACAATCAATCTGCCCCCTGCGTTGCAACAGCAGCGCAGGGGGGCTTGCTTTTAATGGTTCAGTCTGGCTCTTTATTCTGCCAATTCCCACGAAAAAAAATCCCCTGCCGGTGGGGTGAACCGGCAGGGGCGCTGAATATAAACGGATTTGTGCTTAGTTGGCCACGATATTCACGAGGCGACCGGGCACCACGATGACTTTGCGGACGGTCTTGCCGGTGGTGAACTCGAGCACGCGGGGCAGGGTGAGGGCGGTGGCCTCCAGCTCCTCCTTGGGAGCATCGGCGGCCACGGTCATCTTATCGCGCAGCTTGCCGTTCACCTGCACCACGATTTCCCTGGTGTTTTCCACCAGGTATTCGGGGTTGAAGGTAGGCCAGGGCTGCTCGCAGAGCTGGCAGGCGGGCAGGGTGGTGAACTGCTGGCGCAGGATGCTGTAGAGCTCCTCGGTGATGTGGGGAGCGTAGGGATTCAGCACCTGGAGCAGGTTCACGTAGTCGGCCACGCACACGGTGTCGGCGCTGGTCATGGCATTCACGCATTC
>JAZLDD010000068.1:0-68182 GCA_045614585.1 Akkermansia sp. | reverse complement strand
GTGCCTATAATGTGCCAGCCCGCATGAGCGGGTGCAACATCAAAATTCTGAAAATTATGGCATACGCAGTTTTCACTTCCGGCAGCAAGCAGTACCGTGTGACGGTCGGTGATATCCTCACCGTGGACCGCCTCGCTGGTCTGGAGAAGGATGGCGAGACCACGTTCGACCAGGTGCTCCTGGTGGAGAACGAGGGTGAGACTAAGGTGGGTGCTCCCACGGTGGCAGGTGCAACGGTGACGGCCAAGGTGCTGGATCCGGAGGCTCGTGGCGCCAAGGGCATCGCTTTCAAGTTCAAGCGCCGCAAGGGTTTCCACAAGAAGAAGGGTTTCCGCGCCGCTCTTACCAAGGTGCAGATTACCGCTATCAACGCCTGATTATTAACCCCCTATCCCATAGATAACTAACTAGTCATGGCACATAAGAAAGGTCAAGGTTCCGTACGTAACGGTCGCGATTCCCGCAGCAAGCGTCTCGGCGTGAAGAAGTTTGGTGGTCAGACTGTGATTGCCGGCAACATCATCGTCCGTCAGCGTGGCACCAAGTTCCATCCCGGCAAGGGCGTGGGCATGGGCCGCGATTACACGATTTTCTCCCTGGTTGACGGCCGCGTGTTCTTCGATCGCGAAGGCCGCCGCGTCAACGTTGCTCCCGAGGCTTAAGTTTTAAGCAAACGAAGCAGAACAGAAAGCCCCGTTGCCCTAGTGGCGATGGGGCTTTTTGATTGACGATTGACAATTGACGATTGACTATTACGTGTAAAATAGGGTAGAATGCGGTTGCGATGCTCAGGAGTAAGCTCTACACCGGATTAGTTGTTCTGGCTACGATATTAGGCAGTCCCTATGCTTTCGGGCAGGAGGGGGCTGTGCCCTTTGTGGCCGATATGCCGGATGACGAAGCGGCAGAGGAGATTGTGGAGACGGTGAAACTGGGCGGTGAGGACAAAGCTCCTTCTATGCAGGAAGGTGTAGGCACGGCAGAGAGCTATGAGCAGACCGTGGATCCGGATTCGCCGGTGCATGCTGAGACCGGTACCGCAACGCAGGATGAAACCGTGCTGGATTCGCTCAAACCCACCACATCAGTTACTGACCCATCGGTGCATGACCCCTCCCGCGTGGCATATGCCACGAACCGGAAGAATGCGCGGACTATGTCTCTTACGGTACCCGGACCACGAGGCATCATATCTGACCGCAACGGGCTCGTGATGGCTTGCTCGGAGGTGGCGTACCAGCCAGCCGTTAATTTTGGTCAATTGAAAGATGAGAGCGATGCGAATGTGCTTGGTATTGCGCGCAAGGTGATAGCTGCATACGAAGCTGCCGGCTTGAAAGTGTATGAAAAGACGGATGCCCAGCTGCTGGATCACTATAAACAGCGTCGCTGGCTGGCGCTTCCTGTGGGTCCGACTGTGCGCGCCCGCGACCTGGAACCCATCAGGCTCAAGGTGTCAGGTATTGAGTACGGCCATCTTATACCGATGTACATACGCAATTATCCGCACCAGACCTCCGCGTGCCACATTCTGGGTTATACCGGTGTAAAGGCCAAATTACCCACGGGACCCATCAATCACAACGACCCCATATTCGAACGTCAGGAAGGCCGCGCTGGTCTGGAGATGAAATTCAACAAACAGCTTACCGGGCGCCCCGGCATCTGGCGCCTTATGTTTGATGAAAGCGGTAATAAGATTCTGGATGAGCTGCAGAGTAAACCCAGACCAGGTGGTACGATTGTGACCACGCTGAATCTGGAGTGGCAGAAGGCGGCAGAGCAGTCGCTGCGCGATAATACCCTGGGGCGCGGTGCTTTTGTGATGCTGGATGTGCACACCGGCGAGGTGGTGGTGCTGGCCTCTGCGCCGAACTTTGACCCGAACACGTTTATTCCTGCCATTTCGCAGAAGGATTATGATGCCCTGCGCCAGGACCCGGATACCCCGCTGGTTTCACGCGCATTTGCTGGTGTGTATCCTCCGGCATCTACGTTCAAGACGATAACGGTTGCCGCCGGTCTGCGCCACAATGTGATTGCGGAGAATACCTATGTGAATTGCCCCTACAGTGTGCGTATCGGCGGTCATGAATTCAAGAATCACAATAAGTTTTCGGGTTCCATCAACTGCGTGACGGCGCTGGTACTTTCCAATAACCCGTTCATGTATCAGATTGCAGCGACCCGTGAGCCTCGCATTGGTGCTGCGCGCTTGTGTGAGGTAGCCCGCCGTTTCGGCTATGGCTCCACTACCGGGTTACCACTGCCGGATAAAGCCGGCAATGTGCCTACGGAGGATTGGATGCACCGCAACTATGGCCGCGGATTCATGGCAGGTGATGCCGCCAATATGGCTATTGGTCAGGGGGCGTTGCTGGCCACTCCTTTGCAGGTGGCACATGCTGTTTCCGGCATAGCAAATGGTTCGTATCTGCCCAAGCTTCAGCTGATTCGCCAGGTGCTGGATAAGGATGGCAACGTGGTTTATCAATTTACGCCGGCAGCCCAGAGCAATCTGCAGGATATGAGCAGCGCCCTGGCTGTAGTGCGTAAGGGAATGAAAGCTGTGGTGAATGGCGGCACCGGCCGCCGCGCTGCCTTGAGCTATACCTCGAATGCCGGTAAGACCGGTACGGCTCAATGGGGCCCGCCCTCGCTGGATTGCCGCCTTGCCTGGTTTGCTGGTTTCATGCCGGCGGATAATCCGCGATATGCGTATGTTGCCTTGTATGAAGGTAAGCCGCACCAGCGTATTTCCGGTGGCCATATGGCGGCCATGGTGGTGAAGAGTTTCTTTGAAAGTATCCGACCCAGCATGGAGGAGGAATTAGCCGGCCCCGCCCGCAAGGCTGCTGTGCCCGAGGGTATGGCGCCGGAGGAAGATACGGCCGAGCCCGTCACGCCGGAAGAAAACGACGCTGTCCGCGAGGCAGAGGAGGAAACCCGCCAGCGCGAGGCCGAGAAGCGCCACTCGCAGACCGGGTGGGATGACGGCCGCTCTCGCAATTGAGTTTTCTTTAACATCTATCTGGATAAAAAATGTGTGCAGGTGTAGAATCTGCACACGTTTTTTCGTATGGAATAAGAGAAGAGATTTCAGTTGGAAGCTTGACAATTTAACCTTAATACGTATATAAAATAATCGTGAAAGCTATTTTTAAATGGGGTGGTGCAGCCCTTATCTGTGCCGGTGGTGCTGGGTACTGGTATTTTTCCGGTGATTCCGCAGCAGCTCAGACTCAGTTCAACACTGTATCTGTGGTGCAGGAGGATTTTGTGAGCAAGGTGCAGGCCACTGGTACGCTGGAACCTCAGGAACTGGTGGATGTAGGCGCCCAGGTGACAGGTGAAATCAAGGAGTTCGGCGTGGATGTGGATGGCCGTCCTGTGGACTATGGCAGCGAGGTGAAGGCCGGTCAGCTGCTCGCCCGCATTGACGACACCATCGTGGAGCTGAATATCAAGCGTGCAGAGGCTCAGGTGGCCCAGGCGCAGGCTCAGATTCTTTCTTCTGAGGCCTCCGTGGCCCAGGCCAAGGCTTCCATTTCCCAGGCCACGGCTAACAAGAGCAAGGCCGACCGCGACCTTTCCCGTGCCAAGAACCTGGGGGTGGGCGATGCTCTTTCCCAGATGCAGTATGACCAGTATGTGAATGCTGCGGAGATTGCCGCCGCTAATCTGGAGAGCGCCACGGCTCAGTTGCAGACCGCAGAAGCCCAGCAGGCTAGTGCTCTGGCTCAGCTACAGAGCGCTGAGGCTCAGCTGGAAAGCGAGATGCGCAACCGTGACTACACCCGCATTTCCACTCCGGTGGACGGCACGATTGTGGTACGCCAGGTGAACGTGGGTCAGACGGTGGTGAGCAGCATGAATGCCACGACTCTGTTCCTGGTGGCTCGCGACCTCAGCAAGATGCAGATCTGGGCCAGCGTGAACGAGGCCGATATCGCCAAGGTGAAGCCTGGTCAGGAGGTCCGCTACACGGTGGATGCCCTGCCGAATGAGAATTTCACCGGCACGGTGAACAAGATTCGCCCGAATGCCACCATGAGCTCCAACGTTGTGACCTACATTGTGGAAGTGGATATCGAGAACCCCGACCGCAAGCTGCTGCCCTACATGAGCGCCAATGCCAACTTCATCGTGAAGGAAGTGAAGGATGCCCTGCTGGTGCCGGATGCCGCTTTCGATTTCCGCCCCAGCCCCGACCAGATTGCTGAGGGTGCTTTCCAGCGCGGTCCGAGACCGACCCGTGATGAGGCTGAGGACGGCGAGCGTCCTGAGCGCCCCACTATGGTGTGGCGCAAGGTGGACGACAAGACCGTGGCTCCGGTTCGCGTTATCAAGGGTGATTCCGATGGTACCCGCACCATCGTGACCCTGCCCGAGGGCGAGGAACTCAAACCCGGTGATGAACTGGTGACCGGTGTCAGCGTGATTCGCGGTGACATGAAGGCCGGTGCCCCCAATGGCCAGGCAGGCCTGTTCGGCATGAATGGCCCGAAGCGCCGCCAGCGTGGCACCGGCGGTGTGGAAGCAAAGCCCGGCCAGGCACCCAAAGGGGGTGACCGTCCCGGTCGTCCTATGTAAGTTTTCAATCTCAACTCATACCCATGATTGAGCTGAAGAACATAACCAAGGTGTACCACCTGGGTGAGATTGACCTGCCGGTGCTCAAGGGGATTTCCCTGCGCATTGAGGACGGCGAGTTCGTCTCCCTCACGGGTGCCTCCGGTTCCGGTAAGTCCACCCTCATGAATATTCTGGGGTGCCTGGACCACCCGAGCGGCGGCGAGTTCTGGATTGACGGCCACAACGTGGCCGGCCTGAGTGCCAACGAGCGCGCTCTGCTGCGCAACAAGCGCATTGGTTTCGTGTTCCAGAACTTCAACCTGCTGGCCCGTACCTCCGCTCTGGAGAATGTGATGATGCCGGCATACTATTACCACCCCGCCAAGAGTACGGCTGAAATCCGTAAGCGTGCGCTGGAGCTCATCGAGCTGGTGGGGCTTACCGAGCGCATGCACCACACCCCGGCTCAGCTTTCCGGCGGTCAGCAGCAGCGCGTGGCCATTGCCCGCTCGCTCATCAATAATCCCGGTATTCTGCTGGCAGACGAACCGACGGGTAACCTGGATTCCACCACTTCCGTGGAAGTGATGAACATGTTCCGCGAGCTGAACCGCACGCAGGGCATCACCGTCATCATCGTGACCCACGATCCCAAGACCGCTGCCTTCACGGACCGTGCCATCAATATGTGCGACGGCCTCATCCTCGACGGCGTATCGGATGAACTCTCAGCCACACTCCAGAAATGAAGTTCAACACCTTATTTTTAACATGCCTCAAGGCACTGGTGCGCAACCCGATGCGCGCAGCACTCACAGTGCTGGGCATTGTGATTGGTATTGCCGCTGTGGTGGCCATTATGGAGATTGGCGAAGGTTCCAAGAAGCAGGTGGCCGATAAATTCTCCTCCATGGGCACGAATGTGGTGACGGTTTCCGGTGCCTCTGTAAGCACCGCCGGTGTGAGCTCCGGCATGGGCGGACGAGCTTCGCTCTATGCGACCGATGCCACTGCGCTCATGAAAGACTGCCCGGAGTTTGTGAAGGCTGCTTCCCCCGTGGTGCGCGCCAGTGGGCAGGTCATCGTAGGCAACCAGAATTGGAGCCCGCGCTCCATCATGGGTGGTAATGAACATTACCTCACCATCGAAGGCTGGAAAGTGGCCCGTGGCCGTTCCTTTACTGCCAAGCAGGTGGAGGAAGCCACCCGCGTGTGCCTTATCGGCAACACCATTGCCAAGGAGCTTTATGCCGATACTGAACCCATCGGCCAGGATATCCGCATTAAGGACGTGGTGTTCACCGTCATCGGTGTGCTGGATACCAAGGGGGCCGACGGTATGGGCAATGACCAGGACGACTGCATCATTCTGCCCTGGACCAGTATCCGCACGCGCCTGATGGGCTCCAGCGGCACGGCCACCATCATGAAGGGTGGTGCGGCCAACAGCGGCCTGACGGTTTCTTCCACCAGCACCTTTGCGACCTCCGGCGTGAATTTCTATCCCGGTTGCGATTTGCAGCCCTATACGAATGCTCCGCACCCGCTGCGCACGCGCACGGTGGACTCCATAGCCGTGCAGGTGGCGGATGGCAAGGACCCCAGCTCTGCCATGGATGCCATGACCCCCGTGCTGCGCCGCCAGCATGAGCTGGAACCCGGCGTGCTGGATGACTTCACCCTGCGTGATCGTTCCCAGTTCGTCAAGATGATGACGGACACCACCTCCACCATCAGCAGTCTGCTCATTTCCGTGGCCATGATTTCGCTGGTTGTGGGCGGCGTGGGTATCATGAACATCATGATGGTATCCGTAACCGAGCGTACCCGCGAAATCGGTCTGCGCATGGCCGTGGGTGCCCGCCCGCGCGATATCATGTGGCAGTTCCTGCTGGAAGCCGTGCTGCTCTGCACCATCGGTGGCTTCATCGGTATTGCCGTGGGGCGTATAGCCTCATATGTGGTGAGCCTGCAGATGGGTTGGCCGGTTTCCGTATCGGTGCCTGCCATGGTGCTTTCTGTCACGGTAGCTGCGGTCATCGGTATCGTGTTCGGCTGGTACCCGGCCTGGAAGGGTTCCCGCCTGGATCCCATTGATGCTCTGCGTCACGAATAATCTTCTATTACCTTTTCACCCGATATGAAACAATTTCTTCCGCTTACATTTTCTGCATTTCTGCTCAGCTCCTGCCTCATGGGACCTGATTACACCGGAATCAAGGGGCCTGAGCTGCCGCCTACCTGGGTGAATGCCCTGCCGCCCGGCACCAGTGAGCAGACCCTGGATGAGTGGTGGCACAGCTTCCGCGATCCCCAGCTCACCCGCCTGATTGAAGGTGGCTTTGCCGCTAATCCGGATATGGTGAGTGCCGCCCTGGCCATAGCCAAGGCAGAATCTGCACTGCGCGCCACAAAGAGCAACCTTTTCCCCAGCCTGGGTATCAGCTTCGGCGGTACGAATGCCGGTGATTATACCACCTCCACCTCACATGGCCGGTGGAGCGGGGCGCTTTCCGCCTCCTGGACTCCGGATATCTGGGGGGGGACTCGCCGCGAGGTAGAGGCCGCAGCCGCTGCCCTGGGCTCTACCGAGGCCGCCGCTGCCGCCACCCGCACTGCGCTGGCTTCCAGCATTGCGTCTTCCTATTTCCAGTGGATTTCTGCCAAGGAAAGTCTGCGTATTGCCAGGGAGCAGCTGGAATACCAGGAAAGAACCTATAAAGTGACTCAGGAACGCCATGCTACCGGTATGGAGAGTACCCTGGCGCTCTCTGAATCCCGCGCTACAATCGCTTCCACCCGCGCCCAGATTCCAGCCCTGGAGGCCAATATCCGCAGCTGCGAAACCACACTGGCCACCCTGCTGGGAACTACCGTGGATAACGTGGCACTGCAGATGCCCTCGCCCGCGGTGTATAACCTGATACCCGGCGTGCCTACCGGACTTCCTAGTGAGCTGCTGCGCCGCCGCCCGGATATCATCAGAGCGGAGTACGACCTGCACGCCGCCACTGCCCGGATCGGAGTGAGTGTGGCCAACCTCTTCCCCCGGCTTTCCCTCACCGGCAGCACCTCCGGTGGCGCTGGTACCGATTTTGCCGGTTTCTGGCAGAGCACCTCGTGGAATCTCGGTGCTTCCGCCAGCCAGACCCTCCTGAACCGCGTGGCTCTCAATGAATCTGTGAACCAGGCAGAGCTGAACCAGCTTTCCGGTATACAGAGTTACCGCAAAACGGTACTTGCTGCTTTTGCTGAGGTGGAGAACTGCCTCATCGAATATGCGAGACTTACCAACCAGCTGCCGCAGTATGAGGCTTCCTGCGCCGCCAACAAGGAATCCGCAGAGCTTTCTCTGCGCCTGCACCACGAAGGTATGGCCGATTTCCTCAGCGTGGCCGCAGCGGAGCGCGCCTGGCTTTCCTCGGAGCTGAATATCATCTCCACCCGCCAGAACATCCGCCTCTCGCTGGCCCGTCTCTGTACCGCTCTTGGCGGTGGCTGGAAAATGGAGCCTGATAAAAAGTAAGATTGCCTGTTTGTAAAAAGCACCATGCAATTCAGCAACAGCATTGCCGGGTTGCATGGTGTTTTTATTGTCCGTGGGTAATATGGCGGCAATTGTACAAAAGGTGCAGTTTCGCCCGAAAACCGCAATTTCTATGGGTGCTGGCGCAATTTTGGCTTGCTAAGCCTTTTGTGTGTCAGTAACATGAAAGTGGATACACTGTATCCATGGAGTGATGCTCATCTTGCCCAGGCCGCCGGGTATGTACAGGCAGAGCCGGGCTCGCATCCGCAATGTAATTCGATTCAATAACCTATATGGCTGAACATTATACACAGGGCCGGCAGGGACAGGGAGCCCGCCGCCGCCGTAATAATAAGGGTCGCCCTTATCGCCGCCGTATGCCGCGCGCTCAGGAGACTCCCGCTCCCAAGCCCAGTCTGTTGCAGCGTATTCTTGGATTCTTTGGCTTTGGCAAGAAGAAGGATGACAAGAAGGGCAAGGACAACCGCAAGAATGATAAGCGCAAACCGAAGGAAAACGTGCGCGTGGCCAAGGGGCGCAGCAACCAGGGGGGTAACCCCGCTGCTCGCCAGGAGAAGCGCCGCCGCCCGTCTTCCGTGGCTCCGACCCGCAATGGCCGCCTCTATGTGGGTAATCTCTCCTACGAGGCCACTGAGGCAGAGCTGGAGGACCTGTTCAAGGGCTTCGGTAATGTGCGTAGTGTGGAAATTATCTACAATCCGCGCACTTATAAGAGCAAGGGCTATGCCTTTGTAGAAATGCAGATGCTGGAGGATGCTCAGCGTGCCGCCGAGGTGCTGCATGGGCAGCCCTTCATGGGCCGCGAGCTCATGGTGAGCGCCGCCAGTGAGCGCCCGGAGCAGTCTGAAAAAACTGAGGAAAAGGCTGAAACGCCTGCTCCTGAGCAGCCTGCCGAGGCTCCCTCTGCTGAGTAAACCGGGTTTTACCAGAACCTTTCGACAGCGTGTACCTGATTTGGTACACGCTGTCGTATTTTGTGTGCGATGTACACATGTATTGCAGTTAACTGTTTATAATCAATTGTAACGAAAAATACACACGAAGCCTGACACCATGTTGCTTTGAGATTGTAAATAGGCTCAAACAATACAAATTAAGTGAGTAACAGGTTTTGTGCTGTACATCGTATACAAAATGCGATATACAATTATGGATTGAGAGACGTGTCGTCTGCGCTCTCTTGTGTTATCATTTTAATTGTATCAATATATGAAACTTCATTTACCGAAAAAATTATTTGTAGCTGTCATGGCTGCCCTGTCAGCGTTTTACACATTACCGGCTTCCGCTTTGTATGTTGTAGGGTGCAACACTGTAACCGGCGATGCTGATGTCGTTTTTGAAAAAGCAACGACATATCCAGGATACGACATCCATGAGTATGTACGCCCTGTTGTAATCGAGACAACGGATAATGCCCCACTTCGTTTTGCCGATGAGCTGGTTGGAGAGACCTATGATGCCTACATGCCAATTTACGTTCGCGAAGGACAGTTCATCATGACGGATGGTATTAAATTCGTTTATCATGAACCTGATAACGGTGCCATGCTTCAGGTGGGTGGTAAAAATGCATCCATGCTCATTTCAAATGGAGCATCATTTACTGAAGAGCATACTTATTATGGTGGGTATCTCAACATTGGCGGTCCTGACGGTGGTGGAAAGCTCGAACTGACTTCTGGCGGTTCCCTGTATTTGGATAAATCATTGACTGCCGGGTATTTCAGGGATGCCGATTGGAGCACGTCTCAAACCGTCTTCGCCACGTACGATGGAGCGGAACGCTACCTTGATGGAGACTATGAAACCGTGACCTACACTGCGGCTGATAACAGTGAGTTAACTCGTCAATATGGCAAGGCAACTATTATTATCGACGGCGATGACAATAATTCAAGCTGTGCCGAACGTACTACCATGGAAATAGGCACAGCCATGTTCCTTGCTCATGCTGATGTAACCGTTAAAAATGGTGCATTGATTAACCTTGGAACCCGACTGACTGATGCTCAGAATAAGCCGGAACTGACTTATAATGGTTGGGAAGGTTGTAATATTCTGGGACGCCAGCACGGTTGTACTGCTAATCTGTCAATTGTATCTGGAGGCGAAATAAACATTACCGGCAGCCTTATTTCCTCCTATAGTGATGTCAGAGATGCAAAAATTAATATCTCAATTGACGGCAAGGCTACCGAAGATTCCGCGAATGGCGTGGAAAAAGGCACACCATCCCGGCTCACCGTATCACATATCCTTGGTCTAGGAGTTGGCAGTTCCTATACTGCGGGCAAGACTACAACAAAGATGGATGTAGTCAACGGCGCTGAAGTACATGCCAGCGATATACACCTGGGGTTGGATGAAGGGCGTGTGGGCACGCATGAGGCGACCATTAATGTTGATGATGAATCCTGCATGATTGCAGATAATCTTTTCTATGTCTCCGAAGGTGCTGAACTTACATCTGCCGGCATGCTTGGCGCCAATCATTTCGAACTGCGTAAAAAGGGCATATTGAACTTAGGCGGCACCATTAATGCTACTTCCATGACCATGTATTCTGGTAGTAGCATGAAGTTTGAGCTAGACGGTTCTCAAACCGCTCCTATCACTCTTAACGCAGGGTTATTCATCATGGAAGATGGTGCAAAGGTTGAGATTGTATTCACCAATAGCTATCTCGACAGTATCACCGCAACGGAAACAGAGATGCAGGTTCTTGTTGTATCCGGTGGAGCCGAGGAGTCTTCCGCTGCTGGTGAAATCCTGTATAGCGGGCTGGACTCGATGTACTGGGAAGTCAGCAATCTTGATTGGTCTGCTATAGGTGGGGATGTGTACTTAACCGGAACCCTGATATATAAGACAGAAATTACAGCTCCGGAGGGTGATGAGCTGTCTCAGACTATCAGCGACACCCCCGGAGGCGACAAAGTCTCACTGGTCATCAGTGGACAGAGCACCACAATTACCGGTAACAACAGCTACTCCGGCAGCACCAGCATAGAGAATGCCGAGATTACTCTGGGAACTGCCACGGCCCTGGGTTCCAGTACAATAAAAGCCAGCGGCACGAACACCATTTCCACAGCCGAAGGCGTGACGGCCAACCTTGCTAACACAATTGAAAACAGCGGTTTGCTGACGCTCAATGGTAACTATGATGCCAGCCAGATGGAATTGATGGTGTATGAGGAAACCCGTGTAGACACAACCGGAGAAGCTGGCAGCAATGGTTTCTTCCGCGCGGCTGGCAGTACTGTCCATGTGATTACCAACACTGACGAAACTGCCAGAGTGCTGTTGGGCGAAGATTTCAGCATCAGTCACTCGGATATTGAGCATCAGCTTGATACCCAGACGGGCATTGCTACAAATGGAATGGAAATTGACTACAGCACTTACACCGTAGCCGATGCTGACCACAAAGTGGCCGTAAGTGAGATTCAGGCAGTCTCTGCAGACCAGACTACCAAGGTGGAGATGAGTGATGGTGCTCTGACTGCTGATGCGGATATGGAGGTAGCCACCACTGGCGGTGAACTCACGGTGGCAGGGGCAACTGTAAGCGGCAGCATTGCCGACACAACGGTTATCTCCGAGGGTGGCCAAATCACAGCCACAGTTTCCGGGGAATCCTATATCGCGGTAAACGCAGAAACCACCATCAGCGGAGAAAATACCTCTACTGCTGGCATGCAGGTGAACAACACTGCACTGACGCTGGGTTCTGCCACCGCTCTTGGTGCAGGCACCGTTAATGCGGTAGAAACCAGCACCATTACCACAGCAGAGGGGATAACAGCCACCCTGAGCTCCGCCATTCTGAACAGCGGCACGCTGACACTGGACGGCAGCTATGATGCCTCCGCCCTGGAAGTAACCGCTATTGATGCCACTCGCGTGGATATCACCGGTAACGAAGGAGATAACGGCTTCCAACGTGATGCCGGCAGCAGTGTAGTCGTCGTGGAGAACTGCGGCGAGGAATCCTCTATCACCCTGGGCGAAAATCTCAGCGTCTCCATCGGCACAAAGGAATATGAGCTGGATGCCGTTACCGGTATTGCCACAGCAGATGCCGGCACCAACTACAGCACATACTACGTAGCCGCTGCCGAGCACTCTGTGTCCGTAAGTGAGATTCAGGCAGTCTCTGCAGACCAGACTACCAAGGTGGAGATGAGTGATGGTGCTCTGACTGCTGATGCGGATATGGAGGTAGCCACCACCGGCGGTGAGCTGACGGTGCAAAATGCCAAGGTAAGCGGCAGCATAGCCGACACGGCCATCACATCTGAAGGTGGTGAAATCAGCGCAGATATCTCCGGCAAATCCTCTGTGGCTGTAACTGGCAAGACTACTCTCTCCGGCAACAACAGCTACACCGGCAACACCACGATTGATGGTGCAGAGCTTGTCGTCACCAGGGAGAATGCTCTGGGTACGGGCGAGGTCATCATGAAGAATCACGCTATTCTCGATCTGCAGGGCATGAACATCAGCAACCGGATTACCGTTTACGGCTGCACTCTGGCCGGAGCTTCGTCCTACACCGGTAATCTGGTGGTGGACAGCGGTGAGCTGACCCTGCGCGATGCGACAAAGGCCGATACCGTGGAGGTTTCCAACGGTGCCACCTTGACAGGTGCAGACCTGACCGCCAATACTGTGACCGTGACGGATAACGGCGCTATCAATGATGTGGCCGTGACAGCCGGAAGCGTGACAGTGTCCAGCGGTGGCAGCATCTCCGGCGCAACCCTTACGGCCAAGCAGGTGACGGTCTACTCCGAGGCCAACAAGGAAAGTAAGATTACCAGTGCTGTAACTATCACCGACAACGGTACTCTCACTGTGAACGGTGACCAGAATCTGGATGTGACAGGCAGTCTGACTCTGGGCTCCGGCTCCACCGTAAAACTGAATGGCGAAGGTAAAGTGAATGTGGCCGGTAAAGTCACCATCAAGAAGGGGACCAGCATTATCACCAGCGGTGAATTCGAGGTCGGAGACGAGTTGATTTCCTCTGAAACCCCGATTGAGGTCGAGGAAGGCGTGAAGTTCACCTTCGGTACACTGGAAGTCGAGTTGCAAAAGGGCGAAACCTCTCTGGTCATTGTCTCGATGTTCAAACAGGAACTTGCAGATGCCTATACCCTCAGCAATTGGGGCATGGTCACCGCAAGCCGTGCTGTAGTGAACGCCGTGCGCGGCCAGCGCAGCAACACCGGCTGCATCGCCAATGGCCGTGGCACTGCCTGGGCCGCTGTGCTGGGTGGCAACCACGATATCAACGGAGGCGATATCAACCTGAAAGGTGTTGCCGTTGGTGCAGATATGAAGGTGGGTTCCCGCAGTAAGCTTGGTCTGGCTCTGGGCTACACGGAAGCAGACATCAAGCCGGACGGTATAGCTGCCTCTGATTCCACCGGCACCTACATTGCAGCCTATGGCGAGCACCTCATCAAGAAGCTCAGCCCCACCAGCTGCCTGAGCCTGGACTGGGTCGCCAGCTATGGTCAGACGGAATCCGAACGCAATTCTCTGGACTGGGAACAGCAGAGCTTGCAGTTCAATACCCGCCTGAGCTGGAATAAGCAGGTGAAGGAACGTCTCTGCATCAGCGTGTTCGGTGGACTTGAGTACTACACCAACGAATCCGATACGGTGGAAGGCGTGAAGACCGGCTCTATTCAGAACCTGCGCGGGGAAATCGGCGTGGGTGCCCGCTATGTGGCCTGGGGTACACCTGCAGTGGCCGATGGCAAGGGTGGAAGCAGTCGTCCTGGCTGTGAGAAGCTGGTGTTCACCGGAGAACTCCGCTATATGAACGATATGGTGCGCAGCAACCCGGTGGTTCGCATGAATGGTCTGAGCGGTATGGGTGAGAATCCCGGACGCCAGGGCGTGGGCATTGAGGCCGGGGCTACCTACCGCATCGGCGAACGCTGGAGCGCCAGTGCCAACTATGGTTTCAACACCATGGAGGACTCTAAGGAACACCGCGTGAATGTGGGTGCCAGCTACACGTTCTGATAATATCTGAATACCATATGGAGACGAGCGCATGCCAGATGCTGGTGTGCGCTCGTTTTTTTGGTGCCGTTTGGTTTTTCTGGGTGCGGAAACTTGCAATGTAATCATCCGCATGCTATGATGCAGCCATGTACATACAGGACCAGTTGCAGGAGATTAAGGCTAATATAGCAGAGGCCGAGCGGCGAGCCGGGCGCGAGCCGGGCAGTGTGAAGCTGCTGGCGGTGAGCAAGACTTTTCCGGTAGAGGATATCATGCAGGCCTATGCTGACGGTCAGCGGCTTTTCGGCGAAAATCGCTTGCAGGAGGCGATGTCCAAGATTCCTGAGATGCCGGCGGACTGCGAGTGGCACCTTATTGGTCCGTTGCAGCGTAACAAGGTGCGCAAGGCTTTGGAGCAGGGGTTCGGCTTGCTCCAGGCGGTGGATTCTCTGCGGTTGTCCGAAGCGGTTTCGCGTATTGCGGGTGAGCTGGGCTGTGTGGCTCGCATTCTGCTGGAGGTGAATGTGGATGGCGAGGAAAGCAAACATGGCTTTACGCCACAGGAAGTGCAGGAGCTTTGGCCGCAGCTGGTGGAGCTGCCGCATCTGGAAATCAGAGGCCTGATGTGCATTCCCGCTCCCACGGAGGAGCCGGAGGGCGCACGCCCTGCGTTCCGCGCGTTGCGTGAGCTGGCGGAAAAACTTCGCGCCCGCGGCCCGCTGCCTTTGCCGGAGCTTTCCATGGGGATGAGCCATGATTACGCCGTGGCTGTGGAGGAGGGGGCCACGATTGTGCGCGTGGGCTCTGCTATTTTTGGCAAGCGGGATTATACGGTATGCTGAATGCCGGAATGAGGATGTTGAATGTAATAGCGGGTAGAGAGCGCAGCATTTTTCACATTCAACATCCTGGTTCCGGAAGCTGGTGTATTAAAACTGCCATCCCAGGCCGGCAGTAATGATATGCTGCCCCCAGATGGAATCCCGCCAGGTGTTGGTGTAGGTGCGTCCGAACTCGTAGCCTATGTGGGCATAGAGACGTTCACTGCACTGGATTTTGATACCGGCGCCGGCGGAGAAGGTGAAGCCGTTGTAGGTATCGGATTCGTGGTGGGATGAGGATTTTTCCTTGTATCTGCCCCAGGCCCAGCCGGCTTTGCCGCCCAGCATCAGGAAAACGGGTTCGCTGAGGGCTATATTGATGGTGTAGCCCAGCGTGGCGGGTAGGTGGAACAGGTGCTGGCTGGTGCGCTGGTGTTGGTGGGTTGTGTGGTCATTTCCCCATTGCGGGGCGGCGTTGAGGGTGAATTCGTGGCGTATGGGGTCTGCTCTGTTGTTGTAGAGTTCCAGCCCGTAGCGGAATCCTGCGGTATCGGGGGTATCGCCGGTGCCCAGTGCATAGAGCGCTTCGAGGCTCTGAGTGGGCTGCCAGTCATAGGGGGTGAGTCCGCCGCCGGCCGGGGTGGTCAGGTAATAGGGGGCCGCCAGCGCACTGGGGCACAGTATGCTCAGGTAAACGAGTGCTTTTTTCATAGCTCTTTCCTGTGTAGCATGACGGTATGCTGCAGTTCAAGAGGTTAGAGCTAATTGTTTGGATGGTCGGTGGGGGCTCAGACTCCCTTTTTATCATCCCAGAGAGTGAGGTGGAGGCGGTCGCCGAGTCTTACGCGGTGGCGCAGGCACATATCTACCACGGCGGGGCGCGCGGTTTCCAGGGCTGCGCGGGTGGTGGCACAGGGCATGAGGATGATGCGCTCCTGAGGCAGATTCAGCGCGGAGATGGCGTTCCAGTCGGCTTCGCCCTGTACTACGAACTTGAACCATGCGTGCGGGAGCGATGAAAAAAATTGCAGCACATGGGGTGCGAGGGGGGATGCGCCGGGGTTGCCGGCATGCGGTAATTTCGGGGATATGTTCCACTGGTTGACCCGGTCGGTGAGTGCCTGTTCAGGTACGATGGTGCCATTGGTTTCCACCTCTACAAATATGTCTGCCGGCAGAAGCGCCAGAAGTTTTTCCAGTGCCGGCTGCTGGAGGAGGGGTTCTCCTCCTGTTATGACAAGAGCCGGTGCGTGATAGGTGGCAATGAGAGCAGCGGTGTTTTCAGCCGTGCAAGGGATGCCGTTTGCCCATGAGTGTTTGGTATCGCACCACTTGCATGCAAGATTACACCCCGCCAGCCGGAGAAAGACGGCCGGTGTGCCGCAGCGGGGGCCTTCTCCCTGCAGGGAGTAAAATATCTCGGGGGCAGAATTCAGGCGTGCAATGTTCAACATGATGTGGTAGGATGCTCAGTGACATGGATGTACATACCAGAATCGGCGAGAATGGTCAACCGGAAACTGCTCCGCAGACTTTCCGTGTGCTTTTTGTGTGCCTGGGCAATATCTGCCGCTCTGTGGCGGCTGAGATTACGTTCGGAGCTGCGGTGAAAGCGGCCGGGCTGGACGACCACGTGGAGGCAGATTCCTGCGGGACGGCTGCATATCACGTGGGCGAAAAGCCTGATTCCCGCATGCTGGCAGCGCTGGAGCGCGCCGGCTATGCCTATAACGGCCACCGCGGACGCCAGTTCAGCCGGAAGGATTTTGCTGCGTTTGATCTGATTGTGCCGCAGGATAATTCGAATTATGAGGATGTGATTTCCATGGCGACTACGCCGGATGAGATGGCCAAGGTGGTGCCCATGAGCGCCTGGTTTGCGGATGATTGCCCGCTGCATGAAGTGCCGGATCCCTACTACGGCGGACAGGAAGGATTTGATGAGGTGGTGGCGCTGCTGGCGGCAGCCACTGTGCAGATGGCGTGCGATATTGCGCGCGCAGAGTCCTGATAACTGCTGAGAAGATAGGAGAAGAGCCGATGAAGATAAATGCCGGAAATTTAGCTGCATTGCTTGCACTCTGCTTGCTGCTGGGTGGCTGTGTGACGCCGACCGGATCTGTCAATGCAGAGGCGGTGCAGGAGATGCTGGCTTCTCCCAGTCTGGCGGTCACTCCGTTTCAACCAGCCTGGCTGGATGCGGATGGCTCAGCCATATGGCCCATGAGCGAGGCAGATTGTGAGAAGGTGCGCAGCATTCTGAAATCCGGTACCAGCCGGGATATTCCCGAATTGGTATACCAGACGGATGATGAAGGTGCGCCGCTTGCCCGGAACCGCTTTTATATATATGCCAAGAATGCTCAGTGCCTGGCCGGCACGGTGCTCGGCAACCGGGTGGTGATGCATGATGTGGTGCTCACTGAGGAGCAGGAGAAGGAGCTTTTCCTGATTCTGAAACCCTACCTCAGGCGCATTTTCACCGGCCTGGCGTGAGTGCCTGGGGGCTTTGCTGCAACAACAATATATGATGGAGCCTTGGAAAGAGCTGGAGCAGGGCTGCGCGGCCCTGCAGCACCTGCAGCCGGATATACGGGGCGAGGTATGCCCGGGGGCTCATGTGCTCGGTGTGCTGGAGCTTGGTGAGGGCTCCGTAGTGCTGCCGGGGACTGTGATAGAGGGGCATGTATCCATAGGCCGGGGATGCAGAATCGGCCCGAATGCTTATTTGCGCGGTGAGACCCGTATCGGCAATCATTGCGTTATCGGCAATGCGGTGGAAATAAAGAGCAGTCTGCTGGGAGATAAGGTGTTTGTTTCTCACCTCAGCTATATAGGCGATTCCATTATCCGGGATGATGTCAATGTGGGCGGTGGTTGCATTTTCAGCAATTTCAGACACGATGCCGGCGAAATCCGTATGCCCTGGCAGGGGCAGCTGCTGAGCACCGGGCGGAATAAGCTGGGCTGCCTGGTGGGGGAACATGCCCGTATTGGCTGCAAATGCGTGATTCTTCCCGGGCGTGTGCTGCCCCCCGGTACCTGGACTGAGCCCGGCTCTGTGGTGCGCTGATCACGGCTCCAGCCGGCGCTCCAGTACCAGGCGGAACCCGATGGTGGGGCGCTGGGCATCTGCGGGGTGCGGGGTGCGGCGGTGGGAGCTGAGCTGCCCGGGGCGGAATGAAGTGTAATCGCCACCGCGGGTGACCCCGTAGCTGCGGAAGTGGAAGTTTTCCGGGCCGCCGTATTCGCCGCTCACCCATTCCTGCACATTGCCGGCCAGGTCATGCAGCCCCAGCGCATTGGGGGCAAATGAGCCCACAGGCGCGGTTTTGGCAAAGGTATCGTGGTAATTGGGAATGACATGGTCGGCGCGTATGCCTGGTATGGCGCTGCTGTCTGCGAAGTTGCCGGTGTTGCGGGCAGGTGGCCATTTGCGGCCCCAGGGATATTCGGCTCCGGCGGTGGCACGGACGCGCTGGCGCTCGTAGGGGGTCTGGCCCGAGTTGTCTTTGCAGCCGACCATGATGCTCCACTCCTCATCTGTGGGGAGACGGTAGGTATCTGTTTCTTCGATGATGCCGCTCAGGCGCTCCTGCCGGGTAAGCCAGTCCGCAAAGGCTTCTGCCTCGGGTCTTGAGACATTGACCGCCGGGTGGTGCTCGTTCTGGCTGGAACCGGAGTCCGCCGGATGGGGCAGCTTGTTTTCACTGCAATAGCGGAGGTAGTCGGCGTGGCGTACTTCAGTGGCGCAGACCAGCAGGTTGGGCTGAATGGGGAGCAGCTTGAGCCCCAGGCTGTTGATCCATTCACTGCCAAAGTTTACGGAGTGATTGGGCTGCAGGTGCAGGTTGAGCACCAGGTCCTTGGGTGAAAGACCGCTGCGGCGCACTGTGGAGTAGCCGGGAAGACGGATTTCCAGATAGTAGGGAGCGAGCGGCAGGTTTATGGATTCCATGGGGGTGATACCCAGGGGCATACCATTAAGACTGACACTGGCACCGGCCGGGTTGGTGTAGATGCTTACCGGGGTTTTTTGCACCAGAACGGTGCAGAGGCGGTAGCCACAGAGATCTGGCCCGGCGGCGGTTCCAGGGTCGGGACGCGCTATGAGTGAGTGGTCACGGCCGATGGTGCCGGCTTTTTCGCACTGGCGGGTCAGCCAGAGGGTGAATGCGCTGATGGCTTCCTGCGAGGTGAGCAGCATGCCATCTGCCTCCCGGCTGGTGAACCGGGAGGCCAGGGCGGGGTCTGCCCGGTAGAATTCGCGGAATTGGTCTGCTGTGACCGGAGTGGTGGCTTCGTGTACTCCACCGGCGGGGCGGTATATGGTGCCCTGTGCATCTACCCAGGGTTCTCCGGTGCGGGGGGGGCGGTAGGGTTGCAGCTCACCGCTCAGAGAGAGCAGCTTGCCAGGGGGGATGATACCGCTCACGTGCGAGTCTGCATATCCCTCTTTTCTCAGAATGAAGGCTATGCGCTTGCCTGTTTCGGCAGTAATGGGGCCGTAGGGCGTCTCATCCAGATAGTTGCCGTCTTCGGTGTAGATGGAGGCGCCATTCGGTACGCTGCCTACAAAATATTGCCCGTGCCGGGGCAGCGGCGGGGGCGGTGGCTCCGGTCGGGGTTGCACCTGCGGGGCCGGGGCTGGCGGTGGGGGCGGTTCTATGCCAAGCAGGGTGTCTTTAGCCTTGCTCAGGCGTTCTGGCATATCTTGTGGCAGCAGCAGCATACCCAGCCCGGTGAGTGCAGCGGCGATGCCGAGGCCGACTCCGGCCCGGAGAGCATGCTTGCGCAGTGTGCGGCGCTGCTTTCGCTTCAACAGGGCATCATCTCTCAGGCGTTCCAGTTTTTCGGCAAGCTGCTTGGCGTTTACGATGGTATCGTGGTGTACTTGCGGGTCTGCCGCAGCGCAGATGATTTTGTTGAATTCAATCCACCGGCGGTGGCTGGTACCTTCCGGTAGCTCGGGCGGAAGTGTGGGAAAATTCAACCGGTCCATGCCGGTGGACATTTCATAGAGTACTTTTGCCAGGGCGTACACATCTGCCCGCGGGGTGCCAGGGCCTTCCGGCGGTATGTAGCCCTCTGTGCCGACAAAGCTGCGCTGGTTGCTGTGCGCTACCAGTCCGGCATCTGCCAGCTTGACTCTGCCGTTGATGAAGATGACATTAGTGGGTTTTACATCGCGGTGCGCCAGTTCCTGGGCATGCAGCCCGGCCAGCGCCCGGGATAACTGGCAGCCTACCTCCAGCACATAATCCAGCGGCATGGGGCGGTTGCCGTATTGCTGCATGTCGCTGTACAGGGTGCGCGGTATGTAGGAAGCCGGATCGGTGTGGGTACCGGTGTAGGCGTCGTCTGCCAGCTCCATTACATAGAAGTAATAGGGGAATTCCCCGCCGTGCTGCCCGATGTGCAGGATGTGCACCAGACCGGGAATGCCGCGGGCTATGGGCTCGTATGCCAGCACGCCGTCAAATTCGCGGATGAATACCTGTTCGTCCGCAAAGTCTTCGCGCCACACCACTTTTACCGCGCGGTATGCACCTGTGACGGATCTTGCCAGCCAGACTTCACCATATGCTCCGGTGCCGATTTTTCGCAGTATTTCGTGATCCGGTACGCTGGGTCGTGTGCCTTCCGGCCGCAGTGAAGGTCGCCGTGTGGCTCCGCGGCGGCTTCGTGTGGCTGGGGATATGGCTGTGCTGTCCGGCTCCATCTGTGCGGCATTATATCATGCGGGGTTCATCTCTGCAAGCGGCTTTACGAGGGAACTGTTTTTTCGCTTCATGCGGTTCCAGCCAAAGAAAAAGCAGCTGTGCAAAGTTTATTTGCACAGCTGCGGAAAATCCGGACCGGGTGGGGCTTCAGCCTTTCATGCCGGTAATGTTGCCATCGGTATCGACCTTGATGGCGCATGCTGCAGGCACCTTGGGCAGAGCCGGCATGCGCATGATATCGCCGCACAGAGCAACCAGGAAGCCGGCGCCGTTGGCGATTTCAAAGTCGCGGACGGTCACAGTGAAGCCTGTGGGGCGACCAAGTAAGCCGGCGTTATCAGAAAGGGAGTTCTGAGTCTTGGCCATGCAGATTGGCAGATCGGTCAGACCGTTTGCGGCCATGAGAGCCAGTTTTTTCTGAGCTGCTTTCGTGAGCACAAGGCCATCGGCACCATAGATTTTGCGGGCGATGGTGGACATGCGTTCCTCAACACTCATGTCAAGGCTGTACAGATACTCAAAGGGTTCATACTCCGGCTGAATGCTGGCAAGTACGGTTTCAGCCAGCTCGGTGGCGCCGGCGCCACCCTTGCCGAATACATCTGCCACGGCGCAGCCCACGCCCATGCTGGCGCACATGTCCTTGACGGCCGCGATTTCTTCTTCGGTGTCGGTTGCGGCAAAAAGGTTGATGGCGATTGTTACCGGGCGCTTGTAGAGTCGGGCGCTTTCAATGTGAGCAGCCAGGTTATCCAGACCGCGGCGCACGGCATCGGGGTTCGGGGTCTCCAGGGCGTCCTTGGCTACGCCGCCGTGCATCTTGAGTGCGCGGATGGTGGCTACAATCACGATGGCATCCGGGGAAAGACCGCTCTGGCGGCACTTGATATCGAGGAATTTCTCAGCTCCCAGGTCGAAGGCAAAGCCTGCTTCTGTTACAGCATAATCAGCGCAGGAAAGAGCCATCTTGGTGGCGATTACGGAGTTGCAGCCATGCGCTATGTTAGCGAAGGGGCCACCATGCACGAATGCGGGTACGCCTTCAAGACTCTGCACGAGGTTCGGGTTCACTGCTTCTTTCAGAATGGCCAGCAGGGCATCTGTTACGCCGAGTTCGCGGGCGTACACGGCTTCATCATCGGCGGTGAATCCGATTACCATGTTATCGAGGCGGCGCCGTAAGTCATCGCGGTCTTCGGCCAGGCAGAAGCAGGCCATGATTTCGGAGGCCGGGGTGATGTTGAACCCGTCTTCGCGGGGCACGCCGTTCTTATTCAGACCTACTACAATCTGGCGGAGAGCGCGGTCGTTCATGTCCATCACTCGCTTCCAGGTCACCTTGTTCTGGTCAAGGCGGGTTGTTTTGTAGAAAAGAGCATTGTCGATTACTGCGGCCAGCAGATTGTTAGCTGCTGTGATGGCGGGGAAGTCTCCCGTGAAGCCCAGATTGATGCTTTCACCCGGGGTAATGCTGGAAGCGCCGCCACCGGTAGCGCCGCCTTTGCGGCCGAACACGGGGCCCATGGAGGGTTCGCGCAGGGCAAGGCACACTTTCTGGCCTACAGCCTGCAAGCCCTGAGCAAGGCCGATGGAGACTGTGGTTTTGCCTTCACCCGCAGGTGTGGGGGTGAGCGCGCTCACCAGAATCAGGCGTCCGCGCTTGCGGTCCTGCTTCAGAACTTCCAGACTCACCTTGGCCTTGTCATGGCCGTAAGGAATCACATACTTTTCATCCAGCCCGAGCTTGGCTGCCATCTGTGCAGTGAAAGACATATCTGCCATGGCGGTATTTTATCACATTTTTAACTGCTTGGCAAGCGTGGGTTTCTGGCTTTCTTTATTTCTGTGATTCTGATTGTTTCCGGAAATGGCAGAAAAACAGCTTCAGAATGAGTAATGGGTGCTTTGTGGCGTTTTTTTTGCTTGAGTGTACTATGTCACTGTATCATAATGAGGCTATGCCAAATCTTTCACTTGTCGTTCCCTGTTACAATGAACAGGAGGCTCTGAGGCCTTTCATGGTGGAGCTTTCTCGTGTGCTGGATTCTCTGGGTGATATCACGCCTGAGGTGATTTTTGTGAATGATGGCAGTGCGGATGATACGCTTCAGGTGATGCGCGAATTGTCATCGCAGTATTCCTGTGTGCGTTATATTTCGTTTTCTCGCAATTTCGGAAAGGAAAGCGCTATGCTGGCAGGGTTTGCAGCGGCGAAGGGGGGCTACGTGGCGGTGATGGATGCTGATTTGCAGGACCCGCCGGCGCTGCTGCCGGAGATGCTGCGCGCAGTACGCGAAGAAGGGTATGACTGCGCCGGAACCCGCCGCACTACGCGCAAGGGGGAGCCTCCCATCCGTTCCTTCTTTGCCCGCATGTTCTATCGGCTTATCAACCTGGTTTCGCATACGCAGCTGGTGGATGGTGCGAGGGATTACAAGCTGCTTAATCGAAAGGCGGTGGATGCGCTGCTGGCTATGCCGGAGTATAACCGATTCTCCAAGGGACTATACGAGTGGATCGGGTTCCGGACCAAGTGGCTGGAGTTTGAGAATGTGGAGCGAGTGGCCGGTGAGACCAAGTGGTCTTTCTGGAAGTTGTTCAAGTATTCGCTGGAGGGGATTGTAGCGTTCACTACGTTCCCGCTGGCCATTGCCTCGCTGCTGGGTATGCTGTGTATGCTGGTGGCTCTGGTGATTATAGTGACGCTTTGCGTGCGCCAGATTATATGGCACAGCTCGGTGGACGGCTGGACTTCATTGGTGTGTATTATAGTGCTGCTGAGTGGACTGCAGCTTTTCTGCGCTGGGATAATAGGTCAGTATATTTCTAAGATGTATCTGGAAATCAAGCGCCGCCCGCACTATATAGTGGCAGAAGAATCGCAGAAATAAAGCGTTTTATTTCAGCCCGCCGCGTATGAGCCCCAGCAGGGCAACGGTGCGGGCCCAGTTTTCCGGGCGGTCATCGGTCTCCGGGAAGAGTCGGCCCTCGGGGATGCGGGCGTAGCGCTCGGCGGCTCTGGGGTGGCTGAGCTCGCGCAGGCCTACACTGAAGAAGGCGCCCAGCTGCAGGAATTCGCGCGCCATTTCGTGGGAGCCGTTCCAGGCATGCAGCAGTACGCGGGGCAGGGTGCCGCAGCGTTGGCGTTCACGTAGAATATTCAGGATTTCGCCCCAGGCCTGAACCCCGTGCAGTTGCACCAGTCGGTCGTGGCGGAAGGCGGCTCCCAGGTGAATATGCAGCAGAATGCGCTGCATTTCCAGGGTGGCTGCGTGCTTAGGCGAGGCGTCCAGCCCGGTTTCTCCCACGCCGGCCTGCGGGTGCCGGGTTAGCCATTCATCCAGCTCGAACGCGATTTCTGCAGGGTCTGTTTCGTGGGCATGCCAGGGGTGAATGCCGAAGCAGGGAATCATGCCCTCTGCGGTGGAAATGCGGGCCCAGTCGTTGCGCGTCACGGCGCAGATGTACCCGCCGCAGGGATTGGGATGGTGGGTGTGGTAGTCTTTCATGAAATAATCAGACCGTGTTGGCGAAAGCTGAAATAGGGCGCGGAGCCGGAGCTGTTCTGGGTGCCGATGATGATGTGATCCAGCACGGGTATGAGGACGGTGTCGCCGGCATCGATAAGTGAGCGGGTGAGTTCGCGGTCCAGTTTGCTGGGGGTGGGGTCTCCGCTGGGGTGGTTGTGGGCCACGATGACGGAGGCGGCATTGCTGATGATGGCCTCCCGGAATACATCGCGCGGATGCACCGTGGTGCGGTTCATGGTGCCGCGAGATATATTGCTGCGGCGGATGAGGTGGCGGTGCGTGTCGAGCATGAGTACAACAAAGAGCTCCTGTTTCTCGTAGCGCAGATCGCCGGCCAGATATTCGTAGACGGTGTCGGGGTTGCTTAAATCCTGCCTGGTGAGTGATTCTTTGGTGGCGCGGTGCCCGAGTTCGAAAACGGCGGCCAGTGTGGCGGCTTTGGCAGAGCCTATGCCTTTGCAGCAGCGGGTGATTTCACTGGCTTCCATACGGCCCAGTGCCGTAAGTGAGCCGGCTGCGTGTTTGAGCCGGGCGGCCAGTTGCAGCACGTTGCAGCCTTTCAGGCCGGTGCGCAGAAAAATGGCAATGAGCTCCTCATCGCTGAGAGCAGAACGGCCTTTCAACAGAAGCTTTTCGCGGGGGCGTTCGCTTTCTGCCATATCAAGAAGTTTCTGACCGGGGTGCTTCATATGTGGGGTATTGTACACAAAACGATGTCGTCTGTGAAGCTAAAACGATTACTGCTGAATTATTTGCTTGCGCTGCAGGATGCAGATGTGTAAAATGACCGCGGCTCGTTGTAGCCGAGTGGTGCAGAAAGCACGTGATTCTGCGCCACGGAACCGATGGAAGCAGCTGCCGGTACCGGCTTCCGGAGGAGAAGATGGAACCGGCACTTAGAAGAGAAAGAAAATAAAAAATGAGTATACATTCCGTTACTTGTGCCGTGGGCACAAATCCCATCACCATTGAGACGGGCAAGCTTGCCCTTCTGGCCGATGGTGCCGTTACTGTCCGTTGTGGTGATACTGTGGTGCTGGTCACCGTTGTGAGCGCTACCAAGATTAAGGAAGGCCAGACCTTCTTCCCCCTTTCGGTGGAATACAAGGAGAAGGCCGCTGCCGCGGGTATGTTCCCCGGTGGTTACTTCAAGCGCGAAGGCCGCCCCACCGAGAAAGAAATTCTGACCTGCCGCATGACGGACCGCCCGCTGCGTCCCATGTTCCCCAAGGGTTATTTCTATGATACGCAGGTGATTTCCCTGCTGATGGCTGCTGACGGCGAGAATGAGCCGGATATCCTGAGCATCAACGGTGCTTCTGCTGCCTGTGTGATTTCTGACCTTCCCTTTGCTGAGCCCGTGGGCGCAGTGCGCGTGGGTCGCATTGACGGTGAATTCGTTATCAACCCCACCAACTCCCAGCGTCTGGAATCTGACCTCGACCTCGTGTATGCCGGTTCCAAGGATCAGGTTATCATGATTGAGGGTTCCGCTAATGAGCTGCCGGAGGAGGACTTTATTGCCGCTCTGCGCTTTGCTCAGGAAAATGTGGCTAAGATCTGTGCTGCTCAGGAAGAGCTGCGCGGTATCTGCGGCAAGCCCAAGCGCGAATATGAGCTGACTCTGGCCAAGCCGGAGCTGCTCGAAATCGGCTACCAGGTGGCCGGCGATCGCATTGAGGATGCTATCTACGCTCCGAACAAGATTCAGCGTCAGAAGCAGACCGGTGCCCTGCGCGCAGAGGTTGAGGTGGCTATCAAGGCGGCGTACCCCGAGGCTACCGATTTTGATGTGGAGCAGGTGTTCGAATACATCCAGAAGAAGGCTTTCCGTATCTCCATCATGGAGCAGGGTAAGCGTGCTGATGGTCGCGCTATCAAGCAGCTGCGTCCGCTGCAGGCTGAGGTGAACGTGCTGCCCCCGGTGGTGCACGGCTCCGCACTCTTTGCCCGCGGTGAGACCAAGTCTGTGTGTCTGGCTACGCTGGCTCCCATGGAAGAGAAGCAGTATCTGGATAACTACACCGGTTCTGTGGATGAGAAGCGCTTCATCCTGCACTACAACTTCCCCCCGTTCTCCGTGGGTGAGACCGGTCGCTTCGGTGGTCAGAACCGCCGCGAAATCGGCCACGGTGCTCTGGCTGAGCGCTCTATCGCTCCTGTGATTCCCGATGAGAATGACTTCCCCTACGCCATTCGCGTTTCCTCCGAGATTATGGAATCCAACGGCTCCACCTCCATGGCTTCCGTGTGCGCCGGCACCATGTCTCTGCTGGCAGCCGGTGTGCCGCTGAAGCGCCCGGTTTCCGGTATCTCCGTGGGTCTGGTGACGGAGTTTGAGAACGAAGGTGACCGCGAGCCCAAGCGTTATGAGACGCTGCTAGACATCATCGGTTCCGAGGACTTCTACGGCGACATGGACTTCAAGCTCTGCGGTTCTTCCGTAGGTGTGACCGGCTACCAGCTGGATCTTAAGCTGCCTGGTATCCCGCTGTACATTCTGGAAGATGCTATTCACCTTGCCCGCAAGGGCCGCCTGGATGTGCTCGATACCATGAATGCATGCATCCCCGGCCCGCAGGCTATGAGCCCGAATGCCCCGCGTATCGAGTCCACCAGCATTCCGCAGGATCGCATCGGCGAGCTTATCGGGCCCGGCGGTAAGAATATCAAGGCTCTGCAGGCTGAGACCGGCACTGATATCAACATTGAGGAAGACGGTACCGTGCGTATCTACGGTAGCCGCCAGGAGGGCGTGGAGCGCGCTCTGTACCTCATTGACCGCATGTTCAAGGAGATTGAAGTGGGCGAGACCTACGAGGGTAAGATTGTATCCACCAAGGAGTTCGGTGCTTTCATGGAAGTGCTGCCCGGTAAGGATGGTCTAATCCATATCTCTGAGCTGGCAGAAGGCCGCACTCAGAAGACTGAGGATGTGGTGAAGGTCGGTGATATCGTGACCGCCAAGTGCATCGGTATTGATGACAAGGGCCGTGTCAAGATGTCCATGCGTGCTGCTGCGCGTGACCTCAAGGCAAAGGAAGCTGCCGAAAAGGAATAAATTCACCTTAGTGGAATAAAAAATCAGCCGCCGTCCGGAGCTCTGGACGGCGGCTTTTGCTTGTTCACTTGGCTCAAAGTGTAAAAAAATGCTGACATGGGCTTTTTTTGATTGCATTTGGTGGCATTCTGGTATAGATATATTAGCGAACAGCTGCAATTTTTTATACTTACACCATGTGGAAATACATCATCATCGCCGCCGTCGTGCTCTTCCTGGGGGCATGTTTCCTTTTTTATAAAAATAATGAAGCTCTCACCGGTCCGGAGGGTGAGGTAGCTGCGTTCCAGTCTCAGTTCGATATGGCGAAAAAGAAAGCCTTTGATATCGAAAAGGATAAGTCTGTCAAGCGCTATGCAGAGCTTCGCACGGCATACTTCAAGCAGCAGAGCGAGAAGTATAACTCCGAGCGTGCTGCCATTGAAGCCGAAGATGCTCCCTTTGATCAGGAAATTACAAAGGCAAATGCTGACCTGGATAACGCGAAGAAAGATTTTGCCCGCTACAATGAGGAGCTGAAGGTGTTCCAGAAGCAGGCTGCTGACGCTGCTGGTGTCGAGGATATGGATGGAGAGGAAGGCATGAAGGCAATTGCCCAGCGCATAGCTGAGCTGGTGGAGTCTAACAATGCGCTGGCTGCACAGGCTGCCGCAGAGGAAAAGATGACCAGCGACCTGGGCGCAGAGTCAGAGCGTACTCTGGCTATGATTGAGGCTGCCAAGAAACTGGCTGCTGACCGTATGGCCCGCCTTTCTCCTGTAGATCTCAAATGCTCAGTGGTGACGGCTGATCCCACATGGGATTATGTGATTCTTGATGGCGGTATTGATAAAGGTATTGTGATTGGTTCCCGTCTTGCCGTGATGCGTGGTGAGCAGAAAGTATGTGAGCTCACTGTGACTCTGGTGGAAGGTAATAAATCCAGCTGCGATATTGTGTACAGTACCATGCGCCCCGGTGATAAGGTGCGTCCCGGCGATTCTGTTGTTGCCGTCCGTAATAACTAATATACCTACTTACTTCTGAAGATATGAAAATCTCTCAACTTCTTGCTTCTCTTCTTGTGCTTCTGGCTGGCGGGGCTGCTATTATGTATTCTGCAGACCAGCAGAAGGTCATGGATGTTTTGATTGCTACGCATGGCGGCGGGCAGCAGGTGGAGGCTTCCAGTTCTACAGGTTTGCGCAAACTGAATCAGGATCTTGACGCTGAGCGTGGAACGGTGGCTTCTGAGCGTGCAGCAGCTGTAAAGGCTGCTGAGGCGGCCCGCGTGGAGATGCGCGATAGCCAGGTGAAGCGTGATGAGGCGCAGAACAAGCTGGATGCTCATAAAGAGAGTCTGGATGGTGTGCGCCGCAAGTACAAGGCCATGAATGAAAGTGTGCAGGAACTTCGTGTGTCTCTGGATGCTGCGCTCAAGGAAGTTCAGAATGCGTCTAAGCTGGATGTTTCGTCTAATCCCGGTGCCGATGAGGTGTTGAATGCAGTTCGCTCCGTGGTGGAAAAAGAGCAGAAACGCACAGAGGAAATCAACGCTCAGCTGAGCGATTGGCAGGCCGCCCGCACAGCCGCGACTGAGAAGCTGGCCAAGGAGAAGGTGGAACTGAACCGCCTTACTGCCATCAATGACAAGTTCTTTACGGATTATTCCAAGAATTCTGACGAATATCCCTTGCTTGCAGCAGACAGCCGCTGGAAGTTTGTGGTGTTCAATGTCGGTCCTGATAGTGGTCTTGTAGCCGGCGATGCCACACCTCTGCTGGTGAAGCGCGGCGATGTAGTAGTGACCCCGCTTCGAATCATTTCCATAAATAAGGGAATGGTGATTGCCGAGTTCGACCCGAAGCAGCTGACGCCCGGTGTGCGCCCTGAAGTGGGCGACCGCGTGTTCCGCGTGAAGCCCCTGGGCAACTGATGCTGCTGCGCAGGTTAAGCTGAGTTTTTCGCCGCCTGCCCGGTATGGGTGGGCGGCTTTTAATATATACCAGACAATAGAGAAATGATGAAAAAGATGCTGCTACTGGTACCGCTTGCCACGGTGATGATGGTTTCCTGCCAACCGCCGATGCCGGCAGTGCCGCCAAGTAATCGCGAGGTGGTGGGACCTAAGGGCTCCTCCGATGCGGTGAAACCCTGGAATAACACCACGCGCAAGGAGGGTGAGGCTGTGCTGGGCCCGTTAGGGGATATGAACCGCCGCTGATCTGACGCTGTGAAACGCGCAGAGCGAGCCCGCATTGTGCAAGAGGAACTGGAGCGCGGCATTCCCGCCCCGGAAGTGCCGCTGCACCACCGAGATGCATTCACGCTGCTGGTTGCCGTGATGCTTTCTGCCCGATGCACGGATGCACGTGTGAATCTGGTGACTCCGGCTCTTTTTGAATTGGCGCCGGATGCTGCCACTATGGCGACACTGGAGTGGCAGCAGGTACAGCCGCTTATTGCCACCTGCGGGCTCACTGAGATGAAGGCTCGCCGGCTGGTGGAGACTGCCCGTATCCTGGTGGATAAATATGACGGGCAGGTCCCCGGTACTTTTGAGGACCTGGAAGCACTGCCCGGGGTGGGGCATAAAACTGCCAGTGTGGTGATGAATCAGGCGTTTGGCTACCCGGCTTTCCCTGTCGATACGCATATTTTCCGCCTGGCGCGCCGCTGGGGGCTTTCGCGTGGTAAAACGGTGGAGGCCGTGGAGGCTGATTTGAAGCGCTGCTTTGCGAAAGCCACCTGGGGTAAGCTGCATCTGCAGATGGTGCTTTGGGGGCGCCAGTGTTGCCCGGCTCGCGGGTGCAGGCCCGCATGCGCGGTCTGCGCCCGCCTTTTGTCATAAAAAATGCCGGGATTTCCCTGATTGTGCTTGACCTTTTGGGTAAAAAGTAGTTTCATTGGCGGTCATCCGCATTCACTATCATGCTAGTTTGTCAGCTTAAATCCAAGATTCACCGCGCTATGGTAACCCGTGGCGACGTGGAGTACGAGGGCAGCATTGAGATTCCGCAGGATTTGGTGGAGGCTGCCGGTCTGTGGCCTGGCGAAAAGGTGCTCGTCGCCTCTGTGACCAGTGGAAACCGTTTTGAAACCTATGTGCTGGTGGGGCCTCCCGGCACCGGGCAGATTATTGTGAATGGTGCAGCAGCTCATCTTATAGGTAAAGGCGAGCGTATTATTATCATGAGTTTTGCCTGGGATGATAAGCCTGTTACGCCAAAACGTGTCATTTGCAATGAATTGAATGAAATAATTGCCTGATTTCTTTACAAAATCCCATAACTCAGATATAATTCCTCCCATGCTTAACGCCGCTATTTACATTGTTTTTGCTATTCTTCTGATTGTTTGTGCGCTTCTGCTGCTTGTGGTGCTGATGCAGCGCCCGAAACAGGAGGGCCTGGGTGCAGCATTCGGTGCTCAGATGACCGACCAGGCATTTGGTGCCCAGACGACGGATGTGCTTAAAAAGGGTACGGTGCTGTTCGGTACTTTGTTCATGGGCCTGTGCTTTGTGCTGGCTGTGCTGATGAATGCCCGCTTCCAGAATGAGAAGTCTGATCTGAATGTGAAAAAGGTCGAGGCGCCGGTGACGGCTCCTGCAGAAGCTCCCGCTGCTGAGCAGCCTGCCGCACCGGTGGAGAACCTGGAGAACCTTGCTCCTGCTGCTGAGGGTGAAGGCCCTGTTCCGGCTCCTACCCCGGCTGTGGATGCTGCTCCGGCTGAGCAGCCTGCTGCTTAACTTCGCTACTGTCTGAAACGGATATGCAGTTCGGTAGCACCACAGAGTTGAACGCCGAGGCTGCAACAGCCGCGGTGCAGGGTACTTTGCTGGCGCAAGTGACGCAGAAGACCACCCGTACCACCAAAACGGGCAAGCCTTATTTGGAAATCGTGCTGGCAGATGCGGCCGGCACGGTTTCGTTTAAAATCTGGGAGACTTCTCCCTGGTACACGGATTTCGATATGCTGGAAGTGCCGTGCCCCGTGGCGGTGACTGGCCAGTGGCAGGCGAGCCAGTATGGCATGGAGCTGGGTGAAGCTTGCCTCCGCCCGCTTACGCCTGAGGAGGAACAGCAGGTGCTGACCGGTAGTCCTGAGCTGGTAGCTCGCCAGCAGGAGGACTGGGAGCGTATATGCGCTTATGTGGCGGAAATGAAGGATCCGCGCCTGGCTGGTGTGTGCCGGCTGTTCCTGGAACAGCACGAAAACCGGTTCCGCCGTGCAGCTGCAGCCCGTAATTTTCACCACGCCCGCCGTGGCGGCCTGGTCGAGCATATCGCCAGCGTGATGCGCGTGGCAGCGGCTCTTTGCAGTGTGTATCCTGAACGCCTGAACCGTGATTTGGTCATGGCTGGTGCTTTGTTGCACGATTGCGGCAAGATTGTGGAGAATGACTATGCAGAGCATAGTCTGGAGATGCCGTACACAGAGGCTGCAGAGCTGCTCAGTCACATCCCCATGGGGATTGAAATCATCAATAAACTCTGGGGGGCGATGATGACCCCGGAGCGCCGCGCGGAATGGAAGATGCTTACTCCTGCGTCTGAGCAGGTTCGGCTGCACTTGCTGCATCTTGTTGCATCTCATCATGGCCTTCTGGAATACGGATCGCCTGTGCTGCCCAAAGTGCCCGAAGCGCTGATTCTGCACCATGCGGATAATGTGGATGCCAAGATGGAGATGTTCCGTGCAGCTTATGAAAGTGCTGCACCGCTTTCCGAGCGGGTGCTGCAGCGCAAGGCGCCCATGCAGACTAATGTGGTGCTGCCGCTGCCGGAGGTGCAGGGATGGTAGAAGCTCTGGCCAGTCTCGTGGGGCTTTTCGGTTTGTTGCTCCTGTCTCAGCTCAGCCCGGGACCTGATATCTTCTTTGTGTTCCGCACAGCGCTGGCTCAGGGATTTCGCGCGGGCTCCGCGGTGGGTAGCGGTATTGCGACCGGTTTTCTGATTCAGGCTATACTGGTGGTAACGGTGGGTGGATGGCTGATGGCACAGCCGTGGAGCCGGTATGTGCTGTATGCTGCGGTGCTCTGGCTTGTGTATCTGGCCTGGCGTATTTTTCCCCGGCGCCGGGTTCAGGTGGAGCAATCTGCGCTGGAAACCTCGGTGCGTGAGACGCTTCCTGTGCTGTTCGGGCAGGGGCTGCTGTGTAATATTCTGAACCCGAAATGCACCTTGTTTATCTGCGGGTTGTCACTGGGACCGCTGGAGCAGTTCGGTAACGCTTTTGCCTGGTATGCCCCGGCACTGGTGCTGGTGCTCAGTTTGTCATGCCTGACAGGCTGGGTGGCGTGGAGTGCTTTGCTGCAATGGAATCCGGTGCGCTGGTTTTACCTTCGCCATACTACCGGGATTGATGCTCTCTTTTCGGTACTGCTGGTGGTGTTTGCTCTTTTTCTGCTGGTATAGCAAGGGTGGAGTTGTTGCCGTTTCTTTAATTCATACCGATACACAAGGGATTGAAGGTGTGCAGAATTTAGCGCATCTGCGGTGTTTGGGGCTTGCATTTGGGGGGTATTTGCGGTAGAGTATTCCCGCAAAGACGTTATTGCGCATATGAACGATATTATCACGACAGCATGCAAGTTCGTCACGTCCTCGATTGGCCGCAAGATTCTTGTGGCTCTTACAGGTGCGTGTCTCCTCCTGTTCCTCGTGGGGCATCTGGCCGGTAACATGACCATCTATGGTGGTGATCCCGGTAATGGTGTACCCTCTTGGATTGATGCCTACGCCACCGGCCTGCACACCATGCCCGCCTGGCTGCTCTGGGCTATCCGTCTCGGTCTTGCCGCCATTCTTCTCATCCATGTGGTGTTGACTCTGGCTCTGAAGATAGAGAATGTGAATGCCCGCACGCAGTACCAGAAGGAAGGTACGCTGAAAGCTACGCTTTCTTCCCGTACGATGGTGCTGACCGGTATCATGATTTTCTGCTTCCTGCTGTTCCACCTGTGGCAGCTGACGGTGAACGGTGACCCCTCTGATTGCTATGGTCATATCGTGGCCGCTTTCTCCAATGTGTGGTGCTCCGTGTTCTACATTGTGGCAATCTGCTGCCTGTTCATGCACGTGCGTCATGGCCTGCAGTCTGTATTCCAGACGCTGGGCCTTTCCACCCGCAAGGTGCGCCCGCTCTACAACATCATCGCCGTGCTCTTCGGCCTGGTGGTATGTGGCGCTTTCATCTCCATTCCGGTGGCCGTTCTCTGCGGCATTCTCAAGTAACCCTTTTCCATTCATAGTATCTTATGAAAGACATTAAGTTTCCTGTAAGTGACTACATGCCGGATTCCTGCATTCCGGATGGCCCTATTGCTGAGAAGTGGACCAAGTACAAGCGCGAGGCCAAGCTCATCAACCCCAATAACCGCCGTAAGTACACGGTGCTTGTAGTGGGCTCCGGTCTTGCCGGTGGTGCAGCTGCTGCCACACTGGCAGAGCTTGGCTACAACGTACACTGCTTCTGCTATCAGGACAGCCCCCGCCGCGCTCACTCCATTGCTGCTCAGGGCGGTATCAATGCTGCTCACAACTACCAGAACGACGGTGACTCCGTATACCGCCTGTTCTACGATACAGTGAAGGGTGGTGACTTCCGCGCCCGTGAGGCCAACGTGTACCGTCTGGCCGAGGTGTCCTGCAACATCATCAACCAGTGCGTGGCTCAGGGCGTTCCCTTCGGCCGCGAATACGGTGGTCTGCTCGATAACCGCTCCTTCGGTGGTTCTCAGCTCAAGCGTACTTTCTACAGCCGCGGTCAGACCGGCCAGCAGCTCCTCCTCGGCGCCTACCAGGCCATGGTGAAGGAAATCGGCAAGGGTCACATCCAGATGCACCCCCGCACCGAAATGATGGACCTCGTGGTGGTCGATGGCCACGCCAAGGGTATCGTGGTGCGCGATATGGTGACCGGCGAAATCAAGAGCTATGCCGGTGATACCGTGCTGCTCGCCACCGGTGGTTATGGCCGCGTGTTCTTCCTTTCCACCAACGCCATGGGCTGCAACGTGGGCGCCGCCTGCGCCTGCTGGAAGAAGGGTGCCTACTTCGCTAACCCCTGCTTCACCCAGATTCACCCCACCTGCATCCCCGTGAAGGGCGACTACCAGAGCAAGCTCACCCTCATGTCTGAGTCTCTGCGTAACGACGGCCGTATCTGGGTGCCCAAGAGCCGCGAGGTGGCTGCCAAGATCCGCCGTGGCGAGATGAAGCCCTCCGATGTGGCTGAGGGCGATCGCGACTACTACCTGGAGCGCAAGTACCCCTCCTTCGGTAACCTGGCTCCCCGCGATATTTCCTCTCGTGCTGCCAAGGAAGCCTGTGACGACGAGCGTGGCGTGGCCAACACCGGCCGCGGCGTGTTCCTCGACTTCAAGGACGCCATCAACCGCATGGGCAAGGAGTGGATTGACGGCCAGTACGGCAACCTCTTCGAGATGTACGAGGAGATTACCGACGTGGACCCCCACGAGCAGCCGATGATGATTTACCCCGCTTCCCACTACACCATGGGTGGTCTCTGGGTGGACTACAACCTCATGTCCTCCATCCCCGGCCTCCACGTGCTCGGTGAGGCTAACTTCTCTGACCACGGTGCCAACCGTCTGGGTGCTTCCGCTCTCATGCAGGGCCTGTCCGACGGCTACTTCGTGATTTCTGCTACTCTGCCGACCTACCTGACCACTCAGAAGCCCGGCAGCGTGACCACCGCTGCTCCCGAGTTCAAGGAAGCTGAGGACGCCGTGAAGGCCCGCATCAAGAAGATGATGGACGTGCAGGGCACCAAGAGCCCCGACGAAATCCACCGCGAGCTGGGCAAGCTTGTGTGGGAGGATGTAGGCATGGGCCGCACCAAGGAATCCCTCATGGATGCCATTGAGAAGATTCCCGCCATCCGCGAGGAATTCTGGACCAATGTGAAGGTGGTGGGCAGCGCCGAAGGCGTGAACCAGGAGCTCGAGAAGGCTTGGCGCGTGGCTGCATTCCTCGACTTTGCCGAGGTGCTCTGCTACGACGCTCTGAACCGCGAGGAATCCTGTGGTGCTCACTTCCGCCTTGAGCACCAGCTGGCCGACGGTGAAGCCAAGCGTGACGACGAGAACTTCGCCTATGTTGCCTGCTGGGAATACAAGGGTACCGACGAGCTGCCGGTCCTGCACAAGGAGCCGCTTACCTTCGACACCGTGCACCTGGCTATCCGTTCCTACAAGTAAAGATAACCTCATTCCAACCTTATAAGATTATATAATTATGGCTAATCTCAATCTTACGCTCAAGGTCTGGCGCCAGGAGAATGCTCAGGCTCAGGGCCGCATTGAAACCTACAAGGCTAAGAACATCCCGGATGAGGCTTCTTTCCTTGAAATGCTCGACATCGTGAACGAAGAGCTCGTGCACGAAGGCAAAGAGCCCATCGTGTTCGACCACGACTGCCGTGAAGGTATCTGCGGTATGTGCTCCCTCACCATCAATGGTGTGCCGCACGGCGGCAAGAAGGTGACCACCTGCCAGCTGCACATGCGCCAGTTCAAGGATGGCGATACCATCTGGATTGAGCCCTTCCGCGCTCAGGCTTTCCCCCTGCTGCGCGACCTGATGGTAGATCGTACCGCTCTGGACAACATCATCGCTGCCGGTGGCTTCGTGGATATCCGCACCGGTTCTGCTCCAAATGCCAACAACATGCCCGTGCGCAAGAAGACGGCCGATGCCGCCTTCGACGCCGCTGCATGCGTGGGCTGCGGTGCCTGCGTGGCCAGCTGCAAGAACAGCTCTGCCATGCTCTTTACCTCTGCCAAGGCTGCTCACCTCAACCTGCTGCCCCAGGGGCAGCCTGAGAAGAACAAGCGTGTTCTTGCCATGGTGCGCCAGATGGACGCCCTTGGCTTTGGTAACTGCACCAACCAGTACGAGTGTGAAGCTGCCTGCCCGAAGGGTATTTCCGTGGATAACATTGCCAAGCTTAACCGCGATTACATGATTGCCTGCGCCGCTGAGGCTGTGGGCGTGTTCGCCTAAAGCCTGGCATTCCACGCAATAAGCGTCTGAATAAATGCAACCGGGATGACTTGTTCATCCCGGTTGTTGTTTTTTTTGCGAACAAAGAAAACAAATAAAGTTGACAACAAGCTATATTCGTTGTATCCTTTTTTCAACCAAAGGGGGAGAGTAATGAGCATAAAGGTATTTATCAGCAGTGTGCAGGCCGAGTTTGCAGAAGAGAGACATAAGCTTTACGAATATATTCAGACAGACGCACTGTTAGGCAGGTTTTTTATACCCTTTATCTTTGAAAAAGAACCTGCTGGTCCATCTTCTGCTCAGAATGTATACCTTTCTCAGGTCGCCGAATGCGATATATACCTTGGTTTGTTTGGCAACAGGTATGGATATGAGGACGCAGAAGGGATTTCTCCGACAGAACGAGAATATGATCTCGCTACCGAACAAAGTAAACACAGACTGGTATTCATTAAGCGTCTACAAGGACGACAAAGACGGCATTATAAACAAGCCGCTCTCATAACCAAAGCAGAAAAAAGCGTAGTCCGGAAAGTTTTCTCAGCGTATGATGAGCTGCGTTCGGCAGTCTATGAATCGCTGGTTCGTTATTTGGAAGAACAAGACTATATTCGGAAATTGCCATTCGATGCGTCACTATGCCATGGAAGCAGCCTGGATGACATATCCCCGGAAAAAGTTGAACACTTTGTCATGTTGGCAAAAGCCCATCGTGGTTTTCCGATACCATATACAGCGGGTATCCCGACAATTCTGACCCATCTCCGGCTCATGACCGATGCTGGAAAGCTCACGAACTCAGCTATCTTGCTATTTGGAAAAAGACCGCAGGATTTTTTCCCCTGCACAAGTATCAAGTGCGCGCAATTCTATGGAACCACTATATGCAAACCGATACCATCGCATCACGTATTTACAGGAACCATATTTGAAATCGTGGATAAAGCAGTGGATTTTGTGATGTCCCGAATAGATGTGCATGTCGGGACCCGGGCGTACAGCAATACGGCAACAGTTACTTGTGAAATACCCCGGGAAGCGGTGACCGAGGCTATAGTGAACGCAGTGGTGCACCGCGATTATGGTAGTAATGCCAGTGTGCAAGTAATGCTTTTCAAGGATCGGCTCGAAGTATGGAACCCCGGAAAACTCCCATATGGCGTCAGTTTGGATAAATTGCGTTACATGCACGCCTCTGTTCCGGTCAATCCCATATTGGCGCATCCTGCCTACCTGGCCGGCTACATTGAAGAAATGGGAACCGGCACATCGGATATCATAGAAAAGTGCCTCGATAATGGCCTCGATGTGCCGGAATTTATACAGGAAGATGAGTTCAGAGTGATTATCTGGCGTGCTCAGATAGATGATGCGTACGGTGTACGAGCCGTGGAAGATAATAGTGATATTGCAATATACGAGTGGGAAAAAAGATTAAAGCGAACAAAGGTGCAAACAGCTTTGTTTGCGAATAAAGATAAGCGAACAAACAGAATAGACGTAGCCGAAAAACAAAAGGCAGTGGTGGACTTCTGTTCTGAACCCAGGACAAGCAAGGAAATAATGATGCATATAGGCGTGACCCGTCAAACGCGCACGGTTAACCTCTATATCGGCGACCTGGTCAAAAGAGGGAAACTGCGCCCGCTCATACCAGATAAACCCAATAGTCCGAGACAGAGATATGTGGCAACGTTCAGATAAAATGTATTGAGCTAAGAGCGAAGAGAATATAGAATAACACTATTCCGAATATGAAATTTTACATAGTTACCCCTACATATAATGCCCTTTCATGGTTGCAGCGCTGTGTGCGTTCGGTGGCTGATCAGACCGGTAATGGAGTGGAGGTGCATCACCACGTGCAGGATGGAGGTTCGACCGATGGCACGCCCTCCTGGCTGGAAGAGTGGAAGCAGCAGAGCGCCAATGATCATGGTTACACATTCACTTATGAAAGTGGCAAAGATGCCGGTATGTATGATGCCATTAATCAGGCTTGGGCAAAAATGCCATCAGATGCCGCTGTAACGGCTCATCTCAACAGTGATGAACAATACCTGCCCGGAGCGCTTGAGGGCGTTTCGAAGGCCTTTGAAGCGCATTCTGATGCCGAAATAGTCTTGGGAACCTATATCATTGTCGATACTGAGAGTCGGTACATCTGCCACAGGCGCCCTGTGAAGCCAGCTCGCTGGCGTAGCCAGACCGTGTGCGAGATCATCACATGTTCCTGTTTTCACAAGGTGGATGCGTTTATGAAACATGGTATCCGCTTCAATACGAGCTACCGCTCCTTGGCTGATTTAATCTTCTATCGTTCGATTGTAAATATATCCCCGTCGTTCTGTGTGGTGCCCCAGCTCGTTACCAGCAGTTTCACTGTGACCGGAGTTAATCTGGCATGGACCGAGGGTTCCAAGCGCGAATGGGATGCCGAAATGGCCTCGCTGCCGTGGTTTGTATCCCGACGCCACGGTATTGCCTACCGATGCAACAACCTGCTGCGGCGCCTGACAGACATGGCAAGCCCGGCGCCCGGTTCATACAGCATCTATATGCCAGATTCCTCAACCCGCGTGGAGGTAAAAATCAAGCACCCGACAGCACATTGGGGCATGCGCACCAGCTCCGATGAATAAAATGACGGTTCGCTTAGTGTGATTTTCTGTGTATTGGGTCGCCGTATATCAACGTGCCTACGAGGGGTATTTTTCTCGTGAGCAGGTAGGTGTGATATGCAAGGAAGAAAATGAGCAGGGAAAGCGGTATCATGAACCACTCCTGAGAGCAGAAGGGCGGGTACGTGAATTGGGATGCCAGATTACATAAAACGCATTGGATAACGTAAATACCCAGTGTGGCAGTGCCGATTTTTGCAATGCGCAGCTTTGCTGCACATTGATGTACCAATGCCAGAAAGACTGTGCCGGAGGTTAAGGCAGCCGCAATGCGGAAGATCGCAATCCCTGCAGACTCAAAAGAGAAAGAAAGAGGACTGAGATAGATGTACCAAGAGTTCTGGAACAAGAAATATAACAGAATAGCAGCTGGCAATGCCCAATACCAGCGTGCGTTGATGTGATTGCTGTTAAATCCTTTGAATCTGGCCCACATGCCAATGAGATAAAATGGCCAGGTGAAGCTCATATACTCTGCATAGGGTATGCTTCGCGGGTAGTATATATTGAGCAGTAGCGGAATAAGTATCCAGATGAAACGCCAGACTGGCTGCTTGTAATGAAGCAGGATGCAGCCGAAGACCTGGCATTCAAATAAGCTCCATAAAAACCAGAGGCAGACATAGCATCCGAAACAATCGCCAAGAGTTAATGCAGATTTACTCAGGAGCAAGATGAGTTGCAGTGACCCCAAGGAGAAAATCGGCAGCAGCAGGCGGGGTGCGGATCTGGAAATGCTTTTCCAGTGGTGCTTTTTGATGCTGGAGTAGGCAAAATACCCGCTTATAAAAAAGAAAAGCGGAATGTGGAAAAGGTAAATTCCTTTGAAAAGCGGGTGGGTGAAGAAGTTTCCGGCAGCGAGTTCCTGAATGGTGTGCCCAAGAATGACAAGCCACATAAGTACGGCCCGGCCCGAGTCCCAGAATGCATCTCTGGCAGGTAAACTCATGCTTGAACCTGACTGTAGATTTTGTTCAGGACCTCCATCTTGGCATCCCATGTGAAATGCTGGCAGCGCTTCAGGGCACCGGCAGAAAGTGCTTGACGATAGTTTTCGTCGGTTGCCAGTGTATCCAGGTGTCGGGCGTAGTCAGAGATGACCTGGTTGCGGGAGTTGATGGGAATTTTGATGCCGCTGGTTTCATCGATAACCGTGGAGAAGCCGCAATGGTCCATGGCAATGATGGGGAGGCCGTAGCGAAAGGCTTCGAATACAACAGTAGATGTATCCTCACGCACGCTGGTGATGCAGAATACATGGCTGCTGCTCATGATGCGGAAAGCTTCTTCTCGCGGGACAAAACCGTGGAAAGCGACGATGTTATCCAGCCCGAGCTTGTGAGTAAGCTGTTTCCAGGCCTCCATACGGGGGCCTTTGCTGAGCACGTGCAGCTCCATTTTTTCCTTGCAATGGGGCAGGGCATGCAGCAGCAGGTCAAGAGCTTTTCGGGGGATGTGTTCTCCAGCCCAGCAGATGCGCAGTGGGGTGCCGGGTTCGTGATCCTGGGGCTGGTAGGTGGTGTGGCCGGTTTCCAGACCTACTTCATTCATGAGCACGGCCTCGCGTCCCCAGAAACGTTTGATTTCCTCCACGGCCTTGGTGGTGCTGGTGAGTATGGCCGCCGAATGACGGGCCGCTGCCCGGCAGGACAGACCAAAGCGTTTTTGGATACCGTTAAGTACGTTGCGCACAGCAAAATGCAAGGCTCCACCCAGCCCGAGACTGCCCAGCAGGCACCAGGGTGTATCGGTGAATCCGCCCAGCGGTCCCCATATAAACGGTTTGCCCAGTTTCCACAGGAAACCCGGCTCGCGGAACCCGGAGATGGTCACCTGGTGCACGATATCGAAATTTTCTTTATTATCCAGCTCTTTGGCCAGTTTGTAGGCGCGGCGGTGCCATGAGCGGTAGAACCAGTAATAACTGGGTGGCCAGAATTTGCGGAGTGTTTCGTGGTGCGTGCGGCGCACGAAGTGGAAGGTGATATTCTGCACTTTTTCCGGATGCTCCGCCGCAAATTTGGTGAGCGTTTCCTTGAATTCGCCTTCCTCTACAATGGCGTGAACATCGTGGTGTTTTGCAATATTGCTCACGAAATTCCACCCCATGCCCGGTTCGGAGCCATAACCGGGATCGCAGGCATAACAGCCAAGCAGCACTTTTAATCGGCGAGTCTTCATGCGTAGCGGTTAGAGTGTACCAGCCTGTTGCATCCGCGTCAATAAAAAAGCCCGGAGACGATGGGTCTCCGGGCTAAAAATATTAACAGGTTTTACATAGTCATGCCGCCGTCGACCACGAGTACCTGACCGGTGATGTAACGGGCGTCATCGGAGGCGAGGAAAGTGGCTGCTGCGGCAATGTCTTCCGGCTTACCGAGGTCGGCCAGGGGAATGCGGGAGAGCAGGGCTTCGCGCGCTTTTTCGGGGATGGCATCAGTCATGTCCGTGGCAATGAAGCCGGGGGCGATGGCATTCACAGTCACCTTGCGGCTGGCGATTTCCTGGGCCATGGACTTGGTGAAGCCGATGACACCGGCCTTGGAGGCGGCGTAGTTGCTCTGGCCTACGTTACCGGTCATACCTACGATGGAGCTCACGTTGATGATGCGGCCGGCGGGGCTCTTCATGAGGGTGCGTTGCAGAGCTTTCACGAAGAGGAATACGCTCTTGAGATTGGTGGTGAGCACGGCGTCCCAGTCGCTTTCCTTCATGCGCATGAGCAGACCGTCCTTGGTGATGCCGGCGTTGTTCACCAGAATATCAATGGCGGGGTACTCGGCCAGGATTTCCTTGATGCAGGTTTCCACGGCGGCGGCATCTGCCACATCGCAGGGGAAGGCTTTGCAGCTTTCCGGGAACTCGGCGTTGATGGCATCTGCAGCGCTGCCGCAGGAGCCGGGGTTGCGGGAGATGAGTATGACCTTGGCGCCTTCAGCAGCAAAGCTGCGGGCAATGGCCTGGCCAATGCCGCGGCCGGCACCGGTCACAATAGCGGTTTTACCTGCGAGTCTGTTCATAGTTCCCGTATACTAACGGAAAGCTAGAGCTAAATCAAGAAAAAAACGGCGCGTTTCCGTGGTGGAAACGCGCCGTGAAAGGTTTACATGTTTATCTGGAACAGCGGCTTGTTGTTGTTTGCCGGGTTCAGAATGGCGAATGCTTCGCGGTGGATGGAAGGGTCGCTGCGGAAGATGAGGCGGCCAGCGCACTGGCGTTCCAGCTCCATGAGCAGCTTCGCATCTTCGTTCTTGAAGCGGCTGAGCACATCGCTGTTCACCACCACAATCATATCGCCCACGTTTTCGCGGTAGCGCATGATGGTGGCTTTCAGCTGGCGCTGAATTTCCACGCTCATGGTCATCACGCTCTTCACGCGGCCGCGGCCGTGGCAATACGGACAGTGGTCATTCACGTAGTCCAGCAGAGATTCGTTGATGCGCTGACGGGTCATTTCCATGAGACCGATGGGCGTAATCTGCATTACCTGGGTCTTGGCTTTGTCACGCTTGAGGGCATCCTTCATGGCCTTGTACACGGCCAGCTGATCCTTGCGGTGGCGCATATCAATGAAGTCCACTACTACGAGGCCGCCGATATTGCGCAGACGGAGCTGGCGGGCAATTTCGCGGGCTGATTCCAGGTTGGTTTCCAGGATGGTCTTGTCGAGGTCCTTGTTGCCCTTGTTGCGGCCGGTGTTGATGTCGATAGCGATGAGGGCCTCGGTTTCGTCAATTACCAGATAGCCACCGCAGGGCAGCAGCACCTGGCGCTGGAAAGCCTCGTTAATCTGCTTCTCAATGCCCAGTTCCTCAAAGATGGGCTGGCGGTACTGGTGGTACTGGATGTGGCGCTTGGAACGGCGGGAAATCTTGCCGGCAATTTCCTGCATGCGCTGGGTGGTTTCCAGGTTGTCGCACACGATGTTGTCCACGTTGTCTGTCAGGAAGTCTCGGGCGGTGCGTTCGATGAGGTCCGGCTCGCGGTAAACACACATCGGGGCCGGGTTGGTGGCAAATTTTTCTTCCACCTCGCGCCACTGGGTCAGCAGCATGGCGAGGTCGCGCACAAAGTGGCGGAAGCGCTGTCCCTGAGCCACCGTGCGCATGATGATGCCCATGCCTTCCGGTACGTTGAGCTTCTGCACAATCTGGCGCAGGCGCTGGCGTTCCTTGGGGTCATCAATCTTGCGGGAAATGCCGAACTGGTCGGTAAAGGGCATGAGCACGATATAACGCCCGGCAAGGGAGATATTGGTGGTCACACGCGGTCCCTTGGAGGAGATGGGACCCTTGGTCACCTGCACCATGATTTCGGAGCCTATCGGGTAGATATCCGGAATGTCTTTGCTGGTGATTTTTTTCTGCTTCTTGCGGGGGCGGCCTTCTTTCTGAATCTCTTCCAGTGAGGAGTCAAGAGCCAGGGGAAGGGCATCCCAGAAATGCAGGAATGCATTTTTCTCGTAGCCGATGTCGACGAACATAGCCTTGAGACCCGGTTCGATGTTTTTGACGCGGCCTTTGAAAATGCCACCGACGATATTATCCTCGCCTTCACGCTCAATGCTGTATTCCTCCAGCACGCCGTCCTCCAGCAGGGCTACACGGCGTTCCAGTTTTTCTGAGTTGATGACGATAGTGGTTCCCTCCCTCGGGTTGCACTGGCCGAACCCGAGGAAGTGTTTAACAGTGTTAATCATTTTGGAAATAAAAGACAAAGTTTTAGGTTGAGGTTGGAGTTTTTCACCAGGTAAAACAGAGGAGAGAGCCTGCTGCCGGAAGTTTATTCCATGCATCCGCGAGCGTGCCCCGCAAGTGGTGCGGTGCCTGGCCGGTGTGGGGGTGCTGAAATAAGCAGAGCAGCGTTGCCGTGGTGGTTCGGCTGGGTGCTTTACTCCTCTTCAAAGACATCATCGTTTTCCTGAAGGTACTTGCCGGTGCCTTCTGCTACAGCACTCAGCGGGTCTTCAGAAATCATGATGGGCAGGCCTGTCTGCTCATGCAGCAGGTCACTGAGCCCTCGCAGCAGCGCTCCGCCGCCGGCCACGGTGATACCGCGGTCGTACAAGTCGCTGGCCAGCTCAGGCGGGCAGTGGTCCAGCGTCTGGCGGATGGCGCTTACAATGACATCCAGTTTATCCTGCAGCGCTTCGCGAATCTCTTCGGAGCGCACGGTGACGGTCTTGGGAAGACCGGTTCCGCGGTCGCGGCCTTTCACCTCCATCTGCAGCTCCTGCTGCAGGGGGTGAGCCGAACCGACTCGGATCTTGATATCTTCCGCCGTGCGGGGGCCCACCAGCAAATTGTGAGCGGCCAGCATGTGGCGGGTGATGGTTTCATCCAGGGCGTCGCCGCCGCACTTTTCGGATTGGCTGTATACGATGCCCGAAAGGGAGATAATAGCCACTTCGGTAGTACCGCCGCCAATGTCAACAATCATGCTGCCGACAGGTTCGGTTACCGGAAGCCCCACGCCTATAGCTGCTGCCATGGGTTCTTCAATGAGTTGAACCTTGATGGCGCCGGCCTCATAGGCGGATTCTTCAATGGCGTGGCGCTCCACTTCGGTGATACCGGAGGGGTGCGCAATGAGGATACGCGGCCCGCGGATACTCTTGCTCTGGCAGGCACGTTTGATAAAGTAGCGCAGCATGTTGTGAGCTACCTCGAAATCGGCTATCACGCCTTCTTTGAGCGGGCGAATGGCCACCACGCTGCCGGGCGTGCGGCCCACCATGCGCTTGGCTTCCTCGCCCACGGCCTTCACTTTGTCGCCTTTCATGGCCACAACGGAGGGCTCGCGCAGTACAATACCCTGGTCCTTAATGTAGACCAGTGTATTGGCTGTGCCCAGGCCAATCCCGATATCGTACGAGAAAAGACGGGCGATTTTTTTAAAAATTTGCATCATGTGAAATGAAAATATGGATAAGGGGGGTGATACGGTGCGTGCCTTTCTTTCCGCCCGGCCGGTCCTCCTTTTCAGGGGAATGAACCGTATGGTGCCGGGAAGTCATGGGGGCTGGCGGCTCTAGCTGCCCTATAACGCACCCACGCGGAGTATAGGTTTGCAGGTGGGTCGTGTCAAGTAAATAATGGCGGGCTGACGGGGATTCCGCGACGGCATAGATTAGGCTTGACCCCGCCGTGGCTATGGGGTAGAACAAATGCGTTCATGAACAAAAGAATCATCATAGCTCTGGCTGCGTGTCTGGTGATGACGCAATGCCACTCGTTGCGCTCGGATTGTGAGGCTTTAAAAGAACGAGAGGCTGTTATCGCGCAGGAAACAAAGGGTGAATACTTTGTAGGGCGGCGGTATTATATCCCGCTCTGCCGTTTCTGGGGATATTTACGCGAGCCGGGGCAGAGCTGGCGCACGGCTAAACTTGTGATGATGGATGAATCGCTGGTGCATACACCGGACCGTGGCCCGGAAGAGCCGCTGCCTGGTGCGACATTTGGCAAAGATCAGAATGTGGAATACATTGTGAAGGGGGAATATACCGGAAAATCGGCCTACGACCCCAGTACGGATCAGGTATTGCCGTTATTCCGGGCCACTTCGTACGAAATCCGTAATCCTGAACCCGGTTTCCTGTTTCTGCCGTCGGAGGAGTATACTGAGGAGTATGTGAGCCTTCGTCCGGTTATTATGCCGCAGCCCGAGGTGTGTGAGCAGGTGCTTGCCAAGCCGTGAATATGACGCGCATTTCCCGCGCAAGCGCGAGAGGTTTGTGGTATACTCCGCCTGAAGATTTCATTTACTGATTTTATATAATTTTCTCAATTCGTTATGGCTCAATCCAAAATTCTCGTCGGTCTGGAAATCGGCACCACGAAAACCTGCATGGTGGTAGGAGAAATCCGCCCGGATGCAACGGCTACAATCATTGGTATTGGTGAGGCAAAAAGTGCTGGTGTGCGCAAGGGTGAGATTGTGGAGCCGTCCATGGCCCGCCAGTGTGTGTGCGATGCCTGGCAACTGGCGCAGGACCATGCAGATGTAGATATTCTCAACGTGTTCCTTTCTGTGACCGGTGAGCATATCGTGGGTGAGAATAACGTAGGCTCGTTCCGTCTGCCGGATAATGAGGATATCATCGAGGATGAGCATGCCGATGTGGCCAAGGAAAAAGCAGAGAAGCTGGAACTTTCCAGCGACCGCTTCTGTGTGAATCGCGAACTGGGTGGCTTTTCCATAGATGGCGGTGAGCCTACTCGCCATCCTGCCGGGCTTACCGGTCGCACCCTTGATGTGAATTGCCATATCATGCACGGTATACGTACGCGGCTGCAGAATTCTCTGCTTTGTGTGCGTCAGGTTCCGCTGGAGGTGGAAGACCTGGTGTTTGCGCCGCTGGCCACCGCGCAGATGGTGCTTAACCGCCAGCAGAAGGATAGCGGGGCTCTTCTCATTGATATTGGCGGTGGAACCACCGATTTCATCTGTTACAAGGGCGGCGATGTGGTTGCCTCCGGATGCATACCCATGGGTGGCAACAATGTGAACCAGGAAATCGTGCGCCAGACCGAGCAGCGCGTGAGCTTTACGGCTGCTGAGGTGCTCAAGCGCACGGAGGGTAATGCCTTTGGCGATATAAAGGACCACTCTCTGGCTCAATACAAGAGCGAGCTGGGCATGCACGATGTTTCCATCGAACGCGGGCAGCTCAACCGAATCATCCGCAATAGTCTGGCCGCTATGCTGCTGGAGGTGCGTGACCGCATTCCCCCGGAGATGCTTCATTCCGGCATGGGAATTTATCTGAGTGGCGGTACCAGTTTCATGCGCGGCCTGGATAGCCTCTGCCGCTACATATTCGGTGGTGTACCGGTGCATCAGCCGGCCCCGCTGGCTCCTGGGCATAATCATTCCTATCTGGCAGATCCCCGCTATTGCACAGCCATAGGCCTTATCCGCTTTGCTCAGCGCTATGATGATGATGCCATCAATCCCCGCCACAAGAGCTGGTTCGGCCAGTTTATGCGCATGATGGGATTCGGCCGTTGATTTTATTACACACCCTGTCATTGCAACCATGCTTCCCTATCAGACAATTTCCCGGAAAGAGGATGGTATAGTCATCGTCGGGCTCGGCGGTGCCGGTGCCAGTATTCTGCAGCGTTTCAGTGGCTCCAGTGCTGAAAACGTGCGCTTGTGTATCATGTCGCTGGATGAGCGTCTGGGGCGCGAGTGCGGCAATGTGGAGTTTGTGCAGCTGGGGGCCGGGTTGAATCATGGCCTCGGCTCAGGTGGCGATCCTGAGGTTGCCCGCATGGCCATTGAGGAGAGCGGTCGGCAGATAGATGAGCTGCTGCGGGACGCCCGTTTGCTGGTGATGGTCGTGGGCCTGGGTGGCGGTACCGGGTCTGGTGTTGCCCCTGTTCTTGCGCGCAAGGCCAAGGAGGCCGGAATTTTTCTGGTATCCGTGGCGGTGATGCCGTTCAGCTTTGAAGGGGCGAGGAGACGCCGACAGGCAGACGCTGCGCTGGAGGAAATTGCCGCTATATCCGATATTGTGTTCTGCTTCGAGAACGATTACATGGAAGATCTGTTCCGGAGCCGCACTGGTGCACAAGCCGTGTTCGAGGAGGCTAACGCCCTGCTTTCGCAGGCCACGGCATCAGTGCCGCTGCTGGCGAATTCCCCCGGTATCATCAATATCGGGCTGGATGAACTGGTGACCGCCCTGGATAACAACGATACCCGCTGCATCTATGGTGCGGGCAAGGGCTATGGCCCCAAGCGTGCCGAGGATGCGGCCCGCGCTGCGTTGGAATCTCCGCTTGTGTCGTACCATGGCGCGCTCAAGCATGCCCGCACCGTCATTGTTCATGTGGCCGGTGGCAGCAACATGTCGCTTACAGAGCTGCGCATAGCCATGGAAACGGTGCGCGAAGGCTTGGCTGGAGATGATGTGAATATCTTTTTCGGTGCCGCGGTCAAACCGCGTCTGGGCGAGGAAATGCGCGTGAGTATCATCGCTTCTGTAGACTTCAAGGAAATGCAGGCTGCGCTGCTGGCAGATGCCGAAGCGGAAAAAGCCGCCGCTGAAGCCGCAGAACTGGCTGAGGTGAATGAGGCAGCCCCCCTGGAAGAAGAGGAGCTTCAGGATGATGAATTGCCTGAGGATGAGGCGTTTGCTGTAGAAGATGCCTATGAGGATGAAGAGGAGACATCTCCCGCTTCTGATGAATCACCGATGCCGGAGGATGCGTCTTTGCTGGATCTGGAGGATGAGGATATGCCGGAACCTGCTTTTGAACCGGCACCGGTATCTGCTCCCGAGCCTGAGCCTCTGCCTTCGTGGGAACCCCTGCCGGAACCGCCCCCTGCGCCTGCACCGGAGCCCCGCGTAGCTCGCCAGAGCGAATTTAATCTGGATGCCGGGTTCGGTTCTGCGGAGGATGTGACCCCGGCAGATTCCATGAATCGAGTGGCAGATATGTTTGGCGATGATGATGAACTGGAGCGCATGATGGCCAGCCACAGCCAGAGTACGGCCCGTCCTGCCCGCAATATCAATGTGTTCCCCAAACGCGCAGAAGCTGCAGCAGAAGAGGCTCTTTCGGCTCGCGTGCGGAGCATGTTCGATGATGAGGAAGAAGAGGATTTTTCCCGCACTCAGCAGCCGCCCCGGTCCATCCCCCGGCATTCATCCATGGGGTATAACGATATGAGGGATATTTTCCCGGGTGGTTGATATTTGCCCTGCGTTTGTCATTATCCGATAGAAGCGGCCAGGAACCGGTGGCAGGCTGAATATGCTTGTTATGGCTCGTGTCGTCTGTTATAATGCCAGCGTATGGAAACACAGGGTATCATTTTCTACAATCGCTATACCGGGCAGATGGAGCAGGAAAAAGTGCTGGGCGAAGCCGCCTTGCGCTGGGTGTATGGTACTCCTTTGGGGCGTCTGAGTCTGCATCTGCTCATCAAGCGTGCTTTTTTCTCCCGCCTCATGGGGAGGATGAAGGATACCCGCAGCAGCGGCAGCCCCGAGAAGCTGCGCGCCTTCGTAGAGGAATACAATATCAACATGGCCGACTACGAGCGCCCTGTGGACCAGTATACCAGCTTCAATGACTTCTTCTACCGCAAGCTCGCCCCGGGTGCCCGCCCCCTCTGTGCTGCAGGGCAGGTGGCTCTGCCTGCTGATGCCCGCCACAGCGGCTGGCAGGATGCCTCAGAGATGACCGGCGTGTTTGTGAAGAATCAGCGCTTTGACCTGCCTGCGTTGCTGGGTGATGCGAAGCTGGCAGAGAAGTATGCCCACGGCACGGTGGTGCTCTCTCGCCTGTGCCCGGTGGACTACCACCGCTTCCATTTCCCTGCTGCCGGTATACCGGAGGCTCCTGTTCGCATTCCCGGTCCGCTGGCCAGTGTGTCCCCATACTGCCTGCGCCATAATCTGGCTTGGCTGTGGACGAATAAGCGCGAGCTGACGGTGCTGCACACTGAGGAGCTGGGCGATGTGCTCTGCCTGGCCGTGGGAGCCACGGGCGTGGGCGCTATTTACCAGACCTATGAGCCCGGCCAGGCGGTGGAGAAGGGGGCTGAGCACGGCTATTTCGGCTTCGGCGGCTCCACAGTCATGACCTTCTTTGAGCCGGGGCGTGTGAAGCTGGCGGAGGATATCCTCACCAACACGGCCAACTGCACGGAAACCTTTGCCCGCATGGGCGATGTGCTGGGCACGGTGGTTTGATGTTGAATGTAGAATTTTGGATGTAAAGAGTTCCCTGCGCTGCACGCAGAGAGCCTACCGCTGCCGCCCCGGCCTTAAGCCGGGCGAGTCGTTAGAGCTGCACTCCGACAAATCCCGCAGGCAAAGCATGGCGAATTCAATACATTCAACATTAAAAATTCAACATCCAACATTCCTCCTCACACCATCAGGGCATCGGTCTCGACCTCCGGTTCAGGCCAGATGGCTTCGCGCACCATAAAGTCTTCCCATCCGAGCAGAATCTGCTCAAAGGTGGCGGGATTCACATCGAACTGGGTGATGGTGTGATCTGCTGTGGGTGAGAGGATGAGCTCAACCTTGTTGCCCAGGCGCTCCCATTCATCGCAGAACCACTGGCGCATCTCGAAATCCAGCAGCGGGTCAAGCATGCCATGCGCGCAGAATAGAGCGGGCAGCCTGCGCCGCAGCAGTGAGCAGGGGTTGACGGTGTCCGGTTCCTGAACTTCTGCCGGAATGTTCAGCTGGCGGGCTTCCGGCGCATCTGTATCAACTACCCCGCGGAATATAGCTACGCAGGCAGGCTGCAGCGGGAGTATGTCCTCCTTGTTGAACTGCCACCATTTTTTCTCCTGCACCATGGGTTGCATGGCGCAGTTCAGCGCCATGAGACCACCTGCATCTGCCCCTGCCAGTGTAATGCGTGCGGAGTCTATCCCCAGCCCGGCTGCGTTGTGGTGCAGCCATTTCCAGGCATCCAGTCCGTCTCCTATGATATCATCTGCCCGCACATTGTACCGGGCGTGGGTGCGGAACTCGGGAAGCAGGCATACAATGCCCCGGTGTGCAAGATGCATGGCCCAGGATACAAACTCTGTGCTGTACTCCAGTGACCACATGCCGCCACAGAAGAACATGACCGCCGGGGCGAAGGCTTCAGGGCGGTGCCCCTTGGGCGCAAACATGTGCATTCTCAGTGAGACTCCATCCGCAAAACGCTTCCAGATAAACGAGGGTGCCTGGTCCAGCATGTGCCGGTATCGGGCTTCTCCTTCGCTTCGGGCGGTGCGTGAAAATGACGTCATAATACAGGCGCCAGTATGCTATTTTCTTGCCAGGAAATCAAGCCTGTTGTAGGTTCTAATCAGTTATGAGATTTATTTTTTTGATGCTGGGTGTTATTCTGTCAGGTTTGTCTGCAATGGAGCGGGCAGAGGCTGCCGCTCAGCCTCGTTTCGGGATGCCGGATCAGCAGACCGCCCGCAACACGGTGGAACGCGTATACAGCACGTGGCGTATAGGTATGGTGCGGGGCGATGAAACGGCCTGGCGCGGGGTGACTACGAAATCTCGCCAGATGAAGGTGCGGAATCTGATTGTTTCCCAGAAGGGGGCGTTTCCTCATGACTTTTTTCATCATCAACCAGAGCCGCCCAGTTTGTCAAATTTCCGGTATATAGGCTCGATTACCGGCTGCGGAAACCGGAGCCTGGCCGCAACCTATGTGGGGAATGTTCAGCTGGGGGATTCAAAAGCCAGTGAAAATGCCTTCGTGCTTATTTTCATGTTTGAGGATGGTAAATGGAAGTTTGACCAGAGTCGCATGTTTAACTTATCTCAGCTGCCGGAGGTTAAGAAGCGCTTGCACGAGGGCGACTTGAAGGTGCTTATTGAGCAGGATGGCTTTCACCCGTATGATGAAGCTCCGGAGATTCCGCCAGCATGCAATCGCCCCCAGCTTATCGGCAAAGTATTTGTGGATGCCCCCGGGCGTGTTATTGATATGAAGATAAATGGAGTCTCAACGCACCAGTTTGAGGATGAACGCCGGGCAGATGTCATATCCGGCGGCTTGAAGCGGGGGCGCAACACCATCAGCTACACGATTAAGGATTGCAAGGGCCTGGCGCGCCCCTCGATGGCTATCGGCCTGTTTGTGATGCCGGAGTCTCCCGGCAACCGCCCAGTATGCGTTTTTGACCACATTCTGGATGCGTCCGATGCTGCCAAGGGTGGGGAATTCTCCTTTGATATCACCAATGACAGCATTGCTTCCATGAACCCGGCCTACACGGGCAAAGCACCGCAGCCGTTCCACGCGGTGCCGCTTAAAAAGAAGAAATAAGCAGCTTCAGCCTTTTTTTCATCGCCCCGCTTCAGCCGGGGCGTGTTATTTCATTTCCGTTACGCCGATGCGGTCGAGCAGGTTAAGCTGCCGCATTAGTTTTTCTGCAGAGCGGTGGCCCTGTAGCAGCGCTCTGTAGCTTTCAATGAGCTCTGAAGTTTTTTCTGCAGTTTCATTCAGCAGTTCGATGCGGAAGCGACCGAGCCCGCAGCGGCGCATGCCGTCTACATAGCGTGCGGCAGACTGAGCCTGCCCGTTGAACATGGTGTTGCGGCAGGCTTCATCGCTGCGCAGGTAGTGCATGGCATGGGTGCGGTCCATGATGCGCACGCGGTGGTGGTCGCAGGGTTGGCCGCAGTCCTTGAAGCTGTGGCCCTGGCTCAGGAAGGTGCAGAACACGCAGTGCTCTGTGTGGAACATGGGGATATGCTGGTGCAGCGTGAGTTCCAGGTCGGGACCACAGCCACTGGCCAGCAGCGTGGCCAGCTGGGCCGCATTTAGATCGTAGGAGACGGTGAGCCTCTGCATGCCGAACTTTTTCCACAGGGCTACGCTTTCCGGGTTGGCGGTGTTCAGAGAGAAATCGCCCACCATGGGGACGCCCTTGAGGCGGAACCAGTGTGCAGCACCCAGATTGCGCACCAGCACGCCATCCGGCTGGGCGGCGGTGATGAATTTGAAGTAGCCGGCCTCGTGCGGCTTCATGATGCGCATGGTGGCAATCCATACCTGAGTGCCGGAATTCTGCTCGCGCAGCTGGTGGGTAACGCTCTCGTACTGCCGGATGTCCTTGAAGTCCAGGTATAGGCGCTCTATGCCTGCGGCTGCGGCGGCGAATGCCTGCTCCGGCTCACGGCAGAGTACGGAAAGCTCGGTCTGCGCAGCTGCTGCCAGTGGAGGGAAGGGGTGGCTCCAGCTTTTCCAGGTGACGGCCTTGCGGGTGGAGGTGCCGCTCAGCGGCAGTTTCTCCACCAGCTCGCGGCGCATCTTGTTGAGCAGGGAAACGGGCATCATGAGCCCGGATTCCAGTGCGTAGCTGCACTTGCCCAGTGTGAAGCCGGTGCCGCCGAGGCGGCTGAACTGAGCCTCGATGAGCTCGGGAGTGAGCGGGCGCTTTTCGGCGGGCTCGAGCGGCTGGCCGCTGCCTACGGTTACGCCGCGGCAGCTGGCGGTGAGCTGGCCTCCCAGTCTGCCTTCAAAGTGGATATCAAGAGCTTGCGCTGGTGTGGCAGCTGCGCGGCGCTCGAAGTTGCACCAGGTGGAATGCAGGTATTTATCGAGCGCAGGGTCGGCGGTTTTCCAGAGCAGCTGACCGGGGCGCACGAAGCGCCAGTCAATGCGGCTGGCCTTACCAGGGAAGAAGAGGCGGTTGCCCTGGATGCGCCAGATGCGTCCCCCCTGTTCTTCATTCCGGTCCTGCCCGGCATCGATGACGAATCCATCACCGGGGGAAACGGGAATGGGGGGCATGGCATCCAGTTCGAGCCAGCCTTCGCCGCTGCGGATAATCCTGCCTGCCAGGGCGCCGCGTTTTTTGCCGAAGCGCCCGTGCGTGAGCAGAGGGTGGTCTGTGCCATCCAGCCAGCCGGTGGAAAATCCCCGGGAAAAGGCCATCTGCATGGCGTATAGGTCGCGTGCTCGTTTTTCCTTCTGTACTGGTTTTCCGGCCAGAGCGGCATCGATTGCTCTGCGGTAGGCGCGGGTGGTGGCTGCTACATATTCCGGGCTTTTGAGACGCCCCTCAATCTTGAAACTGTGAACCCCGGCTGCGAGCATCTGCGGAACCCGGTCCAGGGCGCAGAGATCCTGCGGGGAGAAAATGTAGCGGCGCTCACCGAGGTCGCGCAGACGTCCATCTACCTCCAGCTTGTAGGGCATGCGGCAGGCCTGGGCGCACTCGCCGCGGTTGGCGCTGCGCTGGCCTAGGGTTTCGCTGGTGAGACACTGGCCGGAGTAGGCCACGCAGAGTGCGCCGTGGCAGAATACCTCGATGGGTTTGGTGGTGGCTTTGGCACAGGCTTCGATTTCGCGCAGTGAGAGCTCACGCGATAGCACAATCTGCTGCGGGTCGAAAAGTTCATCCACCAGCCGCACCGCCTCCGGGCTGCTCACCGTCATCTGGGTGGAGATGTGGAGCTCGATGCTCCAGCGGCCGGCCTTGCGGTGCCCGGAAATGAGGGCGGCCAATCCCATATCCTGCACAATCACGCCATCCACCCCGGCGGCATCGAGCGCGTCCAGGTAAGCGATTGCTTCCGGGAATTCGTCAGGGAAGATGAGCACGTTCATGGTCACATAGCCGCGCACGCCATGGCTGTGCAGAAAGGGCATGAGAGCTCCCAGGTCTTCTTTTGTAAAGTTGTCCGCCCGCATGCGGGCATTGAACTGATCAAGCCCGAAGTAGATGGCATCGGCTCCGTTGGCTACGGCGGCGCGCACGCAGTCCCAGTTGCCGGCGGGGGCGAGTACTTCAGGCCTTCGGTTCATGAGCGGGGAGTGGGAGTTCAGGCCATGCGGCGGATGCGAGCTCGCTCGAAATCTGCCGGGCAGATGGTGACCTCTACTTGATCGCCGGGTTTGATGATATCGAGCAGGTGAGCTTCCTTGAGCTGCACAAAGGCAACGGTATCCTTGCCGTTAGGCAGAGTAGCGTGAAACGCTGTAGGTGCGAAGCGCTCTTTGATGGTGCAGGTGCAGCTGATGTATTGAGAGGGGTATTGCTGGCTCATATCAGAATAGGGATTTGAGGAGGGAGCCGGCAGTGTCGACTGCGTCTTTTATCAGCTCTCCTGTTTGTTCTTTTGAGGATGATGCTTTATCGCTGGTTTCAGATGATTTCTGTTTGAGAAGGGAATCGAGCAATTCCCCGGCGGTGCCGGCAGAGATATTTTTGAGCATCTTGGACAGGTTCTGTCCGGCCAGAGTGGCTATGCGTATGCTCAGGTCCTCTTGCGGATTATCGATGGTACCGCTCAGGTTCATGTTTACCCAGAAATAGGCATCATCATCGCCCACGGCGGTGAATAATTTGTTGGTGAGTTCATCCGGAGAGAGAGGAAGAGCTGAGATGAGCGCTTTGGGCAGACCTATTGTAAGCGTGCCGCCCAGTTTCCTGTCGGTGCCTATGAGAACGTGACCATGCACCAGGAGTGCCCCATCTCTGGCGCGGATGTTGATTTTATCAAAAAGCCAGGCGTCTTTCATCTTATCGCCGTTGTATGGGAAAAGAATCTGGCATTCGGCTTTTTCGATTTCGACGCTGCGGTACGGGTAGGTGTTGCCGACCGGAATCTGAGAAAGGAAGGGGAGGCTTTCCAATACGCCATTCTGAACGGAGAAGGAGCCGCTGCCAGTGCTGATGCCGCTTTTATCGCCGGTGAGTATCATGCGGCCGTACAGATCGCCTGTAATGCGTTTTTTCCAATCATCATTCAGCAGACGGTGCAGATCCCCCTTGTTTACCTGCAATTCGGACGACCACGTGTTCTGCTTGATGCCGTAGTGAGCTTTTACCCGCATTTCGCCGGGGGTGAGCATGATGCGGCATTCCGTGATATCAACGCTGTCGTCCAGATAAACAGCCGTGGCGGATTTGATGCTGCAATCGCGTAAGAAGGAAAAAGGAGTGTGCAAGCGGGCATTTTCTGCACTCAGTTGCCAGGCGCCATGCCCTATTCTGGGGGCTGGTTGCGCTATCACATTTGCGCCCAGAAGCTGATATGCCTTGCCATGGTGAGTCAGTTGCAAATCAGCGTCTTTGCATTCGAGTAACTCCAGTGATAATTCTTTGATGGAGGGTGCGGCCTTAGTCTGCGCATTACTCTTCGGCCTGCGGTTTTTCCGGGGTGTTGTCTTTCTGGTCTGTTTTGCCTGGGCTGCAGAGGGACTGCTTCCGGTGCTGAGTTGAAGCGATGCGTCCTCCATGCTTACCTTGTGCAAGCGGATTCTGCGGCCGAGAAGGGCTGCGCGGTCTATTTCCACGCTGATGCGCCCGGCGCGCGCGTCCTGAATATTCCTGAGTCCGGTGATGGTCACTCCCTCGGTGGATACGCGATTGCCATTGATGATGAAATTGCTGGCAATATCTACACTTTGAGCTCCGGTTGCAGACCGTGCTGCATCTGCTACGCGGTGGCGGAAATCATTGCCCTGCAGGTAGGACATCAGCTGCGTGTAGCCCAGAATTGCCAGTGCAATAAAGGAAACCAGGATGATAGCCGCTGCAATGCAGATGCGCCGGATGCGGGCATTCATGGCGCTTCTGCTGTGAGATGAAAACAATTTACCTTTACTGTTCCTGGCCATACGTTCGGCTTTTTATAACAGGACGCATCCTGTTTTTCAAGCGTTTAATCATGAGTCTGGCGGAGAATTGCTTAAAAAGTAAGAGCTCCGGTAAATTTGTGTTGACTAATCCCGGGTATTTTGGTTGAATACGCACTGGAATCATCTAACCATATTCTGTTTTATGAAATTCACCACTCTCATTGTTTCCGTTGCTTGCGCAGTTGCTTTCAGTTCCTGCTGCTGCCAGACTCAGTCTGCTCCCAAACTGCGCTCCATGCCCAAAGACCTCGTGCCTGAAGAACAGCCTGTTCAGCCCGGTTCCACCGCCGCTCAGCCTGGTGAGCCTGTAAAGGTGCTCGGCTCTCAGAGTAAGTAATTTTCCTGATTTTTTTTCAGCAGGATCGCAGCATTGGAAAATGCTGCGATCTTTTTGTGTCTTGCTTTCGGTGAGGTTTTGTGGTAGGTATGTGCTTATGTATAAGATATGTAGCATGCTGGCATGGCTGGGGTTGTTGTTGGTTACGGGCTGCACGCACACGTATGTGCACGCGCGCGAAAATGTAGATAGCAAACCGGTAGCTGAAGTTCCTTCCGTTGCAGCCGGAACGGCGCGGAACGTGATACTGATGATTGGCGACGGTATGGGCTCTGAGCAAGTATGGTCTGCCTGGCTGAGTAACCGTGGCAAGCTCAATATCATCACTCTCCCGGTAACCGGTTTTTCGATTACCACCTCGGCATCGCATGTGATTACAGATTCTGCGGCTGGTGGAACGGCTCTCGCCTGCGGCTGCAAGGCTGTGAATGGTCAGCTGGGGCTGGATGCGGATGGCAATAGTCATGAATCGCTTGCGGTTCAGATGCGCCGCGCCGGTAAAGCAACGGGTATTGTGGTGACCAAATCTGTTACGGATGCTACGCCGGCCGCGTTTTACGCGCATGTCAAGAGCCGGAAAAATACAGCTGAGATAGCGCAGGCGCTTGTGCATGCCGGATTCGATGTGGTTGCTGGCGGCGGTGCCGCGGATTTCTCCGATGAACAAAAAAATATACTGAAGAGCAAGTGCCAGTTGTTCGAATTGGCAGCCCAGGGAGAATGCAACCCGGCGAGCCAGCGGGGTAATTGGTTGCCGGAGCGCGTGGCCGACGCACTGGAGGTGCTGGAGAAGGATAAGGATGGTTTCTTCCTCATGGTGGAGGGCTCCCGCATAGATATGGAGGGCCATAAGAATAATTTGTCTGAGCTGGTTCGTGAAACTCTGGATTTCGACGCAGCTGTGGGCGTGGTGCTGAAGTGGATGCAAAAACACCCGGATACGCTGCTGGTTGTGACGGCTGATCATCAGACCGGCGGGCTGAGTATACTGGGCGGGAATAAGGAAAAAGGAGAAGTGAAAGCGGATTTCAGTTCTTTCCTGCACAACGGTGTCGCCGTTCCTGTGTATGCAGCAGGTCGGGGGGCAGACCAGTTTGGCGGTGTGCAGGAAAATACGGAAATAGCACCGAAAATTCGCCGCGCTGCGGCATTGGTGCCGTGAGCCGGGGCTGTTTTGTCTAACTTTTTTTTACACAAAAACTCAAATTCAGCAACTTCTTTCTTGCCAAGTTGAGAGAATGTGCTTAAATAGAGGAGTCAATTCTGCATTACCAAGCTATGAAATCTATGTTTACTCGTATCAGTGTTCGTGCTCTGTCTCTTCTGACAGCTGCAATGATTACTCTCCCCGGTATGGTGTTTGCTCAGGAAGAGGCTGAAGCCGCTGCCAAGGAGACCAACATGCTTCAGAAGTGGGTTATCGATGGTGGTTGGACCATGATTCCCCTTGTGATTCTGTTCTTCATCACTATCATGCTTGTTATCTACTGCGCTATGCAGCTCAACAAGAAGAACTTTGCACCCGCAGCTCTGCGCGATGAGCTTGTTGCGCTCATGAGTGAGTGCCGTGTTCAGTCTGCTATCAAGCTTGGTACGGAAAGTCCCACATACCTGGGCCGCCTGGTTGCTTATGCTCTGCCGAATGTGGACGCCAACCGTCCTGAGGACCTGGGCAAGGATGCTGTGTCCGACGCTGTGGCTGATTTCACAGCTAATGAACGCCCCGCTCTGATGCGTTTTGTGGATTTGATTGCTCTCAGCGGTTCCACTGCTCCGACCATCGGTCTGTTCGGTACGATTCAGGGTATGGTGGAAGCCTTCGCCGTGCTGGCTGAAACCGGTCAGGCTGACCCGACCACACTGGCAGGCTCTATCTCCGTGGCACTTCTTACCACTTTCTGGGGTCTGATTATTTCTCTTATCGCTCTGCCGGTGTTCTACTTCCAGAATAAGATTGCCAAGGCTCGCGAGGCTGAGTGCATCAACGCTGTGGAAGACATGATGAACGCCGCCATCAATACTCTGAATGGTGAGGCCATGCTTGCCCGCATCCCCGAAGGCTTCGGTGGAGATGACGAAGAAGAGGCCGATGAAGAGGAGTACGAGGAGGAAGACGGCGAAGAAGAGGAGGAAGCCTGATTTCCTCATTGAACTGGGCCAGCCCTGTGGTGTGACGAGTCGCTCAGGGCTGGTATAATCTAGACCCCCCGTTAATAATATGGCAAAGAAGAAAGCAAGAGCTGAAGACGATACTAAGGCTGAGCTGAACATGTCATCCATGATGGATGCCTGCTTCCTGCTGATTATTTTCTTCGTGGTGAACGCTTCTCAGATTACGGTGGCCAAAGACCCCTGTGTCAAGATGCCCAACGCCGTTACCTGCTCCGATATGAAGGATGCCAACGGCTGCGTGGTTATCAATGTGTTCCCCGATGTAGAGAAAATGGATGAGCGCACAGCGCAGAAGTTCAATGAGAACTATGCACCCGGCACATACTGGAGCGCATCTGATGGTGCCAAGACAATCGGCTACCAGGCTCAGCAGACTCAGGACCTGACGGATTTCATCACCAAGCAGGTGGAGATGTGGAAGGCCAAGAATATCGACCCCGCTATGATGCGCCTTTATGTGCGCGGTGACCAGAATGCACCTTGGGAGCGCTCTGCTACCGTGATTCGCTGCGGTGCTGCCGCTGGTCTGTCCAACGTCGTGTTCGGCACGTTGCCCGCTAATTAATCTCAAACAAGGAAAGATTACTGAAAATTATGGCAAGACGTAAACAACGTGAGGCCGAGCCCGAGGAGGAGCCGCAGATGAACATGTCGTCCATGATGGACGCCTGCTTCCTGCTGCTGATTTACTTCATTGTGGCTACATCTCTGGTGAGTGAGAAGCGCCTGAGTGTTTCGCTCCCCGGCAGTGCATCCAGTGGTGGTGGTACGCCTCCTCCCCTGGAACCAGGCCGCATCAAGGTGGAAGCCTCCGGGGCTGTCTACTGGAATGGCGATATGCCCATGGGTGGTGCCATTAATCCCGGCCTTGACCCCCGCTCACCGGAATACCGCGAAGAACGCGAGCTGAATGAGCTGGTGGAAGCTCTCAAGAACCTGGCAGAAGCAGCCAAGGCTGCAGATACGAATCCCATCGTCATGGTGGAAGGCGCGCCTGCAACCCCGCACCAGCGCATCGTGGATGTGATGGCTGCGCTTTCAGAAGCTGGTATTTCGACGGTAGGCCTGAACACCGCTGCCGCAGAGTAACCCATTAACCCGGGCTCAGCAGGGGAGCGTGTCGGAAGCAGAATCCGCGTGCTCCCCTTCTTTGTCCCCGAACCTTTTCAACAATCCAGAAACATTTATGAATAGTTATACCACAGCAGTATCTGTGATGGCAGCCCTCGCGCTTTCTATGCCGATGGTTTGCCAGGCTCAGGACCCGCTGTCTTCTCTGACTAAGGTGAAGGCCTTGGTGAAGCAGGGGAAGACGGAAGACGCCGTGAAGCTTTGCGACGCGGTGATTAAGCGATTCAGCGGCAATGGCGCTACTGCCAAGCAGTTTTCGTACGTTCTGCCGTTTTATGCCTGGGAAAAAGCCGTAGCTTATTTCAAGGCAGCCCAGTATGATCAGGCCTATGATGCATTCAAGGCATTCATGGAGGAGCCCAGATGGAAAGACCCGGCCACTCTTGCCAAGGCAAAGGCCAGTGTGCCTGGGCAGCCTGAGGCATATGAACCGTACTTTACCTATGCACTGTTCCAGATGGGCAACTGCCGTTATAAGCAGGGCACAGGCGAAGAGGGTAAGAATAATGGCGATAAGTCGAAGTTTGAGGACGCCATAGCTTGCTTTGAGAAATATCTCGGCCTGGTGCAGAGCGGCAAGGTGAGCGCTATGGAGAAGAATCTGAAGATGGAAGGTCAGATTTGCTTCATTCTGGTACAGGCAAATATTCTGAAGGAAAATCCTGACTTCAAGAAGGCTGCCGAGTACCTGGAGCTGAGCCGCAAGGTAAAAGGCCGTGTGCCGGATGAAATGGCCATGGATGGTTTGAATACCATCGTGAACGTTGCTATCTCAAATCCGGAAAATGTAGGTTGGGTATACAAGTTGATTGAAGCCAACCCGGCCAGTTATAATCTGGATCCTGCCCGTGCTGCCCGCAATTCCAATAAATTCTATAATTTTGGTCAGCGCGCATACAAAGTCATGGAAGACGGGCTGAAGACCGGTAAGATGGAGCAGGCGGCAGAGGCTGCCCGCACCGCTAACACCTTGTTCGGTCTGGTGACAGACATGCCTTCTGCCCGTACGGCCCTGGCAGCACAGGTCAAGGCATATGGCGCGTATAAAAAGCCTTTGCTTGACCGCGCGACCGGCGTGCGTCTGAATGGTGCCAGCAGCAAGAAACTGCTGGAAAATTACAAGGCGCTCGCAGAAAAAGGCACAGAGTTTGACGGGTTCTCCATTCTTTCCTCCGCTACCATAGCTAAGGATATGGGTTCTAATCGTCTGGCAAAGGGTGGGTTCCAGGTGATTTACGATCGCTTCGGTAAACTGGCGCTTCCCGGCAAGGCTGTGGAAGGTGGTACGGCAGAGCCGCGCCCCCTGCGCAATACCGTCATTATGCAGCTGGGTTCGCTTTGCCGCATGACCGGCGATGATGAATCTGGTCTGAAATACGAGAAGATGCTGGAAGGCGCCGACATGGGTGACCAGACCAAGGTTCTTGTGTTCCAGAAGATGACTCGCGCCGTAGATGATAAGGACTGGCAGAATGTCATACCCGCCGCCGAAGAGGTGATGGAATATTTCAAGGAGGATAAGACCAATAAACTCTATCTTACTGCTCGCTACATGATAGTGGCTTCTCACTACCAGCTGGCTGCTTTTGATGAGGTTATCAAGACAGCGCGCGCGCTGATAGATAGTGGTGAAATGGTGGCTGCTGAGGGTAAGGATGCGCTCAATGCCACTGAGGCTGCCAACTATGATAACTATGTCTATTTCTTCCTGATGGATTCGTATGCCCGCCAGGCTGCGGCAGAGAAGAATGCCGAGAAGCGTAACGAGGCAATCAAGATATTTGATGAGTATGCAGCCAAGTATACCACAGCTGACTTGAAGATGGCTCCGCTTGCTGACAAGATGTACTATGGTGCTATTGATCAGTTGATGAAGCGCAGCAATGCGGCAGCAGACGATGCAAGTGCAGAAGAGGATAAGAAACTGGCCATCAAGTATTGTGATCATATCTGCAAGACCTGGCCGGAGAGCGATTTGTATCCCACGGCTGAGTTGCTCGCAGCTGGTATGATTCTGAACCATACTGATGACGCAGTCAAAGCAACCGCCATACCTCGCCTGGTGCGGGCTGCAGATGGTGGAGCGAAACAGGGCACCAAGAACGGTCGCGCTACAGCCGCCAATGCTTTGTTCTGGCTCGCCTCATACGCCAGCGAGTACCCTGAACAGGGTGAAACCGAGGAGGCTGCAAAGGCTCGCAGTCGTGAGTTCGCTGAGCGCTACTGGAAGGATGGCGATGCCGAGGGTGATCCCTTTGCTCTGCCGATGGTGTCACTTTACCTGAGTATGGTGAATTCCAAGGAAGGTTTTGAGACTGCGGTGAAACGCGCTCAGGATACCATAGCCCGCGAGGCAACATACATGTTCAAGAACAATAAGGCAGACGCCGAGTTGGAAAAGACCATCAACTCGTATGTGGAGGCCTATATCAGGGGGAACAAGGAATACCTGGGCAAGGAGCTTACTCTTGAAGAGAAGACGGCTCACTTCACCAGTTTCCCTGGTATTGACCCGAATGACAAGTATGCCAATGCTATTTTCCGCATGGCTCAGATTAACTCCATGAACCAGGAGCTGGCTGCGCTTAAGGAAGATAAGGCGGCGAAGGAAAAGATGGAGGAGCAGATACAGGCCGTATTCCGCAATATGACCAATACCTTCAAACCGGCTGACCTTACCAACTATATCTGCGTGCAGGTGGGCGATTACCTGGTGAAATACGTGGGTAAGTTCCCGGATCCTTCCGCTCGTACTGAGGAATTGGGCCAGGCCGAGGCATATTATGGTGCCGTGATTGACCGCGCTAAGGATCTGGTGCCGGATGCTAAACTGGGCAAGGCAAATGCGCTGGCATACTCTAAGGATGCCGCGAAGCAGAAAGAAGCAACGGCTCTTTACACGGAGGTATCGACCAATCCCGATCCGAATGTGGGTGGTCCTGCCCTGGTCGGCCTGACCAAACTGCAGTTGCGCACTGGGAATGCCACGGCGGCGATTGATACCACGGTGAAGTATATGCGCAACCGCCAGAATCAGCGTGACCGACTGGACATGATGCTGATGCAGGGTGAGGCCTATACGAAGGCCAATGACCCGAAAAATGCTCTGCTTGCCTACATGAACCTGTTCAACCAGTACAAGGGCAAGGTCGGTTACTCTGCCAAGGCATGTCTGGCGATTATGGAAATCTTCTGGAAACGCAATAACCCCATTCAGGGTGACCGTCTGCAGAAAGGCTTCCAGAACTCTGACCGCTGGACGGCCTGGAATACTGGTCAGCTGTATGTGAACCTTATCCGCCGCAGTGGCGTGGAAGGTAAACTGACCCCTGAAGAGCGCGACGAGTTCAACAAGGTGATATCTGCCGTTCACAATTATGGTACGGATCCTGCTGTGATGAAGGAAGATAAGGCCAATAAGGAATTCCAGCGCAATATCCAGAGCAGCAAGAAGAAGTAAATAAAACCCCTTATTACCGAAAATGAAATCAATGAAATATATTGGATTTGCTCTTGCGGCGCTTTCCGGTATGCAGTTTGCAGCCGGGCAGCAGGCTCCCAAGCTGAACGCTTATGTGGCTTTGCCGGGTGCCGGTGCTGGTCAGATTACCCTGGAGCGCGGAGATGGTAATGGTTCCTTCTTCTACATGCAGAAAGGTACAGATCAGCTGATGACGGCCAAGGCATCTGCCTGCAAGATGTTCTACATCCAGACGCCTGCAGATATGGCAAATGCACTGCGCGATTACTATGGCGGCGATTACGCTGCTGCGCGCAAGAGCTTTGCGGTCATTAAAAAGAAGTATGCTGCCTTTGCTGGCCTGCCGGGCTCTCCCTGCACGGTGGCGGCGTTGCATGAGCTGACCTGCGCTGTACGCATGCTGGATTTTGCTGCAGCTAAGGAGCTGGCTGATTCACTTCCCGGTGTGTCAGTGCTGACGGGTGCAGATGCTGCGCGTGTGGCAGCTGCAAAAGTGGCCGGTATGATTAACGACCAGCCGGATTCTTTCCCGGGTATTAAAGAAGCGGTTGAGGCCGCCATGAAGGCTCATGGCCGTAATCTTGATAGTGAGGCCAATGGCTGGCTTCGTTATGCTCTGGCCCGCGGTGCAGCCGCCATGGTGCCGGCAGAGCAGCTTCAGGGTACCATTTCAGAGGATAAGGTGAAGGCTGCCAGCGTGGCGGTGGATTTCTATTGCCAGGCGGTCATGAGCATGCATGGCACACAGAAAGCTGTTCCTGCAGATGCTCTGAACCGGGCGCTGGCTTTGCTCTGGGCTATGCCTGGGGTTAAGGAGTATGCAGCAAAGGTTTCCAAGCCCGTTGATAAGGTGGGCTGGAATACGGCGCCGGCAGATTTCCGCGATGCCGCAGCCATGGCTCATTATATCAAGACCATGTATCCGGCTCCGGCCGATGCGCCCAATGCTTTGGCTGACCAGCTTGATGCCTATTTCTACAACGCCAAACAGGGTACTTCCAAGGCTAAGTAATACTGCTGAATTTATGCAATCCGCGGGGTGCTGCGCCCCGCGGATTTTTTTTCCTTAACACATCAGTACGCCAATACGATTATGGTTGATATGCTTGTTCGTCTGTATGCGCTTCCTTCTGCCGCTCCTGAAAGAGAGAAACTGGCAGAGCAGGGGATTCTTGTGCGCCCATGCCGGCCTTTTGATATGCATGCAGCGGAAGAATGGATTGCCCGCACGTTCAGCACCAGGTGGGTGAGTGAGTTTCAGGTGGCCATGGCCCATCAGCCTTGCGGATGCATCATTGCCACTCACGAGCACAAGGTGGTAGGTTTTGCCTGCTATGATGCCACGGCCCGCGGCTTTCTCGGCCCCATGGGGGTGGATCCGGGCTTTCGCCAGGGTGGGCTGGGCCGTGCTCTTCTTATTACGGCGCTTGAGCAAATGCGTGCAATGGGTTATGTCTATGCAGTCATCGGAGGAACCGGACCTCAGGAGTTTTACGCCCGCACGGTAGGAGCTACTGTTATCGAGGGCTCGGACCCAGGTTTCTATACTGATATACTTCCCGAACCGGAGCGAATAGGGCAGCTTGCTTGAGCTCCATATCGGCGTTGCCTGCTAAAAGTGCAAAAATATATTCTTTTTTCAGTATCCACATCACTTTACCTTGACACTCGATAGAAATCCTGCTAATTTTAGAAACGTAGATTATCTTATTCCCTCCATGAAACGTTTTCTCTTCATTCCCTCTTGCGCCCTGCTGACTTTCGGCATGCTTACCTCTTGCCAGAAAGAAGAAAAGACCGCTCAGCAGCTGGCTGAAGAACTGACTGCTGAATTGCAGAAGGTAACAGATTATAAAACGGCAGAAGCCGTGGCTCCGCGCGTGGAAGCCATCAACAAGCGCTTTCAGAATGCCAGTGTGCGTGTATTCAGTGCAGATGCCAACGCTCTGGCCGGGAGTGAGGCGAATGCCTATGCAGATGCCGTGTGCCGCCTTGTGCGCGAAATGGGTCGCGTGCAGTCCAGTAAGCCTGTGACCGAGGCTGATGGTGAGGTGGATGATACATCACTTGTGCGTGCTGTGGGTGTGGCAGCTGGCGCCCCCGCAGAGGCTCCGGTGAAGGATCAGTTCGCAAAGGGTCAGCTTTATACATACAATGCTGACTCTGAGAGCAATAATAACCCGCCTGCGTTTGCTGAGTATTATGGTTCATCCAAGCTTGCTGAGGCTCTTGCCTATGTGGCCAGCACAGGTGATAATGGCGCTTTCAAATTTGCTGCTCCCGAAGATGTGCCCGCTATTCCTGAGGCTGTAGAGGTGGAGCGCGAGGAGGTGCCGGCTATGGATGTGATGCCTGCCGAGGAGGAAGCCTCTGCTGAAGAGGAGCCCTCTGCCGATGTTGAGCCCGCTGCCGAGGAAGAACCCGTGGCTGATGAAGAGCCTGTTGATGAGGCTCCCGCTGGTGAGCTGGAGACAGGTGATATCGAGGTTTCTGCCGATATGGAAGCCACGGATGATTCAGCTGCCAGTGAGGATGTATCTGCCGAGGAGGAACCTGTGGCTGATGGAGAAGCCGCGGCGGATGCCGAAGAGCCTGCTGCAGATGCTGAGGCTGGCGATGAGGCCGCTGCTGCTGATGAAGAAGCCGGCGACGAGGCCGCTGCCGACGAAGAGGCAGGCGATGATGCTGCCGCTGGGGAGGATGACCTGGGCGGCGATGTCGAGCTTGATATCGAACTCTGATAAAACATTTTCACCTTGATTATCACGTTTTGATGATGCCCGCCGCAGTTCCCTGAAAGAGGGAGCTGCGGCGTTTGATTTGTGTCTGGGTATGTCTCGTTTGCTTTTTACATGTGCGTATGATGGTCAGCCGTATTGCGGCTGGCAGAGCCAGCGGGGGGGCGAATCCGTGCAGGATACGATAGAAAGTGCGATAGCTGGGATTTTGAAGTCTCGGCTGCGCATCGCGGCAAGCGGGCGTACGGATGCGGGAGTGCACGCGCATGCCCAGTGCTTTCATGTGGATATACCGGAATCGTGTCGCATGACTCCCGGAAACTGGCAGGCTGCGCTGAATGCCCATTTGCCAGGAAGTGTACGTGTGACGGATGCGCGGGAGGTGCCGGCAGATTTTCATGCGCGGTTTAATGCGGTGGGTAAGGAGTATGAATATCTGATTTTCTGCGGCGCCGTGCTTTCTCCGTTCCTGCTGGGGCGCGCGTGGCATATTCCGCATGCGTTTGATGCGGACGCGCTGGAATCTGCGCTGAAGATATATGAGGGGACACACGATTTCCGTCGTTTTGCTGCAAACCGTGGCAATGAGCCGGAGTGCCCGCCGGCAGATTTTTATCTGCGTACCATATTTCGCGCAGAAATGGAGCGAGAGGGGGAGATGCTGCGATTGCGATTTCATGGAAACGGATTCATGTATCGCATGGTGCGTTTGCTGGTGGGGACTGCTCACCAGGTGGCCCGGGGGCGTATAAGTGCAGATATGCTGGCTGATATGCTATCTTCGCCGCTTGGGCCAAAGACCCGCTACTGCGCGCCCGCAGATGGTCTGTATCTCAAAAAGGTCTTTTATGCATAAAGCAAAGTCCCTGCCGGTCGGCAGGGACTTTGGTTACCTGGTTCAGTTCTGGGCAGGTTGCGGATTATCCTGCGGGGCAGGGGGGCATGGTTTCGTATCCTTGTTATGCTCTTCAGCTTTTTTTGCGCAGAGCTCACGATACATTCTGGTGTATTTTTCAGCCATTTCGGGATTCTTTTCTACTCCCTTGCCTTCGGCGTACATGTGCGCGAGCGCGCGGCATGCCGCAGGATGCCCCTCTGCAGCGGCTTTTTCCAACCCGGGAAGAGACTTGGAATACCAGTCCTTAGCCTTTTCCGGATCTGCAGGTGTGGAATCGTTGCCGATTTCTGTGAGATAAGCTACAGTATACTGAGCAATCGGGTCGCCGTTTGCTGCTTCTACTGTTACAGTCTCGATATCGAGCCATGCCTCTTCTCCGCACTTGCTTCCCTTTTCTCCCTTGCAGCAGGGGGATTTGCAGCTTTTGTCCTTTGTGCAGCATGTGGCGGCTGCAGCAGGCTTGGTTTCAGTCTTGGTCGTATCCTCTGCAGGTGCCATGGCGGCAAAACCGAGCAGAACTGCGGCGGTTGTGAATGTGGTTTTGATCATAGACCGCTATTCTGCATCCAACTTTTGCGTTCATCAACCCAACTTTCCACCTGTTTTACTGCTGTTTTGCGGGGGTAAAATGCGAAAAATTTACTTTTTTTGCAAAAAAATAGAAATAATGATTGACTTGGGGGATGAGTGCATGTATACTTGCCCCGCTTTCACGTCTCACCCTATGTGGGACGCCCGGAGTCAAGTCGCTTCTGTAGCTCAGTGGTAGAGCGCATCCTTGGTAAGGATGAGGTCGCGGGTTCAAATCCCGCCAGAAGCTTTTTGATTTCTTGCAAGAATAGCAGCTCTAACTTAAATTAAAATTATGGCCAAAGAATCATTCCAGCGCACCAAGCCCCACGTGAACGTGGGTACGATCGGTCACGTTGACCATGGCAAGACTTCCCTCACCGCTGCAATTACCAAGGTTCTTGCAGATCGCGGTATGGCTGAAGCCCGTGCTTATGATCAGATCGACGGCGCCCCCGAGGAACGCGAGCGTGGTATTACTATTTCTACCGCTCACGTTGAGTACGAGACCGAGTCCCGCCACTATGCTCACGTGGACTGCCCCGGTCACGCTGACTACGTTAAGAACATGATCACTGGTGCTGCCCAGATGGACGGCGCTATCCTTGTGGTTTCCGCAGCTGACGGCCCCATGCCGCAGACTCGCGAGCACATCCTGCTTGCTCGTCAGGTGGGCGTGCCCTACATCGTGGTGTTCATGAACAAGATGGACCTTGCTGACCCCGAACTCGC
>JAZLDD010000067.1:0-12271 GCA_045614585.1 Akkermansia sp. | reverse complement strand
GGCGGAGTCGGGGGATATGCCGTTTACCCAGGAACTTGCAGGTTAGAGTTTTTTTCCGAAAGCCAGGCGGGCGTACTGCTCATTGGCATAGCGGTGCTGCGGGTGGCTGGTGCGCATGTAAGCTTCGTGCAGCGGGTGGGTGGGGTCGTGGGCAATACGGTGAGCCTCCTTGCGCTGGTCAGGCTGCTGGCCGGCATGCATGGGGGCCTCCTCCATCAGGCTTGCGGCTTCCAGCATCAGCTTCGCAAAATCCGGGTTGGCACGCAGCGCCGGATGCTCCATGATGGCCTGCGCATTGACTCCGGCGCGTTCGCCCATAGTATTCAGGAATGCCTGAATCGTATGGAGATTACTCTCATAGGCGGGACCCCAGGACTGCTGCAGCGCGGTATCTGCCTGGGCTATGGCGGCGTCATTCTCTAGTCTGCATCGCTCGAGGTGGCGGCGTCCTTCAGCCGTGTATCGTTCGACCAGTGCGGCAAGCGCCCTGGGCGGCACTCCGTATTCATATGCCACGCCGCTGAGCTGCTGCACCAGGTTTTCATCCCATATCTCATCCGGCGTATCGGCCGGGCGTTCCATGGAAAAGTCATCTGCACTGGCGGGCAACCCGACAGCGGTGCGGAAGGCGGCCATGCGGGCCGCATCTGCAGTATCAGGATATCCACGCAGTTTTTCCAGATTAGCGTAGCTTTTTGCCAGGGCCTCCGGGCGGTTGAATTTGGAGAGCGTGGCGGCATAGGGCTGCAATTCCTCAAATCGTGAGAACCACCCAGGCGAGAATGCTCCGTCTGCAGTCATCAGCGGGGCCTGGGTTTCATCCATGGTCTGGTCTGCGGGGGCTGTTTTATTTTCAGTGTTATCCATCTTGTTCTAGTTGTGTTTGTTTGGCTTCCTGCCGAGCCAGCTCAAGCTGGTGGCGTATAATCAGGAAGATTTCGCGGTGGGCATCCCGGCGCATGGCATCAAGCGGGTCATAGCTGCCTGCTTTGCCCTGGAATACAGGCAAGTGGGTTTCGAAGCGGCGCTCCAGCTCTGCCAGCACTTGTTCTCCCAGAGGGGTGGTGAACAGGGCGAGCAGTCTGCGGCGTTCATCGCGGGCCTGTTCCAGCATGGGATTTCGTTGGTAAATCATGGCTGAGGCATGGGGGGCTGGTTTTCTGCGGCTTCGCGCTTGCGGCGCATGCGTTTTACACTCGCCTCCGGGCGCAGCAGTTCCTCTGGTACACCGTCCATGCGGGCTGCCATGCGGAAAGTGCGGTCCAGATCCACATGGTCCAGCATACTGGTATCCAGCCCGGTCATCAGTTGCAATCGCTGCAGGGTGCGGGCAATACCTTCCGATTGCAGACGCCGCATGACCATGGCAATCCGCCCCTGGTAAACCACTTGAGGCAGCTCGATACCGGGTTCGCCGTGGTGGTCTGGTTGCAGCACCGTGGCCGGTGGCTGCGGAAAACGCCCCAGACGGAACAAAAGAGCAAACACTCGTTCCATCAGTGGCCGGAAATCGCTGGTGAAGAGGGTGAATGAGGGCGAAAACAACATGACCCGTTCATTTTCTCTGGCGTATATTTCGCTGGCCGTCATCTGCTGCTTCTGCTCGCTCCATAATTCCAGCATAGGCACAAAGAATGCTCTGCGGATGGATTCCTGCTTCTGCCGCAGTCGGTCCATACCTATATCGTAGCGCCCCTGGGTGGCCCATTCCCGGGGAAATCCCAGACTCGCGCTTTCCGGGTTGATGAGAGTGCGCCCACCCGCGCGCAAGTCGACTTCGCCGGCCTGATTGGCCAGTTCCAGAATGCGGGGGAAGGCAGCTACCTCACCCAGCATATCAAGAATGCGGTTGAGAAATTGCGCCTGGCGGATATCCGGGTATACCAGGCGGGCGGGAGCCAGACCGTATACCCCTTCGCCCCAGCGCAGGAATCGCGTCACCATATAAGGCATTTCGCGGTAGCCGCTTTCCTGCACCGTGCACTGGTCATCCAGGCTGTAATATATGCTTTCGAATGGCATATTGCGGGCATCCTCCCGGCTGCGGATCCGGCGGGTGCGGGGGCGCACTACGTGCAGGAATCGCAGTTCTCCTTCGTGCGGGTTGCGGGCCTTTTCCAACATGGCGCGTCCACGTGGCCCCAGAGCTTTTGCGCCGAATCTGGCAGCTGCCTGGTGGGGGGAGAATGAAAACTCGCGCATGTAGGTATCCAGCTTTCCTTCATCGTTTTCCGCGCACACAAATTCTCCGCAGGGAATATGCCGGAAAAGCAGGTGCCCGCTGCGGGTGCTTCCGCAGTACAGACTGCCGGTGCCCAGCCCGACCCGGTCCAGAAAACACTCGTGCAATTCGGTGTAGAAATTGCTTCGGGCCAGTTCCTGATTGGCTATTTCAGAGCAGCGGTTGTACCAGGATTCGGCTTCATCTCCGGCATCCGGCAGCGGGCAGCTCCACTTGAACCACAGCTCGTGGCTGGGGGTCATATAGCTCATGTGCCCGCTGGCCAGTTTCTGGCAGGCCTCCACGGCTGTGGTATCACTCAGGTAGCGGGCAGCAGGCGGCTCTGCCGTGTCTGCGCCTCTTTCTGTGTGCTGCCTGTCCGGCAGTACATAGTGCCGCAGTGTCTCCCACCAGCTCTCCCATGGTGCCCGGGAGGCTTTCAGACTATGATAGCTTTCAAGTATCGGTTGCATCAGCCCAGGGTGGTGTTGGCAGAATCTGCCTCCGTAGTAAGATTCTGGCGGCGGTGAGAGCTCAGAATGGTGGAGAGAAGCCCTTTTTTCTGGGCTGCTGTCTGATTTGCTGCGTTTTGAGATTCCTCGGTGGTAGATTGCGACACCACAGGAATCGTGTTGGTGGCGGCGCGGTAATTGCTGGTGCTGCTGAAGCCCATAGTCGTATGATATTGTTGGGGGTTATTTGTTGATAAATGCACTCCAGTCCAGCTGGTGAGTAACCGGACTGCGGCGCCCGCGCTGGAAGCAAAGCCAGCGCAGCGGGGGCAGGGCAGCGGCCATGCGGCGTGCCTGTGCCAGATTTCCCGCCAGCAGGTGGATATACCAGGCATCTGCCTCCGGGAAAACCAGACTCAGTTCGCCCCAGAGGTGGGGTAAGCTGCTCTGCACCGGTTTCATCAGCACCACCAGGCTAGGCATAAGCAGGCAAACCCCGTGTGGGTGCGCCTGCAGGGCAAGCAGGTCAGCTTTCATGCTGCGGCCTGCGGCTTTGTAGTAATCCCTTGCCTGCTGTCTGGCATCTGTGTGCATGCCGCAGACATTACTGAGTTTTGCACCGGTAGACCAGTTTATATCACCAGGGGTTACCGCGTTGCTCAAAAAAGAGTAAGCCCCCTCTGCTTATCGTTTTGATTTATTCCGCCGGCTGTGGCAGGTTGAAAAGCGTACTGAAACAAGTACTTCACCAGACTATGTCAACCACCGCACCTGAAAATACCCCGCTAACCCCACTGGATATCTGCAATATGGCACTCAGCCGGTTGGGTGAATCCCCAGTGCCGGAACTGAATGCCAATGGCTCATTGCCATCGCGAATGTGTTATATGCACTACCACCCGGTGCGCCGGGAGGTGCTCTGCGCCAACCGGTGGAGCTTCGCAACGGTTTGCACCACGTTGAAAAGCGCAGAATCTACCGCCGGCGATGATACCCACCAGTTGCGGCACAGCCTGCCGACAGATTGCCTGCGGGTGCTGGGGGTGAACAGCCGCAGCTGGACCCTGCGCGGTCGCGCCGTGTATTGCCCCGCTCCGGTCATCCGGCTGCAATATATAGCAGATGTGGAAGATACGCAGCTTTTTGAACCGCTTTTTGTGGAGGCTCTGGTGCTGCGCCTGGCCTGGAAACTCTGCATCCCGCTTATTAACAGCACCACGGCCCGCCAGGCTCTGGGTGAGGAATATCAGCGCATTGCGCTGCCCCAGGCGGCTCATTTCAATGCCGTGCAGCATATGTCGAACGATTCGCACCCCCTTTATCGCCTGTGGCGGCAGAGCATGAGCCGCTGTGCAGATTAAAACCTTTACCTCTCTTACGAATGAAAGCTATAGATTTCGCGTGCAGGTTTCTCACACGCGCGCAGAAAGATGAGCTCTCACCTGCGGCCCGGCTTGTTCTGATTGCCGTGGCTGCCGGTCTGGAGCATAAGGATGATATTTCGCGCGAGACCGGATTGTCGCACAGCGTCTGCACCAATCAGCTGCGCCACTTGAATGCGCAGGGCGAGTTGCGCTGCATCAGCCCGCTGTCGGAGCGTTATGTTCTGGCACCTGCCGGAAAGGAACGCTTGCGCCGTCTGTTTGATTTTCACTCTGCACCACATGGCTAGGAAACGCTTTCTGAGCATTGAGGAAAAACGCAGCTGGCTGGCAGATATTTTCCGGGATTCAAGCGGCGAATACAGCCAGGCAGATAAGTTCAAGGCTATGATTGAGGATACACGCCTGGCTATGCTGGCTGAGGATAACGGCAAATCAGCGCAGCCGGCGCCACCCGGTATGTCGGCAGATTTGCTGGCGCACCTGCCGCCGCCTCTCCGGAGCGAATAGGAATCGCAGAATTCAGCGCTCTGAATCTGAGCTGTTCAGTTTCTCCCGGGCTGGAGGAGGAAGGCGCCCTGTATATGGTTGATTTCAGGTGGGTACCCGGCAGGAAGGAGAACCTCGACCACATCAATGCGGCTGGGTATGTCATTCCGGTGAAGGCGGCGGAGCCAGAGGGAGGCCGCACGGCGGATGCGCTGGCGCTTGTGTTCGTTGATACGGCGGGCAGGGCGTCCCCCGCGGGTGCCGAGCGCACTTTTCACCTCGATGAAGACAAGCAGATCTCCCTTGCGGCAGACGAGGTCGAGCTCGCCGCTGGCACCCAGCCGCCAGCGGCGGCGCAGCACTTTGTAGCCCTGGGCCCGCAGCCACGAGGCGGCAACCAGCTCGCCGTATTCGCCTACGTAGCTGCCGCGCGGGGTGGCAGCGTCAGTCCAGGGGCAATTCCAGTTGTGCAACAGGCGCAAACGTGCGGCGATGGTGAATCGTAACTCCATGGTTCTGGATAGCTTGCATGTGGGCTTTAGTGCCGTAGCCGGCGTGCCGGTCAAATCCGTAGGCGGGGAATTCACGGTGCAGTTCCAGCATGTAGTGGTCGCGCCAGACCTTGGCCAGTATACTGGCAGCTGCTATACTCAGGCACCGGGCATCGCCTTTCACCAGACTGCGGCTGGGCAGCGGGAATCCGGGCACGGGCAGACCATCGATAAGGCAGAAATCGGCTCCCCCGGGCAGCCCCTCGGCCGCGCGGCGCATAGCCAGGTGCGTGGCCCGCAGTATATTCAGCTCGTCAATTTCCGCCACGGTAGCCTGGGCTATGCTTTTCAGCACGCAGTCATCCTCCATAAGGGCGGTGTAGAGCTGCTCCCGCTTGCGGGCTGTGAGCTTTTTAGAGTCATTCAGCCCCGGCAGTTCGTATCCCTGGGGTAGAATGACGGCTGCTGCCACTACCGGCCCGGCCAGTGGCCCGCGGCCGGCTTCGTCAATCCCGCATACGCGGGAAAATCCTTCGCTCCGGGCCAGTGTTTCTTCTGCCATATCCGGCGGTGTGGTGGGTGTGGTGGTGCGGCTCATCTGCTTTTCTTTTCGCGGTTGCGGCGCGCTTCTTTACGCAGGGCCTCGGGCAGGGGCGCGCCTTCTTTCTGGCTATGCAGGGATTCAATATCATCCAGATACCGGCTCATGGCGGTATCCGGTCCCGGGTGGTCGCGGCGCAGCAGCTGCAGCGTTTCCAGATAGGAATCAAAGGAGCGCCCGCGTTCCTTGCCGGTAAAGGTGATTTCAAACCAGTCCAGATAATCCCGCCCGCGGATGGCCGCAGAATAATAGGCGCGGCGCAGCTCCTGCAGCGGCCCCAGACTACTCTGCACGGCGTCCGGGGTGGCTCCGCCGGCCATCTGCCCGATGATGCGGCAATATTCCACCACAATCGGCCGGTACCCGGGAAAACACGTGTGGCTCAGCGAAACCAGTTTTGCTATGGCGGGTTGCACCAGCTTCTGCCAGTTCGGCAATTCTGCCAGTGCGTAGGCATCATCCAGTGAAACCGGGCGGGGAACTTCTGTTACCGGGTCAAAATACATGATGGTAAGGGCCTCCTCCAGCATTTTTTCTGATTCTAGCGGTGCCATGGCCTCCGTAGCTCGTGGCAGTGCCAGGTTGGCCAGTTCAATAGCCCACCATTTGCTCAGCAGACTGCTATCTATGCCCAGTTCATGGAAATGCGCGGTAATTGTTTCCATGGGGGTGCCATCAGCCGTTGCGGCATCGGCCAGCAGATTTTTGAGCTGGTCCAGCCCGCCTTCCCGGTCTATCAGGCTCATCATCAGCACGCCGCATGATACTTCAAATACCTGCCGGCTGGCCGCATCCAGTCTCTCCGGCTCTTCTATCGAAATCATTTCTTCCGGCGAGAGCATTTCGGCCCGGTTGAAAAGCTGCTGGTACAGGCGTCTTTCTGCCCGCCCGTTTTTCCAGAGCACGGCCTGCTGCAAGCCGGCCACCAGCCAACCCGGCAGCCCTATATCATCCGGGTAGGCCCCCGGGTCGAGATCCCGCAGCACGTATTCATACAGAATCATGGTGATGATGGCTTTATCCATGCGGTCCAGGTCAATACCGCCGCCCGGGTAGATGCGTACCTGGAAATTGGGTTGCCCATCGATGATGTTGATGCGCGTGCGAATCGGGTTGAGTGTGGGGGAATCTGTGCTTTTTCCCAGCAGGCGTATGGAGATGAGGTGCTTGTGCTGTTTTTCCAGCTGCAGCAGCTTGCAGACCTGGCCATACAGCGTATCTGCTCTGGTGGCTATGGCACCCATGCGCAGCGAATCGCCGCCGCTTACTGAGAAAAGTCTGCTGTGTGAGATAACGTGTTCATCCACATCCGGCAGGTAACCGCTGAAATCCTGCTGCTCATTTGCCTTGGCCACGGCTGCCGCTTTTTTATCCGGCACGATTCCTCGCTCGGCCGCTTCTTTCAGCACGGCTGCTTCCTCTGCCTGCCAGTCTATCTCCGCAGCCGGCTCCTGCGCCATGGCTGCCAGAGTGAGAATTACAGCACCTGCCAAGCGGAAAATCATGCCCCCATGCTAACAGATGCTCCTGCGCGCAGCAAGTTAAAACTCTGTGTGCATGGCACACAACGGGCAAAGATTGAATTTCCTGGCTCCGCGCATGCTGCGGGGGGCGGAAATGAAAGACAGGCGCAAGCATGCTGTTGCACACTTGCGCCTGACTGAGATTTTACAGCCGCTGAACAGGTCTCGCGTATCAGGGCATATCTATCATATCCTTGGCGATATGCAGAGCCTCGCGCAGCACCGGATCGAGATTTGAGGGGTATTCCGGGGTCTCCGTCAGTTCCTCCTCCGGGTCCTTGTTCTCGTCCATATACTCATCGTCATCATCTTTAGAGGCAATCGGCAGCTGGGGTGCCTTCACATCCGTAAGCTTCAGGCGATAAATGGTGAGCAGCTTTTCATCTTCGGCAGCCATCTGCTCGTAGCGCACTTTGCGCTCCGCGTCGATTGTCTTCTTGCGCTCCAGCAGCTGCGCATTCTCTGCCTGGCGTTCGGCCTTGTTCAGAGAAATCACATTTTTCTCCTGGCGTTCTCTGGCGCGGGCAATATCCTCGCGGGTATACTGCATATCCTTATCCTGAGCCACGCGGGCATTGCTGCGGGCCATCAGCTCCGGCAGAATCCGGGCTATGCGGCTGCTCTTCACATAGCCGCCGGCGCGGGGTATCTCATCATACGGCATGGCGTAGTCCTGCTCGCCTTCGCCGATACGCAGCCCGGCTGTCACCGTGGGCAGCACTATGTCACTGCATACGCCCTTCAGCTGAGTGGAGGCTCCACCCACGCGGTAGAATTTCTGCGTGGTCACCTTTATCATACCGCAGCCCTCGCGTGAGGAAAAATAGGGCATGTAATCCGCCAGCCCGCGGGGAACCTGCACCGTGCCCTTACCGAAACTCGCTTCATCACCCACGATAACCGCGCGCCCGTAGTCTGCCATGGCTCCGGCAAAAATCTCAGAGGCAGAGGCACTCAGCTTATTAATCAGCACTACCAGCTGGCCATTGAACATCGGGCGGCCGCTTACCGTGAGACGCTCCACATGGGCGCGGGAATCCTTTACCTGCACCACGGGACCTGCGCCGGTGAAGAAGCCTACCATCTTGCGCACCTCATCCAGTGAGCCGCCGCCGTTGAAACGCAGGTCGAGCACGATACCTTCCACCTTCTCCTGCATCATGCGGCGCAGAATCTTCTTCACATCGGCCGCGCAGTGCACATCTCCATCATCCAGGTCTATATAGAATGAAGGCAGCGTGAGCACCCCCAGGCGGTATGTGCGGTCCCCGTCTTTCATGTCAATCACGCGGCCGCTGGCCAGCTCCTCAGACATGGGAATTTCATCGCGCACGATGGAAACCACTTTTTCCTCGCCGGTATCAGCACTCTGCACACGCAGTTTCACCGTCTCGCCTTTCTGCCCGCGAATCAGATCCACCACCTTGTCAATGCTCAGGAACATCACATCCGTCCAGTTCTCATCACCATGCTGAGATACCGCCACAATGTGGTCACCAAGCTGCAGCTGGCCGCATTTGGCAGCCGGGCCGCCTTTCACAATACCTTCAATCGTCGTGGAGCCGTCATCATCGGACTGGAGCTTGGCGCCGATACCCACGATGGAAGCCTTGATCATGTCCTTGAATCGCTGCTCTTCGCGCGCGCCCATGTAATCGCTGTGCGGGTCATATACATGCGCCACGGCATTCAGCAGGTAGGAGACCATATCCTCGCGGTCTGCTTCCTGAATCTCGTTGCGCATGCGCTTGATGCGGGCCTGCATCTTCTCGGTGACCGATTTCTCCTTGGCCAGGGGAGATTCCTTGCCTTTCGCCGCAGCCAGTGCCGTCAGGTTTTCGCGGCGGAGTACCTCGGTCAGAATCATATCCTCCACCTGGTCGCGCCATACCTGGTCCAGCTCAGCAGCATCCTTGGCCCGCGGCAGCTTGCGGCGGCTGCGGGGCACCGTGCGGTCAGAGTCAAAAGCGGGCATTTGCCGGGCATATTCCTGCAGCAGCTTTTCCGCCTGGGCAATGCGCGGCAGCGCGCGCTCGCTGAAATAGGCATACAGCTCCTCCGCCAGCCGGGTGGTCTGGTTTGCCAGCAGGTAATCGCCAAAACTGCTCGCGTAGCGCTCCCGCAGATATTCCACATCTTCCTGCGTCAGAAACAGATGCTGGGGGTCCAGACTCTGCACATAGCACTCCAGAAAGCGCTGGTACATCTCCTGCGAGAAGCGTGCGCGCGAGAAGTGCGCATTCTGCAGCACCAGCGAAAACTGCTTTCCTATGATATCATAATCCGGCTCTGCCTGGCTTACCGATGTGCATGACACCAGCGCCGCCATGGCAGCCACGCCCAACGCGCGCGTGCGCGTCTTCCATTTAGTAAAAATTGTACTCATGTCAGAAAATCATCTTTTCCGGTTCTGTTCATTCTCCTGCAGAACCGCGTGTTCTTTTCTTGATACGCCGGTTCCGCACCTTTTCTGTCAAGGCATGACAAGAAAAGGATACTTCATGCCTTCCGGCGGCGCGGCCGCATGGCTTTTACCACCTTGCACCCCATTTCGGCAGCCAGCGCACGCACTCCGTTTTCCAGTGCTGCGGCCCGGGCTTTGGTGTTCTTGAGTGCCGTTTCGAGGCGGGTGGCGCGGGTTTTTGCCGTGCGGGCAGCTATGCGTGCTTCGCGCAGCTCTTCCCTGGCATCTTCTGCGGTCGGCTCCACCTTGCGGCGACCGGGGCGCGTGTTGGCAAAGCGGTCAAAAATAGCATCCTCGGCCTGTTTCTTCCAGAGGGAAATCAGAGTGGGAGCTACTCCTTTCTCCTGCGCTACTTTCTGAATCGTTGTCTTGCGAGTCAGCACGGCCATCACAATTTCAGCCTTTTCCTCGGCACTGTAGGGGGTACGCGTTCTTGTTTTCTCAGACATGGCAGATTAATAAAATGATATGAATTATTTAATACTATGTTCCCCTGCTTATATCAAGCCTATATTCTGATTTCCTTTCAGATACTGACACAGGAATTTGCTGTGGCCTGAGCTCTGTGATTTTATGGCTCATGATGTGCGGCCTTTATATGCATCGTCACTTCAATTGCGAGGCCGTCGCGGCGTTCCTTCTCCGCCCCATTAATGGATAATATGTATATAGCATTTTCTGCAAAGAATGCGTGATGATCATCGTGCTGCATAGCAATTGGTCAATACCTCAGCATTGCCGATGCTGTAGCAAGAATAAAGTTGCAAAATAAAGAAAATTAGCACTTGCGGCAAGCCTTGCATGAAGTGAATAGCCGTTAGCTGTTCTGCGTTGTTCATCCAGGAATAAGGATTATCAGAGCCACAGCATTCTCACAGCATCGGCAATGCTGTAAGCTACCGATGTTGGTTTGCAGGAAATCTGCATGGTTCCCATAGCGCTAGGGAATGAAAGATTTGTGCGGCCTTATCTAAATATTTAATAATCAAACATTACTAAACATGAAGAAGACAATTATCACGCTCCTCGCTCTTGCTGGTGTGGCTGCTGCTGCGCCGACAGAACAATTCACGTATAATGTAGCATTGGGTGAAGAATATTACGACGGTTATAAGTCTAAAAGTGAATCAACAGGTTGGGTTAACCTTGACTGGGGTGCGTTCAGTGCATCTAACCTGCAGGCCGATTTAGCCTTGCTTGGAATCAATTCTGAGGGTAATTACGGTTTTAACCATGCTGGTACCTCGGAAAATACTTCCTATGGATTTGGTGTAGGTTATACAGATGGAACTCTTACCCTGATTGGTCGTAATGGTGTGGGCCAGCAGACACTTTTTGCAAGTGTTGTAAATGTTACCTCTGTCCTCGGATCCTACTCAGCAGACAAACTGGTCACCCTTTCTGTTACTACCAGTGTAACAAATGGTGAAGGATCTGATTCATGGTGGGGCTTGTATAAAATGGATTCAGCAGGCAACGTTACCATGTTCTCTAACCTTTGTGATGATTCCGCAGGTTCTCATAACGATTTGAGAAGTAAGGAATCTGAAACAATCACGCTCACTGAAGATAATCTTTCAACAATTCAAAGCACGGATAAGTTGATTGTTATGTATCGCCAGGGCGCAGGCGGTAAAAGCCTTGGTATTAACAGCGTAAGTTTTAACGGCACGGCTATTGTCCCCGAGCCCGCCACGGCTACGCTTTCCCTCCTTGCACTTGCTGGTCTGGCTGCTCGTCGTCGCCGCAAGTAAGGAACAAATACAAGTTCAGGTGGGGTAACCAGGCCCTGCAACGCGCGACCGCCCTCGGCTGCAAAGCCGGGGGCGGTTGTTTTTTTTACTTTATCTGGCACTTCTGCAGAATGCAGGTTTACCCCGGAAAGGTGCTGATGAGGAAATGCGCCCGCCAGGGAAAGGGGGGGCGCATCAGAAATTACCAGTCCTGACCGGCGCTCCGAGTAAAATCCGAGTTGCTACCACTACTTTTCAGCCGTTTTCAGGGCATTTTTGAGAATGATTACAAAAAGAAGAGGGAGTTACATTTTGTTGTAACTCCCTCATTATCAAGGATACGCACGAATGGACTCGAACCATCACGATGTTACTCACTAGAACCTGAAACTAGCGCGTCTACCAATTCCGCCACGTGCGCATTTGATTGGTGCGGGCGCATTCTATCACAGCTTGGTATCCTTTGCAAGCGAATTCTGTAAAAAAAGCAAAAAAAGTTCGGAGAAATGCTACTGAGCGGTGAACTCGGGCAGATAACCGGGCAGGCTTGTTTGCAGATGTGATTCATATTTCAGGGTATTGTAAAATCCTGGGGGGGCTTGTGCAGAAATTCAATTGCCAATAATTCAGATTAGCGATAGAATGGGAGCATGAAGATATGCAGCAGCCAGAGTGTGCGCGAGGCGGAGATGCGTCTGTTCAATAGCGGGGCAATGAGCTCGCTGGAGCTCATGAATGCCGTGGTGACCCGATTGCATCGGGCCTGCCGCCAGCTGCCGCTCATGCACGGCTTTGTGCCATCGCGCGTGGTGGTGTATGCCGGCACCGGGAATAACGCCGGCGATGCCATCGGCCTGGCTGCGTGCTGGGATTGCCCGGTCACGCTGCGCTGCGCCGGCTCCTTATCGGCAGATG
>JAZLDD010000066.1:0-5290 GCA_045614585.1 Akkermansia sp. | reverse complement strand
GCATGCACCAGTCGGCATCCTTGAAAGCCACAGCGGGGTCATCGGTAGCCACGATTTCCTTCACCAGCGGGAAAGCGCAGTCCTCGAGCTCCATCACCACGCCCTGGAGCTTCTCCAGACAGGGGGTGATTTCGAGGAGTTTCAGAATCACGGGCTGATCAGCACCCAGCATCTCACCAGCTGCAATGCGGAACAGAAGGGAATAGGAAATGTTGCCGGCGGCGCCGGTCACGGTCACAGTTACGGGTTTCTTCATAACGCGGAGTATTTTATGCGATACGCCGCCAGAGTCAATCCTAAAGTGTGCGAGGGAGGGGGATGGTGTCATTTTTTTAAGAAAAGTGGAAAAATGATACAAAAAGGTGTTGACGAAGTACGGGTGAGCTGGTATTGTTGGCGGCACACAGCATTTGGAGCGGTGGCTGAGAGGCTGAAAGCACCCGTTTGCTAAATGGACGTACTGCGTTAAACAGTACCGGGGGTTCGAATCCCCCCCGCTCCGCTGAATGAAAGCACCAACGCCTGCAAGTGTTGGTGCTTTCTGTTTTTTTCGTTATGAAGCTTTCCACTGCCAGAACTCAGGATGAATTGATCCAATGTACGAATCAGGCCTTGCGGCGTGCATTGTGGGCCGGGTCTCCGCTCAATATTGCTATGGTGGGTATCTGGGTGCTGGTGTATATTTTTATGCCGGCTGCCATATTTGGGTCAGGTATGGGAATCCTGGGTACCATCGTGCTGGCCTCTGTGGCTGCGTATCTCTGGATCTGGAGTGCCCCGGAGGCGTTGAATCTGTATTTGTGTATCTGGCTGGCCTGGTCTGTGCTGGATGTCCTGGTGACAATGGCAGGGAGCCTGGTTTTTGCCATCCTGCGGTACCGGCGGGGCAGGGCCTTCATCCTGCCATCTCAGGATGACCCAGCGGAATTGGCTCCCGGCGCGCAGGTGGAGCTGCCGTTTGAAAAAGGCGAGAGCTGCAGTCGTGAGATTGTGGTTTATGCTCCCAGCCGCGGTGTGTATGTGTTCAGTTCTCAAGTGCTGGGGGAAGATGCGAAGGCAGATGTGCAGCTTGATGAGCGAGCTTGCATGACTGAATCCGAGCATGTTCCGGCGCTGGTGACCGCAGACTATGCAGCCTATCGTCTGGAGCCGGGGTGTCACCGTCTGAGGGTGTGCGTTCAAAGCACAACGGCTTCGCGTATCAGGTTCTGCTTCCGTTGATTCGCGCTTGCTGTTTCGGATGGCATGTGTTAGTATTTTCCCCGTTATGAATCCTGGTATCCCTGGAAAATCAACGAGTGGTCGTGATGTGTTCATTGATGTGGCCAGATTGCTGACCATGTTGTTTATTATCATGGGGCATGTGAATATCCGCACTCCTCATGGGATTGGGTGGTCGTCTTCCTTGTGTATACTGGTGTCCATGACCGCATTTGCCGGGGTTCCCTTTTTCTTTTTCATGGCTGGTTATTTTGCCAGACCGGCGGGTGGTGTGCTCAATTGGCGGCGAGCGAGGGAGATATTCTGCTCCATGCTGTTCTGGTGCATCGTTGGCTATTTCTGGTTCGGCGCGTTGCTGGGAGAAGAATATAAATTGTCCGGGGGATTGCTAAATGTGCTGGGATCGTGGAATTCTGTGTCAACTCCTGGTTCCTGGGATTGCTGGTTCCTGAAGGTATTGCTGCCGTTAGTCCTGGTGTCCGGTCTGCTGCTGAAACTGCAATCGCCTGGTCTTGTCGTTCTGGCGTGTATGTCCGGCGTATTGTCGGCTTCGAATTATGAGCTTGCTTTCCTGCCATGGTTTCTTTCTGCAAAATCATTTTCGGGTTTAAGTTTTTACGTATGCGGTATATTGGCCCGCCGGGGAATGACTATAGCTGAATTGAGTAACTTGATTGGGCGTGTGTATCCCTATGTGATTGGTGTTACTATCCCTTTGGCGGGGGTACATTGCTTCTGGCCTCATATTTTTGTGCAGGGAAGTTTTGTGGCCGATGTCTGGGGGATTATCTATGTTCTGAGCGTGTCGAAGGCAATATGCGTGCTGCTTCCACGGTTTTCTGCCTGGTTTGCCTCATTCGGTACGGGGGTGTTCTTCATTTACATGGTGCAGGAGATGCTGGTGATGCAGTGCCGCTGGTTCTTTACCCTGCATCCTATCAGTAAGCATGCGTACGCGTTGGTACCGTTCGGTATTTTTGCGGTGCTGATGCTGGGATACTGGCTGTTGCGGCGTTATACGCCGTGGGCCTGTGGGCTTTTGTGTTTGTCGCCGGTGAAGAAGAATAGCTGATTCACCCTTGCGGAGATGACTTGTACGTGTTAAACTCCTGCTCGTGAAAATCGACTCCCACACCACCCAGGAACAGCTCCTGAAGCTCAGCGAGCAGGTGTTGCGCCGCGATTTGCTGCAGAGCACACCGCTGAATCTGCGCTTTTTTCTGCGTTACCTGATTCTGTTTCTCTTGTTTCCCGGTATGGTGTTCGGGTTCAAGGTGGGCATGGGGATTACACTGGCTTTCTGTGCGGCGCTGGTGGGTATTCTTTTCTGGGGAAGTGAGGCCGCTTCGGCCATGGCTATCTACAGCTGGCTGGGGGCCGGGCTGCTGGTGCTGCTTTTCGTCACAATCGGTGTTATCCGCAAAGCCTGGAAAGAGCGGGAGGTTCGCCGCCGGTATCGCGCTGCCACCCCGGGGCTCCACCATGCCCAGCGCAAGCCTCAGAAACATGCGCTCCGCTGGCGGAAATCGAACACGGATGGCTTTCTGGCTACGCATCTGGTGCTGAATGCCCCGCAACGTGGTGTGTATGCCGTGCTGCTCACGTTGAAGAACTACCAGGGTGCTCAGCTTATTACTCAGGGCCGCCAGGGCACGACTGTGGTGCATGCCGGCGGTGGCAAGGGGCGGGATTTCAATGCCCTGGTGCTGTATCGCCTGGAAGCTGGGGTGCACGAGCTTGTCTGGGCTATTCCTGGAGAGACCGTTCCGCAGGTCACGGAAGTTTCACAACTTAATGAAATCTAACCCTGGTTCTAGTATATGATCGATTTTGAAAATGGAAGCCTGTTCAAGTTATCTCCGGTGGATGCGGAATCTCAGATGGGGCGTGTAGCGCCTCTGTTGATAGAGGGAGAGCATATCGTGGCCGCCTTCAAGGCTATCCGGGATTCCGTGGTGTTTACCAATAAACGCGTGATTGCCATGAATGTGCAGGGAATTACCGGTAAGAAGGTGGATTTCACCTCGTTGCCCTACAGCAAGATTCAGGCCTATTCCATCGAGACCGCCGGCACTTTCGACCTCGACTGCGAGCTGGATCTGTTCTACAGCGGCATTGGGCATATCCGCTTTGAACTCCGGGGCGGCTGCGATGTGCGTGAACTCTGCCGGATTATCAGTACGTATGTGTTGTGAATGCAGAAGGCAGAAGTCAGAATGCAGAATAGCTAGTTAGGGCGCGGCTTCCGCCGCGCCGGGGGATGGAGAAAAAGTCTGACCTGCGGATCAGACTTTTTCTTTGAGATCCAGATCGCGGCCTTCTGCCAGGAGTCTCTTATGTATCGTAATCGCTGAGGCGGTCATGATTGCTGTTATCTGGTTAGCCTCGTCTCGTATGGATTCGAGCTTCTTCGCTGGTATCATTCCGGAATCTGCCAGAAGTGCTAGCCAATAGCAACTCTCATCGGCTTCCTCCTGGCAAATTCGTATTTTATTCAGGAAATCCCGGTCGCTTTTACCGACAGTGGCTGCCCGGTAATTGGCGCCGATGGAAGTTCCACATCGCAGCAATTGCTTGCCAATCACCTCATATTCAGTCCCCTTGGGTAACGATTTCCACAAGTTGATAATACGTAAGGAAAAGTCATACGTACGTTGCCTCAGCTCTCCTCCGCGTTTGCGATAATCGACCTCCGTCATGTTGCCATGCTACAACATGACGGCATGCAATGCAAGCATCAAGAGAAAAAGTCTGATCCGAGGGCCAGACTTTTTTCATCCCCGGCTCGGCGAGAGCCGTGCCCTGAATTCCCATTCTGCATTCTGCGTTCTGCATTCTTAAATCCTTTTGGGCTTGCAAAACACTTGTTTTATAGTAGAATAACCCGCGTTATGGCAGACCGTACACAGACTGATCCCGTCCGCATGGAAAAAATCGTCAGCCTTTGCAAGCGCAGAGGGTTCATTTTTCAGGCCGCTGAAATCTATGGTGGCTTGAACGGTTGCTGGGACTACGGTCCCCTGGGTGTTGAGCTCAAGCGCAACCTGAAAGACTACTGGTGGCGTGTCCACGTGCAGGAGCGCCCCGATATCGTGGGTATGGATGGTTCCATTCTTACCCACAACTCGGTGCTGGTGGCATCCGGTCACGTGGGTGGCTTCTGCGACCCGCTGTGTGACTGCCTGCTCACCAAGGAGCGCCTGCGCGCCGACCAGATTCCCGCTCAGAGCGGCGTGGCCTACTGGTGGAAGGGCGCTGCCCGCAAGGATGGCTCCTGGAGCACCAAGAAGGAATTCTCCATGCTGGTGGAAGGTGCCGATGAGAAGAGCGCCAAGACTGCCCGCAAGGGAGCTCTCCAGTACTACAGCCAGATTGCCGGCAAGGGTACCCAGCCCGCCGACCTGGAGCTCATCGAGGAAAGTACCGAGGCGGTGACCGACTCCGTGCGCTACAATCCCGCCAATGGTTCTCTGGTGACGGAGGCCCGCTCCTTCAACCTGATGTTCAAGACCACCATCGGCGCCACTTCCGATGAGAACGACCCCTCCAGCACCGGCTGGCTGCGTCCGGAGACGGCCCAGAGCATCTTCTGCCAGTACAAGAACATCCTCGATTCTTCCCGCAACAAGATTCCCTTCGGTATCGCCCAGATTGGTAAGTCTTTCCGCAACGAAATCAACCCGCGCAACTTCACCTTCCGCTCCCGTGAGTTCGAACAGATGGAGGTGGAATACTTCTGCAAGGGCGAGGATGGCTTCCGCCTGACTGATGAGTGGCTGGAGAAGAGCCTGCAGTTCTACGAGGACATTGGTATCTCCCGCGATAAGATTCACATCCTCGATGTGCCGGATGAAGAGCGCGCCTTCTACTCCAAGAAGACCTACGACCTGGAGTACGAGTTCCCCTTCGGCGTGCAGGAGCTCATGGGCATCGCCTACCGCACCGATTATGACCTGGGCCGCCACCAGGAAGGCTCCGGCAAGCCCATGGAGTACTTCGACGAGGCTACCCGCGAGCGTTTCATTCCCCACGTGGTGGAGCCCTCTGCCGGTTGCGACCGCTCCGTGCT
>JAZLDD010000065.1:0-3057 GCA_045614585.1 Akkermansia sp. | reverse complement strand
GCTTGCCAAGTTCCTCAGCGATAGTATTGATATCAGCCATTGTAGTATTCTATATATTTAATTGGTTCTTGTCGCGGATGGGGGCTCCCCATCCATTTCAGTTCTCACCGGCCGGAGAGCCGACAGAGAGCCTAATTTTTTTTCAGGCGGCGGGCAGTTGATACCACACCGCCGCCATCTGTTCAAGTCTTTTTTTATTCGGCAGCGGAAGTTTCTTCCGTTGCACCACCGTTTTCCTTGTCGACGTAGGCCTGGATGACGCGGGCCAGAGCAGCACCGGCACCATTGATGGTACCAAGCAGGGTGGCCAGCAGTACTTCGCGGCTGGGCAGATCGCCCAGGGCCTTAATCTTCTCGGGGGTCAGCTCAGCGCCGTCCAGGATACCAGCCTTCCAGGCGGCCTTCTTGGACTTCTTGGCAAAGGTGTTCACAGCCTTGGCAGCAGCGCAGACATCGCTGTTACCCATGATGTAGGCCGTCTGGCCCTTCAGGGAAGCAGAGATATCCGGCAGACCAGCAGCGGCAATAGCCTTGGCCATGAAGGTGTTCTTAGCCACCTCGCACTTGGCACCGGCAGCGGCCAGAGCGGCACGCAGCTCGGTGAACTCGGGCACCGTCACGCCAGTGTAATCAAACACCAGCACGAAGGGAGAAGCGTTTACCTTGGCCACGAGGCTATCAATGATAACGCCCTTGTGAGGATTGAGTTTCTTTTCGTTGCTCATAATAGTTCTTGTGGTTCAGGATTAGTTCTTGGAGTACTCCACGGGGCTGATGGACAGACCGGGATTCATGGAGCTGGACATTGTTACGGCTGCGATGTATGCACCCTTGGCGCCGGACGGACGAGCCTTGACAACGGCGGAGATGAATGCACGAGCGTTCTCAACGAGCTTGTCGCTTTCGAAGGAAAGCTTACCCACTGCGGCAGAAATGTTGGCGTTCTTGTCAACCTTGAAGTCAACGCGACCAGCCTTCACCTCGCGCACGGCCTTGGCGGTGTCATCCGTCACAGTGCCGGTCTTGGGGTTGGGCATCAGGCCACGCGGACCGAGCACACGGGCAATCTTACGCACCTGGGCCATGGCATCCGGGGTGGCGATTGCGCTGTCGAAATCAAGATAGCCATTCTGGATTTCCTTGATAAGGTCATCCAGACCTACCTTCTCGGCACCGGCTTCCAGAGCAGCCTGAGCGGCTTCACCCTGAGCAAACACGATGACGCGAACATTCTTACCGGTACCATTGGGCAGGGCTACGGAGCCACGGACCATCTGGTCGGCCTTGCGGGGATCCACCGTCAGGTGGAAGGAAACGGTGACCGTGGGGTCGAACTTCGGAGCGGGGAAGCTCTTCATCAGTTCCACAGCCTCCTCAACAGCATAATTCTTGCTGGCATCAACAAGCTTAGCTGCCTCGTTGTAGCGCTTGGAGCGTTTTGTAGACATATTTAATTAGCAGTACGTTCGGGGTTAATATGGTTTAATTCCCTCCTGCGAAGGGGTTACATGCCTTCAACCTCGATACCCATCTGGCGGGCCTGACCAGCAATGATGCGGGCAGCGGCTTCAGGGTTCGTGGTGTTAAAGTCGGGCATCTTGGTGTTGACAATTTCCATCAGCTTCTCTTTGGAAATCTTGGCAACCTTGGTCTTGTTCGGCTCGCCGGAGCCGGACTTGATACCTGCGGCCTTCTTGAGAAGAAGAGCTGCCGGCGGCTGCTTGGTGATGAAGTCAAAGGACTTGTCCTTGTACACGGTGATCACGACGGGGAGAACATCACCAGCCTGCTTCTGAGTCTTAGCGTTGAACTCTTTGCAGAAGCCCATGATATTAACACCGGCCTGACCAAGAGCAGGACCTACGGGCGGCGAAGGATTCGCAGCACCGGCAGGAATCTGCAGCTTAATGATTTTAACTACTTCTTTTGCCATGGTTGTGTTAGTTTGGGTTTGCCGCATTTACCAGCTCTCACGGGAACCCTGCGGCGGGGAAATCTATTTCATTACATATTCTTGCCCTTCTCGTCATCAGGCACAAGCTGTACCTGGGCATAAGAAAGATCAAGCGGGTTGGAACGACCGAACATGGTCACACCTACGCGCAGACGGCCACGCTCTGTGTCGACCATCTCCACGATACCATGCTCACCCTGGAATGCGCCTTCGAGCACCACCACTTCTTCACCCACGTTGAACGCAACTTTCGGGCGGGCAGCGCCGCTGCGGCGCTCAATCTCAGCATGAAGATCTGCCACGTCCTTGCTGGACATGGGAAGCGGTTCCTTATTGCGACCGCAGGCAAAGCTGATGACACCATCTACGGCCTGAATCTTGTACCAGGCCTCATTGTTCAACGAACCATCAGGGCGGCGCAGCGCAAAGTTCAGATACACGTAGCCAGGGTACAGCTTACGATTGACAATGTACTTCTTACCATTACGGACATCCTCCACCTTTTCCTTGGGTACGAGAGGAGCACTCTGCAGCAGGGCATTCATCTCCTCGTCTTCCTTGAACAGACGATTGAGATTCTCCACAGTGCGGTCTTCCTTGTTGGAAAGTACATGCAGAACATACCACTGGTCTTTCGGTTCGGGGGTTACGCGAACCGTGCCGGTCTTACGATCGTAGGGGCGTGACATATAAAAGGTGATATCTGGTGAAAATCTATCAGGAAAGCAGCTCAATCGCGCGGGTTACCACCGCCGAGAGCACATAATCAAAGAATGCAACATAAGCGCCCAGCAGCACCATGGCTATGAGCACTACAACTGTCGACCCGGACAGCTCACGGAATTTCTTGAACCCGGTAATCTTCGGGTCGCTCTCCCAGGGCCAGGAGCATTTCTTCAGCTCGCCCTTTACAGCAGAAATATATTGGGAAATCTTGCGGAACATGGTCTATCGTGAGATGTGGGAGATTTTTTGAGAAAAAAAAAGAGGAAGGCTGGCAGGGTATGAGAGACTCGAACTCCCAACACGCGGTTTTGGAGACCGCTGCTCTACCAATTGAGCTAATACCCTATAACCTTGCTCTGTCTTGTTCCGGCTAAGCG
>JAZLDD010000064.1:0-6708 GCA_045614585.1 Akkermansia sp. | reverse complement strand
AAATGAACACTGAAGAAACGAAAGCTCCGGCCGAAGAGACGATGCAGGCAGCCGCCCCGCAGCAGCGTGGTGGTCGCGCTCCCCGTCGCGATGGCAATCGTCCTGGCCGCGGCCCGCGCCGTGAGGGTGGTCGCCGCAACGAGACTCCCGCTGAGGTAGGTCCTCAGCTGATGGAGAAGGTTGTATACGTGAACCGTTGCGCCAAGGTTGTCAAGGGTGGCCGCCGCTTCTCCTTCTCTGCCCTCATCGTTGTGGGTGACCAGAAGGGTAAGGTTGGCTACGGCTTCGGCAAGGCCAATGAGGTGTCCGACGCTATCCGCAAGGGTACCGACGCTGCCAAGCGTGCTATGAAGAAGGTTGTCGTGGTGAACGACACCATCCCGCACGAATCCTACAGCGAATTCGGTGGCGCCAAGATTGTTCTCAAGCCCGCTGCTTCCGGTACGGGTCTTGTGGCCAGCGCCAAGGTGCGTTCCGTGCTTGAGGCTGCCGGCGTGAGCAACATCATCGCCAAGTCTCTGGGTTCCTCCAACGCCGCTAACGTGGTGAAGGCCACCATGCAGGCCATGCTCGGCATGCGCACTGCTGACCAGGTGCTCTCCGCCCGCGGCAAGAAGAAGAAGGACGCTTCCATCTGAGTTAAACCACCAACCATAGATATTCAAGAATCATGTTGACTCTCGACAATCTCCAGCCGAACCCGGGTGCCAAGCATCGCAAGAAGCGCCTCGGTTGCGGTGAAAGCTCCGGCCTGGGTAAGACCTGCGGCAAGGGCAACAAGGGCCAGAAGGCTCGTTCCGGTGGCACCATCCGCCCCGGTTTCGAAGGTGGTCAGATGCCCCTTCACCGTCGTCTGCCGAAGAAGGGCTTCAACAACGCCCGCTTCCAGTCCACAATCGCTATTGTTAACCTGAACCAGCTCGAAGCCTTCTTCGAAGCCGGTGCCACGGTGACCGAGAACGAACTGCGCGCCATGGGCCTTGTGAAGGGCCAGGCCGACGCTGTGAAGCTCCTGGGCAATGGCAACCTTTCCAAGGCTCTGAACGTGACCGTTGATTTTGCCAGCGCTTCTGTTGCTGCCAAGATTGAGGCTGCCGGCGGCACCCTCACGGTGCTCAGCGCCCAGTAAAGGATACAGGCCCGGTTACCCGGACCTTTGCAAAAAACTTAACACAGAGCCGGGCAGCGCAGCGCTGCCCGGCAACTGTGTAAGAAAGGGGATAGAAAATATAAAATCTCTCTACTTTCTTGATTCTCAGAGTGGTACAAAACAGCTGCATGCCGGGCTGGTCACCATTCAACGCTGCACACCAGATTTCAATAACATTTAATAACCCAGGAAACCATGATTTCTGCATTTGCTAATACCATGAAGGTGCCGGAGCTCCGGAGCCGCATCCTTTTCACCCTGGCCATGATTGTTATCGTGCGCCTTGGTGTTCATCTGCCGCTCCCGGGTGTGGATGTAACCGAGTTGGCCCGCTGCGTGGCCGAGGCTTCTAAGGAAGGCGACAGCCCCTTGGGTGCTCTTGGTTCCATTCTGACAATATTCTCCGGCGGTGGCCTGCAGCAGTGCGGTATCTTTGCCCTGGGTATCATGCCCTACATCTCAGCATCCATTATGACCCAGCTCATGGGGGCTGTGCTGCCCTCCTGGCAGAAGATGATGCGTGAGGAAGGCGGTCGCCAGAAGATGACCAAGTACACTCGAATTCTGGCCATCATCATTGCTATCATTCAGGGTTACTTCCTGACCCAGACTCTCCGCAACCCCTCCACCATCGGTCTGAATGCCAATGACCTGGTGATGAACCCCGGCATCATCTTTACGCTGACCACCATTTTCATCATCGTGACCGGCACCATGTTCCTCATGTGGATAGGTGATCAGATTACCGAACGCGGCGTGGGCAACGGTATTTCCCTTATCATTTCCGTAAACATCATTCATGCTCTGCCGGGTGCATTTGCCGTGGCCTGGAAGACCTGCGTGATGAAGGGCACCGAGGTGAACCCGCTGGGTTCTCTGGGCATGGTGGCTCTGATTCTGTTCATGGTGCTCGTGGTGGCTCTTGTGGTTATTGTGAGCCAGGCACAGCGCCGCATACCGGTGCAGTATGCCAAGCGCGTGGTGGGACACGGTAAGATGATGCAGGGTGGCACTCAGTACCTGCCTCTCAAGCTCAACTATTCCGGTGTGATGCCCGTTATCTTCGCAACCGCAATTCTGGCTCTGCCGCAGATGCTGGTGCAGCAGATGTTCTCTCAGGACAGCTGGGTGGTGGGCCTGGTGGCCAACTGGCTTTCCCCTAACGATTTCCCCTACTACATCATCTCCGCCATCATGATCTACTTCTTCTCGTACTTCTGGGTGGCTACGATGTTCCAGCCGCAGCAGATTTCCGAGGACCTGAAGCGTAGTGGTGGTTATATTCCCGGTGTGCGTCCCGGTCCTCCCACCGCACAGTACCTGGACACCACCATGTCCCGCCTGACCTTCTCCGGTTCACTGTTCCTGACCTTGATTTACTTCCTGCCGAGCCTTCTTTCCGTGTGGGGCGGTCTGCCCATGCTGGTGACTCAGTTCTTCGGTGGTACCTCGCTGCTCATTCTTGTGGGCGTGCTGCTGGACATGATGCGCCAGGTGGAGGCTACGCTGCTGCAGAAGAACTACGATGGCTTCATGAAGCGCGGTAAGATCCGCGGCAAGTACAGCCATCTGCAGGGAACTGGTCAGGCCGCTGAGGGCCGTGGGCTGGTGATTCTCTGGGTGATTATCTCTGCCCTTGTGCTTGCCGGTGCCGTTGTGCTGGCCGGCTGATGCGCGGAATATGCTTTTCATCGGGCGTGGTCCATATCAGGACCACGCCCGTTTTGCATTGACAAAAGCGTCATATCAGGTAGAATGAGCGGCGTTATGAGTCTCCGTCTTGCCGTACTGGGTTCCGGGTCTGGTTCGAATTGCCAGTCTATTTTCAATGCCATTGCTGATGGCCGTCTCGATGCCGAGGTTGTCATCGTCCTCTCTGACCATGAGGATGCCTACATCCTTGAGCGCGCCCGTCAGCATGGCGTGCGCGCCGAATATATGGACTGCGGTGGCTTTAAGAACAAGTTTCCGCTGGAGGTGCAGGAAGCCCTGGCTAAGAAACTGCAGGAACTCAATATCGACCTCATCTGCCTGGCCGGCTTCATGCGTCTGGTGAAAGCTCCGCTGCTGGAGGCTTTCCCGCGCCGTATTCTGAACATTCACCCCGCGCTGCTGCCCGCATTCCCGGGTGTGGAGGCCTGGACCCAGGCCCTCAATGCCGGCGCAAAGCAGGCCGGCTGCACCGTGCACTATGTGGATGCCGGCATGGACACCGGCGAGATTCTCATGCAGGCCTATGTGCCCGTCCTCCCGGATGACACCCCTCAGACCCTCCACGCCCGCATCCAGGTGCAGGAGCATATTCTCTACCCCGCCGCCATTCTTTCGGCCATCTCACGCATATGAGTTCAACTCGTGACTTCTCCATCGATTTTCTGCGTTTTATAGGAATATCGTTGATTATTATTGCGCATTGTCATCCTCCTGGTGACTTTTTTCAAATCCGCACGTTCGATGTGCCGCTGATGCTGTTCGTATCAGGGTTAGCATACAGTGGGAGAAAAATTGGCAATCTAGGCGCATTTTATCTTGGGCGTGCACTACGCCTTTTAATACCGGTGTACTTATTTCTTGCCATGTATTTGCCTGTATATGCATGGGTAAGAGGGGATTCGTTAAAACCGGACAAAATATATCTGACGCTTACATTAGCTTCTGGCATTGGTTACGTGTGGATTATCCGGGTGTTTTTACTGGTGATGCTCATTACCCCACTGTGTCTTCTCATCACGAAGACGGCAAAATCCTGGCGTAGATATCTGATACTTGCCTGCCTCATAGCAGTTTCAATTATATACAACTTCTGGATTGCTCCCTGGAAGACAGGTGGAGTATGGTCGGCATATATAGTCCCCTATATTGTTGCGTATGGGATATTATTTGCCTTTGGCAATCTTATATATCGTTCACCGCTTTTGTTTCGTGCCATTTGTGTTGCATTTTTTGGTGGTATAGCTGTGTATTACGCATTTGAGAATGGATTTTTTCCGCAAAAATTCAAATATCCTCCGCGAGGGCTGTTCCTGGCATACGGAATAGCATGTTCGATCCTTATATACAGCCTGGTTCAACTCTTCGTAAGCCACTGCAAGATTCCCAGGTTCATTGATATAGTTGTTTCCTATATCAGTTCGCGCACTATATGGATTTACCTCTGGCATATCCCCGTGGTAATACACATGCCGCGCGATTGGCATTGGACGAGTCAGATTGCCATGGCATACGGGATTGCCCTTTGTGCGACCCTCATACAAAACAGACTTGTCCGAATATATGAAAAACGACATGGTTCTTCCTGGTGGTGTAAATATTTGATAAATTGAATCTTGCGCTGATAAGAATAACCCAATAATCGAGAAGGTGGGGGGCTTTTGTCTCCCACCTTTCTCGCACCATCGAACGTGCGAATTGCCTGGCAGGAGATTCGCTATGGAATCAAGGGCCTTGTCTCAAATTTTATATCTCACCACGCCTGACTCCCCTGCCGCACCGTTGGAATCAAGCTGCTTTACATCCCGCAGTTGATTCTTCGTACCATTCAGGACTTCTTCTGCTCCTGTATGATTTGAGATTTGAGTGCTTGCCTTCGCCGGATTCTGGTTTTATCCCATCGCCATCCCTTTGACCATTTTCCGTTAGTAAGTGGAGCCGCGCGGGTTTAATTGCCGGAGCAATAATGGCGCCTTCAGCGGCTGGCTTTCAGCCCATCGATGACTGCTGCGGTGAAGCCGCTGCGTTCCATGGCGTTGAGCCCGCGGATGGTGATGCCCCCGGCGGTGGTCACCTTGTCGATTGCCACTTCGGGGTGCAAGCCGCTCTGCAGCAGGAGGCTGGCGGCGCCGTGCACGGTGTGCTCCACGATACGGGCTGCTTCCTCGGGACGGAATCCGAGCTCCACGCCGCCTTCCATGGCCGCGCGCATGTAGCGCATGGCAAAGGCGATACCGCAGGAGGCGAGCGCAGTGCCGGCGTTGAGATGTTGCTCATCTGTGACGACGGTATACCCCAGCGCTGCAAACAAATCGTGAATCAGGGGTGTCTGCTCCTCTGTGGCGTTCTGCTGGCAGATGAAAGTCACGCCATCCTGCACCGCCACTGCCGTGTTCGGCATGGCGCGGAACAGGACAGGCTGCGTGGGGGCTGCAAGGAGCTGCTCCATTTCCCGCAGACTGATGCCCGCTGCCACGGATATGATGATATGCCGGCTGAAGTTCAGGGCAGGGCGAATTTCCTCAATCACTTCCCGCATGAGCCAGGGCTTGACCGCCAGCAGAATGATATCTGCCTCGCTTGCGGCCTGGCGGTTGTCCCTGGTGGTCTGCACGCCGGGCAGCGTGGCTTGAATGCGCTCCAGACTGGCAACGGTCTTTGCAGTGCAGATGAGTTTGCCAGCATCCCATGCGCCAGCGGCGATGAGGCCGCGAGCAATCGCGCCTCCCATGTTTCCTGTGCCTATGATTGCCAGTTTCATCGTGATGCCTTGCGGAAATCGTATGGATTTACGGGGGTGTCGTCCTGCCATAACCCCTTGCGTGCTTTGCGTGCGGCCTTTTCGGCGGCTGCCAGGTCCTTGGCTTCCGGCGCATAATAGGAATAGTGCCAGGCCAGACCTTCCTTCACCATCTGGAGGTTGATGTTCTTCTTGCCCATCCAGACAACGGCCACTTTGCGGCCGTACTGGTCGGTATCCTTTATCTCCAGCCGCACCGCTTTACCCTCGCAGAGCTTTTTCAGTCGTGCCCGGGCCTCATCTGCATAGGGCTGGCCTTTTTCCGGAGCATCAATGCCCCACAGGCGCACTCGTGTTTCATTGTCCGGTAATTTGAAGGTGTCGCCATCCTGCACATAGTGGCAGATGACTTCGTCGCCCGCCGGTTCCGCTGCCGGTTCCGGCTGCTGCAGACCGCCCTTGCGGAAGAGGTAGGGTTTTACCGGGTTTTTATCTGCCCAGAGCCCCTTTTTCGCTTTGCGGGCCTTCTTCATGGCTTCGGCCAGGTCGGTGGCCTCCGGGGCGTTGTAGTCATCGTGCCAGGCCATGCCTGTGCGCACCATGAAGAGGGCCAGGTCGGTATTACCTGCGGAAACATCGGCCAGTGTGCGGCCAAGCTGGTCTGTACCCCGTACCGTGATTTTCAGCTTTCTTCCCTTGATGGTCTTGTCCAGTGAGGCCGTAGCCTTTGCTGCATAAGGCTGGCCTTTTTCCGGGGCGTCGATGCCCCATATCTGTACCTTGGTACCATCGTCAAGGTGAAGGGTATCGCCATCTACCACGCGTCTGCAGGTGCCGGTAAGAGTTTCTGCCAGCAGTGGGCAGCACAGAAGGAAATAGAGTAGTGTTTTTTTCATATAGGATAACGAGGAAAGAAGGAGGGGAGAGTGCTGTTGCGCTCTCCCCCTGAAGATTAGTCATTTCTCACGCGGGAGCGTGGAGAGAGCACGATGGGCACACCGGCTGCCTTGATGCGGGAGCGGATGGTGTTGCGCAGGTACTGGGCGTAGCTGTCGGCCAGCAGGCGCTTGTCATTCACGAACAGCACATAGGTAGGCACCGGAATGGT
>JAZLDD010000063.1:0-19203 GCA_045614585.1 Akkermansia sp. | reverse complement strand
AGCTTAATCGCGACGACGAGGGGTGCGGGGTTGTTGATTTTTTCGGGGAGTCTGCTCCATTTGTTTCAGCTCTTCTGCGGTGGGGCGGCGAATGATGAATTCCCCTTCCTTGGCCTGGTTGGCGCGGTCTCTGGCTATCTGCTCAAAGTATTCAGGGTCAGACATCCAGAGGAGTTTGTTGTATGCTTCTGCCTCTCCGGCTCTGGCGCGCTCAAGCTGGCGGGCTGCGCGGTCGCGCTCCTGTTCCAGCGTGTGGAGCTCGAGGATGGGGGTGAGCAGCAGCATGGAGGCTATGATTGCCACCAGCACCAGAATGATGACGCCGGTTACCTTAATCATGCCGTGAATCCCTTTGGCGCGGATATCGCGCTGCTCCTGGATTTCTTCCAGGGTGGGAATGCGGCGGGTGAAAAAGGGAAGCTGCATGGCGGTGCGGAAAATCAGCGCTCAGCAAAGGGAACGAAACGGCCCCGGCGGGCAAGAACCAGGGTGTGCAGGCGTATCTGCTTGCCCTTGGATGAGGCCGGTACAGCGGTGGTGCTCACCTCGAAACCGGCGCGGCGCAGCGTGGCTTCCAGGCGCTTGTCTGCCTTGGCCAGGTTGATGACCAGCAGACTGCCGCCTTTGAGGGCGTTGAAGTAGGCCTGCGCATCGCCCAGGCTCATCTCGCAGCGGGTGTGGGCGCTGCGCAGCAGAATGGCGTGGAGAGAACCGGTGCGCTTGCGGCAAAGCTCGGCAGCGGCGGCGGGTTCGGTAGAGACTCGTTTGTCTTCCCACAAGGCTTTGTGCTCGCCGAATTCACGATTCCATTTTACAATTTCGGGAACAGGTTCCGCTACGATGAAGCGGGCTTTTTCCTTGGGCAGACACTCCATGGCTTTTGCGAGACCGTAGCCGAGCCCCAGCCCGGCTATCATGATGCAGGGTTGCCCGGCCCGGGTGATGGGGGAGGTGGCAAGTTCTGCCATGGCTTCCTCGCTGCCGTAGGTGAAGGAATTGGCGCAGGGCATACCGTCCAGCTGGAGGGTGAGCACGCCATCGCGTTCCCAGAGCTCCCACACGGAACCGTTTTCAAGTGTTTTTTCTCCCAATCTGGTAAGTGGTTTCATAAAATGTGTTGTGCTGAATCAGTTTAAGGTGATGGAAACCGGGCAGTGGTCCGAGCCGGTGATGTCGGCGTGGATTTCGGCGCTCTGCACGCGCGGCAGTATAGTTTCGGATACGCAGAAGTAATCGATACGCCAGCCTACGTTCCGGGCGCGTGCGCCGCCGCGGAAGCTCCACCAGGAGTATGCATCGCGCATATCGGGATGCAGGCGGCGGAATGTGTCTGCAAAACCAGCCTGGAGTAGTGCGGTGAAACCGGCGCGTTCTTCATCTGAGAAACCGGCGGAAAAATGATTGGCCGAGGGGCGGGCCAGGTCGATTTCTTCGTGAGCCACGTTCAAATCACCGCAGAAAATGACCGGCTTCTTTTCGGCAAGTCCGGCTACATACGCCCGGAAAGCGGTATCCCATTCCTGGCGGTAGGGGAGGCGGGCCAGCTCGTTCTGAGAGTTGGGGGTGTAGCAATTTACCAGGTAGAAGTCTTCAAACTCCATGGTGGCTACGCGGCCTTCGGTGTCGTGCTCCGGGCAGCCAATGCCGGTGCTGGTGGAAAGCGGGGCTATGCGGGAAAGGATGAGCACCCCGGAATAGCCTGGTTTCTGAGCCGGGTTCCACAGGGAGTACGGCCAGCTGTCCAGCCACAGGTCGCTTACCTGCTCCGGGCGGGCTTTGACTTCCTGCAGGCAGAGAATATCCGGCTGCAGTTCATCCATTTTTTCGGCCAGGCCTTTACCAAGAGTGGCACGGATGCCGTTCACATTCCAGCTGACGAGTTTCATGGTGCGTTATTTGCGGTGGTGGGGGTGAACTGAGCGCAGCTTGTGCAGGCGCTGCTCCATACGCGGACGCAGGTTTTCTTCTATCCAGGCGTTGGCTGCGGTGAGCCCTTCAGCCTTGTAGATCCGGCCAATCTGGGCTTCTACCCCGGTAGCATTACCGGTGAGACGCAGGAAGTTGTTGCTGGTGAATTCGATAAAAAGAGCACCGTCTATTTCTCCTTTGAATGAGAGAATCCACTCACGCACATAAAGGGCGAGTACGGCATCTCCCACCCAGGCCTGGGCGCGTGCTACGGGGTCTTGGTCAGGGGATAAGGTCGGCATGTCGATAGGTGGGACGTGGGGGTGTGGAACCGCTGGGTATCTGAGTGGTGCCGGCATAGTCCAGCTCTACGCAGACCCCGCTGTAGTGTTCTGCGGTATCGGTGTGTATGATGACTACCTTGCGCTGGGCCGGCAGGTTCTGAAGCTGCATGGCTATGATGCGTTCATCTACAGAAAAATGGGTTCTGCCTGCCAGTAGTTCCTGCAGGTGTGTGCGCAGTCTGGCGCCGCCGGGGGTGTTCCGTTTGCCGGGTTGCTCCAGCTCGCGGCAGACCCAGAGACGGGGACCAAGCCGGTCATCACGCTCCATGAGGTCGAGCGTCTGGCGTAATACGCTTACGTTTGTTGCAAGCACGGAGATATGGCGTATATCCTCAGCAGTCAGTGCTTTTTCAAGCGCGGCTCCGGGGCCGATGAGAATCCAGTCCCCGGCGTTAAGGTCATCAAGCTGGTCTTCCAGTTCGCTCCTGAGGTCGATGAGCGCCTGGGTGCGGGGGTCAGAATGGCTGCAGCTTGCCACCAGAAGGGGCAGGGCTGCAGCCAGACAGAAAATGATGCTGTAGAGTTTCCGCATGGGGCGGTATCAGCCGCGGGAGCGAGGTTCGCGTTCGCCGGCGGTCTTGACTCCAGGCGTCGTGATGAACGGCGCACCACCCGTGGGGGCTTTCTGGGTGAAGGCCACTCCGGCCTGTTCAAAATCCTTACCGGCTACGGGGAAGTCCTTGCGCAGCGGGTGGTAGGGGTAGCCCTCCCACATCATGATGCGGCGCAAATCCGGGTGACCGGTGAACTCAATACCCATCAGGTCGTACTGCTCGCGTTCCAGCCAGTTGGCGGAGCGCCATACAGGCACCATGCTCGGCACGGCGTTCTCTGCCTCGCTTACCGGGGTGCGCACCAGAAGGTTGGCACCGGTTTCTGCCTGGGTGATGGTGTAGTTGACCTCGAAACGAGGTTCCTCGCCCAGGTGGTCAACTGAGGAAACACAGACAAGCATGTCAAAACCGCAGGAATCCTTGGCATAGCGCATGGCCTGGGTCAGGATTTCCGGGGCGATGGTGAGGGTGATATCGCCGCGGAATTCTTTGCTGGAAATCTGGGGAAAGCGTGCGCAGATTTTTTCTGCAGCTGCTTTCTGAAGAGCGGAAAGGTTGTTGGCGGACATGGTCGTGTATTGGTGTGTTAGTCCTGCGTGATGATGCCGGCGGGAATGGTGTGGGCATTCTGTGCCTGGCGGAGGTCGTGTTCCTTGAAGAAGCCTTTGAGCGGGTGGTCTGTGGCCATTATCTTGTCCTGGAGCGTGATGAGACCCTGCAGCAGAGCCTCCGGGCGGGGCGGACAGCCGGAAATGTACACATCCACGGGCACAATCTTATCCACGCCCTGCAGCACGGAATAGCTGCGGAACATACCACCAGTGCAGGCGCAGGCGCCACAGGCGATGCACCACTTCGGGGCGGGCATCTGGTCCCAGATGCGGCGCACCAGGGCTGCCATCTTGTAGGTGATGGTGCCGCAGATGAACATGAAGTCTGCCTGGCGTGGGGCGTAGCGGTTTACCTCAGCGCCGAAACGCGAAATGTCATATCGGGAGCAGGAAGCGGCCATGTATTCGATGGCGCAGCAGGAAGTGCCCATGGGCATAGGCCACATGGAGTACTTGTGCATCCAGTTGATAGCTGCCTCGACCGTGGTGTAGACGAAACCACCGTCTGCATCCGGGTCACACATGAAATTTGTCTCGAGTTCCTGAAGGTTTTCGCTAGCCATAATGGTACGGGCGGGGGTATAGCGCTGCCCTGCTCGCACTAGCATACCGCATTTTAGGTGAAAGGCAAGCCAAATTTACGGTGCGACAGCCAAAAAGGGATGCAACGCGCGCGTTATTATTCTGTGATGCTTTAATAAATTCTTGACGCCTGGAAATGTGAAGTATAGGATTGCACGCATGAATAAGCCCACGATGCATTGGAGCGCCGCGCTGACTGCGCTGGCACTGACGCTCGCAGCCCCGGCTTTTGGTCAGGAGTCGACCGGAGATCCGTTTCTGGATGCCATGATGAAAGACCAGCAGGCTGCACAGGAGAAAACCAGCACAGCCACTGCGCCTGAGAAAGACCCCTTCCTGGAGGCAATGAAGAGCAAGGCGCCTGCGGCTGAGGCACCTGCTGCCGCAGAGCAGAAGCCTATGCCGAAAGTGGAGACCCGCCTGGTTTCCGCTGCGTCTGATACCCGTTTGCTGGATGATGCTGAGGTGACTCGCGAACTGGGGCCCGCAACCGGTCTTTTCCAGAATGATGCTGCATTCGATGGCAAACGCGTGGCAGGTGTGGAGTTCCGCTACACTGGTGATAAGATTCTCCCTGACCGCCGCCTGATGGATGTGGTGCAGACCCGCGCCGGTGGTGAGTATTCCTCTGTGCGAGTGAATGCAGATCTGGAGCGTCTGATTGAGCGCAGTCTGGTAGATCCCGATGCTACAGTGGCTGTTCAGCCGAGCGGCAATGCCGTGAAGGTGGTATTCAATGTGCGGGCCAGCAGCGTGCTTGCCGGTGTGGGCTTTACCGGCAATGAGGAGTTTGATGATGACGACCTGCGTGAAACCAGTAACCTGCAGCCCGGAACTGTGCTGAGTGATGCTACGCTGGCCGCTGCCCGTGCCAATATCATCAAGGCGTATCAGGAGGCCGGATACCCTGATACTCAGGTCAGCTGGCATGCTGAGAAAACAGCCAGCGGTTCATACAAGGACGTGGTGTTTGATATTAAGGAAGGCCGCGAGGTCAGCATGAAGAATATTGATTTCGAAGGCAACACCGCGTTTGATGACGAGCAGCTCCGCCAGCTGATGCAGACCAAGGAGCGTGGCCTCTTTACATGGATTACCAAATCCGGTCGTATTGACCGCGAGCAGGTTGAGGATGACCTGGAGGCCGTGGTGAAGCATTACCGCAACTATGGTTATCTGCGTGCCCGCCTGGCTGATGTCAGCTACACTGCCAGCCCCAACCAGGAGGGCCGCCAGAATCTGAATCTGAAGGTGACGATTGATGAGGGCCCCCGATACAAGGTGCGCGAGGTGACATTCGGACCGCTTACGGCCTATACAGCCAAGGAGCTTGAACCCGGTCTGAGCATGCTCAATGGTGATATTTACTCCCTGCAGAAAGTATCGGATGACGTGACGATGATTCGCCGTTACTACGGAGCCAAGGGGTATGCAGATGCCGATGTGCGGCCGGATATTAACGAAGTGGGCGTGGATGCTGATGGCGTGCGCCTTATTGATATCCGCTACGATGTGACCGAGGGTGAGCGCTATAAGGTGGGCCGTATCAATGTGCGCGGCAATACCAAGACCCGTCAGCATGTGATTCTGCGTGAGCTTCCTCTCAAACCGGGTGAAAACCTGAACTCTGTGGACCTGGAGACGGCTAAGAAACGCCTGGATAATCTTAATTACTTCGACCAGGTGGAGGTTTCCCAGGGCTTGTCTACCACCAGTGGCTACCGCGATATCAATGTGAATGTGCATGAGAAGATGACCGGCAGCCTGACACTGGGTGTGGCGTTCTCCACGGTGGAGAATGTTTACCTGTATACCACGATTACACAGTCAAACTTTGATATCCGTGGGTTTGTGAATGGCGGAACCTTCGTGGGTGGTGGTCAGCGCCTCACGGTGAGCGGTAAACTGGGTACGGAATACAGCAGCGCGTCTGTTTACCTGCTGGAACCCTGGTTCCTGGATCGTAAGCTGGCGTTGGGGAATGAACTGTTCTATTCTCAATCCACTTATCTGAGTGATTACTACCAGCAGACGAACTATGGATACGCGGTATCTCTGCGCAAGGCAATCACGGACCTCTCGGCCGTTAAGTTCGAGTACCGTATCGAACAGTTCGGTATCGAGGCTGAAGGTGGAGCGCCTGTTTTCTTCCAGGAACAGGATGGCGATTACACCCGCAGTCATTTCCGCCTTAGCTGCGAGTATGATTCCCGCGATTCCATGGTGACCCCCCGCAAGGGTGGAAACCTGGAAGGCCACGTGGGTTACAGTGGCCCCGGCAGCACCACCGAGACCTATACTGTGGGCTTGAGCGGTTCATACTACTACAACTCTTTCTGGGATTCCATCTTCAGTATCAATTTCGGTTTAGAGACGGTTGATACGGTGAAGAGCGGGGACGAGGTGCCCATCTTTGAGCGTTGCTATCTGGGTGGGCCGGCCAACCTGCGTGGTTTCCGCTATCGCGATGTCGGTATGATTGACGAGAAGCTTTCCGGCGATGAAACGATGGGCGGCAATACTTCTGCCTTCGTGCAGTTTGAGTTGACGCTGCCCATTGTGGAATCTGTGCGTTTTGCCATGTTTGTGGATGCCGGTTTCGTGCATGAGGATAGTTTCGATTTCCAGCCAACAGATTGGGCTGCGGACTATGGTATCGGTTTGCGTATCAACCTGCCCATGGGACCGCTGGCAGTAGACTATGCCATCCCCTTCAAGAGTGCGAACTGCGCGGATGATGACGGCCAGTTCCAATTCTATGTGGACTACAAGTACTAATCAGTTGCGGTTTTCATAAGCTGAATAAAAATCCCCCGGTTGAATCAATCAACCGGGGGATTCTGTTAATCTGCTGAAGATGATTTATTGTTCTTATTCATCATCGTCATCATCTTCTGTCACATAGCGGTCTTCTGCTTTTTTCATGCGTTCGGCCGCGTCTTCGCGTATTTTTTCAGCTTTGCGTTGGTTGCCTGCTTTTTCCCAGGCGTTGGCAATCATATTCTGAATGGCAACTTCCTTTTTGAGCTTGAATAAATCACTGCCATTACTCCGGACGTGTTTTTCAAAGAGCTTGTCGGCATCTTTGGCCAGTGTATTCCATGCCCGGGCCGGGGCATCGTCTCCCAGGTGCTGCATGTATTGCCCCAGCAGCTCGCCGAAGATATCGCCACGCCCGGTATATTTTTTGAGCTGCTTGCGATACAGCCCTGCAAGACCGACCAGGTTCCCGGATTCTGCCATGACTTCTGCCTGGCGGTTGACGGCATTGATTACCAGGTCGGCGCGGTCATCGCCACCTCGTTTGTTGAGCTGGCTCATGGAGCGGCGCAGCAGCATTTGTTTGCTGGCTGCATTCTTTCCGCTGAACAGGTATTTATCCTCCACTTCTGCTGCGATGTCAAGAAGCTCGGAGTTCTTCTTGCTCAGCTGGATGAGGTCGGCATCTATCTTGCGCCACACTTTGTCCGGCGGCAGATTCTTTTCATCGCTTCCCAGAACTTTCACGTAGTGCGCCCAGGCTGCGGTCAGCGTGGGGAATGCTGTGGTAACGTAGCGGGCTGTGCTGTGAGCTTCCTTGATGCAGCCGATGCGCGAGAGATAATCTGCCAGAATCATGGCATCTGCTGCCGGGACGAGTTTGGCATCTGTGGTCTTGATATCTTTGCTCAGCAGGGTGGATTCGTGCTGGCTGCGACCGGAGCAGGGGTTGTTGAAACGACCGCTGTTGTAGCCGTATGAGTTTGTCTGCACCCATTTTACGTTGTCTACCAGGTTTACCATCCAGGCGTGAGGACCGCGGTCACCATCACCTACGATGTAGACGGCGGGCACGCCACGGCATTTGCCTGTGTTGCATGAGAAGTATCCCTGGTCGCGGCATACGCCGCCTTCTTCGCGGATTTCCTCAAATGAGTACAGTTTGTACAGGTCTTTGCCCACGGCGGCGCGTTCCATTACATATTTGATGGAACTGTAGGCGGCTGACCAGTTTGCCTGGTTATAGTCGACGTTTTCGGCAGCCCAGTCAAATTCGGATTGCGGCAGGCGGACATCCACTACGTGGATTAATTGGGAAACACTCAGTTTCTTGATGTCAGTGACCAGTTTCTTCTTTTGATCCATTTCGCGCAGATAGGCGCATACCTGAGGAACGGTCAGGCAGGGCTCGTCGCCGCGATGGCCGCCTTTCGAGGCACATACCTGCGGGTTCATGAGGGCTCCGGCTATGGTCAGATTCAGGTACTTGAGCCGTTCTTTCGGTTCGAGCTCAGCCCAGATGGTGTAGAATAATTTGATGGAATGAGCAGCATTTTCATCTCTACCCTCCTGGGTGTGGTAATTTTGCATGAAGAGGTGGAGCGGCTGGCTTTTATCCCGCAGCGCCCAGCGGAAGAAATCAAGCCCGCTGTTATCATTTCCATCGCCTTCGTTGCTAAGGATTTCATCTAACCCCTGAGCTCCGGCAGTGCGTATGAGCAGGCAGAGGTCTACAGCCTGCATGAGGTTGCGGTTGTTTTTATATTGCGCGTAGTTAAGTTTACCGTTACCGGTATAGGTGGCTATGCTCTCCTTGATTCTGGCTGATATAACTTTTTCGAAGTTATCGAAATCTTTCTTTTCCAGAAGATTGTCGACTATTTCGTCAAATTGTTTTTTTGCGCTGGCACCGGTGGCGTTGGCGCCGTGCAGCTGGGTTACCTTATCGTAGGCGGAGGGCTCAGGCTCCTGCTCAGGGGCTTCGTCCGGTTCGGTTTTCTCCGGTTCTCTGGTAGATTTTTGGGATTCCTTGAGTTTTCGCAATCTTTCTGCTTCTTCAGCAGCCTTGCGGCGCGCAGCTTCTTCTGCGGCCAGGCGTTCGCGTTCTTCCTGTTCTGCCGCGAGCCGTTCCTGCTCGGCTTTTTCTGCGGCCAGACGGGCCATTTCTGCGGCCAGGCGTTTATCGGCTTCTATTTTGGCACGGCGCGCGGCTTCTTCAGCTTTGCGCTCGTTTTCTATGGCCTGATAATAGTCGTACCCATAATAGCCGCCGGCCCCCAGCGCGATGAGGATTAAGGTGGTAATCCAGCCTCTGCCGGTGCTTCTGGTTGTTTTGGCTTTGGAAGAGGGAAGGGATTTGAGAACTCGCTTTGCCATGCTTTTAATGCTACACTTTTAATGTATGAAGTAAAGCATAAAATGGACATGCGAACCAGCATGTGCGAGATTGTGCTGGAATCTCGAGTGTATATGGGGTATATTATGGCCATGAGTGATTTACAATGGAATAGCGTGACTTTGGAAGAGGAAGAGAAGCCGCGTGTGCAGCTGGAGGAATTACAGGAAATGGCTGCCGATCTGGATCCGGATGATTTCGATGAACCGGTTCAGGAGTTTCTGGAGGCTTTGATGAATGGCGAAGAGCCTGAGACGCTGCGCCAGGCGGCCACTCTCCTGCTGCAGGATGAGGTAGATCTTGCGCCGGATCTTGCATCTGTCGGGGTGGAGCCTGATACCGGGCTGATTGCATTGCTGCTGGCTGCCGGGGCAGATGTGAATGCCCGCAATGCGTACGGGCAGCCACCGCTGCATCTGGCGGCGTATTATGGCTACGAGACGATTGTGGAACAGCTGCTGGCTGCCGGCGCCAAGCTGCGCACGCGCAATACTCACGGGCGTTTTGCTGCAGAGGTGGCGGCAACACCTGCGCTGGCAGCGCGCCTGGAGCCGCCTTACCACCCTGATGATGATATGCCGCTCCCGCCGGAAATTGAGGATGCGGATTATGACCCGGAGGGGGATAACGGTTGCACCTGTGGCGAGTGCTCCTGTGAGCATGACGAGTGCGATTGTGGACATGACCATGGCGAATGCCGGTGCGGACATCAGCACTAAAAGTTATCTGGCCATGAATACAAAGATAATTTCTTTCCGCTGCCCTTCAGATCTGCTCGGGAAACTTGATTTCACAGCAGAGCATTTTAAACGCACCCGGAATTCAGTTTTGCTGGCTGCTGTTCGTTTGTTTGCCCGCCAGGTGCGCGAGCAGCAGGGTGGTGCCATAGTGCCGCCGCTGCCGGCTGAGATGCTGACACGCGAGGCAATGTTTCCCAAACCGGAGAATAAGGGCGGGAGACCGCCTAAGTATAAGCATTTTTCTCAAGATTAATCCCTGCCATCATTCTGCCTGCATGGCTTTGTCTGTGGAGATATGGCAGATGCGGGATGCTTTGTGGGCATGATGCCGTGCAAGGGGGGGATGAATGTCCCGGGTGGTGCTGCGCCTGGTGATGGCAGTTTCTTTTTTTACTGTCCGGATTCATGTGTATGGATTCGACTGCTCTTCGTTCTGCCGGCAGGTGTTATGCCTGCAATTATCCGGGAGGGGATAGGTGAAAACAAACCGGCTTCCCCGGTGAATGGCGTGCGGGGAAGCCGGTGAGAAACAGTTAAACTAATTGGTGGATTAGTTCTTTTCGGGCATCTTGCCCGTCTTGAAATACTGCTCGATTTCTTCCAGGGTGCGGCCCTTGGTTTCAGGCAGGAAGAAGGCGGCGGTAATGAAGTAGATTACCGTGAAGCCAGCCAGCCAGAAGAATACGGTGGAGTAACCGGAGGAACCCACCCAGGGCAGGAAAGTACCCGCGATGGTGGTGGATACGCCCTGGTTGATGAGCAGTGCAATGGCCATACCGTTGGCGCGGATGCGGGTGGGCATGAGCTCGGAGAGAGCCAGCCATACGCACACGCCGGGGCCTGCTGCGTAGAAGGAGATGAACACCACGAAGAAGCCGGTCACAATCCAGCCGGTCACGGCGTTGGGCTTCATGCCGATTTCTGCACGGGTGATGGTCACTTCCTTCACGGCGCCTTCGGGCAGCGGGGTGGACCAGAAGCAAAGCTTGTCCATGAAGGTGGGGGCCAGGGCGGTGCTCTTGGCGATGGCGATGGCGGAGCCTTCAGCTGCGGAATCAGCGAACACTTCGGCCACATCCTGCATGCTGGACTGACCCTGCGTGTAGGTCACGATGAGCTGCATGCCGGGAGCCACGGACTCACCCTGCATGAATTCGGGGTGAGCAGCCAGGATTTCGGGGGTCATGGCGGCTTTCACGGCATCGGCGGCGGAGATGTTCAGGGAGTTATCCTGCACGGCTGCGGCAACCTGGTTGGTCACGTCAACACGGTTGTTCTCCACAGAGAGGAACATGGCGCCTACACCGGCCAGACCCACGATGATACCGGAGGTACCCATCTTGAGGAGGAAGGTGCGACCCTTCTTGTCCACCAGGGTCACAGCTACGATGGTCATGACCATGTTGGTGATCTTGATGGCCAGGTCAGCCCAGTTAGCAACTTCGCCCTGAAGACCAGCCTGCTGGAAAATCTTCACGGAGTAGTTCAGCACGGAGTTGATACCGGTAGCCTGGGTGCAGGCCAGCACGATAACAGCCAGAATGAAAGGAATCACATACTTGCGCTGGAGGAGGGAATCGCCCTTGGCAGCGGCGGCCATGTCGGCCTTGGCAGCTTCCTCGGCAGCGTCGGCAGCAATCATTTCGTCCAGAATCTCCTTGGCAGCAGCGTCACCGTTGTTGGAGGCGAGGGAGCAGAGAGCCAGCTCGCGCTGCCCACGGCGGTACAGCCAGCGGGGGGATTCCTTCAGTTTGAAGGCGCCGAAGAAGAGGATGAGACCGGGGATGGCGGAGCACCAGAAGATGACCTGCCAGGCCATCGTCTTGCTCTCGGCGGTCACGGTAGGATCATCGGCAGCACCCACCCACATGGTGGTCACCAGACCGATGAGGGCCGCAAACACCAGACCCACGGTAAGCATGAACTGGAACATGCCGGTACCCTTGCCGCGGGAGTTGGCGTCCAGACATTCAGCCAGGTACATGGGAACCACCACACCCACGAGACCGGCACTGGCACCCTGCAGGATACGGCCACCCATCAGCATCTCAAACACGCCATTGGAGAAGCAGATGACCGGAATGCTCAGCGTGAACAGCAGAGCGGACAGGATGATAACCTTCTTACGACCCATCCATTCGGCCAGCATGCCGGCGAACAGGGAGGAGAGAACGGAGCCGAAAAGCACGGCAGCCACCACGATGGCCAGTTCTTGAGGGGTGTAGGAAGAGGTCTTTTCAATGTACGGAAGAGCCGCGGCAATCACGCCTACGTCAATACCATACAGAAGACCGCCAAGGCCAGCCATTACCATCAGGTAAAGGGCATAGCGTTTTACGGAGCTCGGAAGCTCTACTTTGGTTGCGTCTGTACTCATAACGTGCGTTATTATACCAGCCCTAGAGTACAGTTCAATCCTAAATTCTCAAAAAAACTGGTTTTTCCGGGAAAAATGTCTTAGCGCCCCAGAATTCCGGGGGAGCCGCTCATGCCGGTGGAAGAAATGGGCCGTATGGCGATGCGGTCCAGCGTGTTGGCTACTCTGGCCGGCAGGGTTATTCTGTTGCAGTTGCCGGGCAGCACGTCCATGGTGAACCAGCGCCCTTTGCTGCCTACCTGGAGCACCCACTTGCGGGCATTTCCCTGCCAGGTGATGGTGCAGCCCTGGGCTGAATCCTGAGCCTGCACCGTGGGGCTCCCTGGGCGCGTGCTGCCGCTCCATGGCATAGCCGGGGGGAGTGCCAGGCTGCGGTAACGTATTGCCAGTTCCTTCTGAATGCCGCCGCGATTGGTTCCCAGGGATTTCCAGCTCCAGAACAGCTGCCCGCAGCTCTGCCGTGCAAGCTGGCGCGAATAGTCAATCTGGCGGCCTATTTCTGAGGCTTTGCGGCCGGGATCTTCCTTGCTGTTGATGCGCACGGAAGCGATTCCTGGCCAGACCGGACGGCTGGGGTTGATGCCGCTCCACCAGCGCATGAGGGCGGGGAAACTCTGTGGCCCTTCACAGCGCCAGTAAAGCTGGGGTGAGAGGTAATCGACCCAGCCTCTGGCCAGCCATTTGCGGGCATCGCAGGCCAGGTCTTCGTATGCATTCACGCCCGCTTCCACCTCTGCCGGGAATCCGGGCTGCCATATGCCGAACGGGCTGATGCCGATGCGCACATGGGGCTTTGCTGCTTTGACCTGCTGGTAAAGCTGCTGTACGAAGGTATCAATGGCGGCGCGGCGTTGGGCCGGTGTGCGGCCGTCCGCCACTTTATGGTGTGGAGGGTAGGGGTAGAAGTAGTCATCCAGGTGTACGCCATCGATATCGTAGCGCCGCACGACATCCATGATGACCCGCAGCACATGTCCTCGCGCCTGTGACTGGCCCGGGTTCAGTATGGTGGTGCTGCCGGCTTTGAGTAACAAGCCCGGCTGGCGGCGGGAGATATGCCCCGGACCAACGGGGCGGCTGCTTACCGTGGCGCGGAAAGGATTGAACCAGGCGTGTATTTCGATGCCGCGGCGATGTGCTTCTGCTATGGCATAGGCAAGGGGGTCGTAGCCAGGGTTCTGACCGGGGCTGCTGAGCCAGGCGCTCCAGGGCTCCAAGTCGGATTTGTAGAGAGCATCGCCATTGGGTCTTACCTGCAGAATGATGGCATTGAGGCGTAACCGGGAGGCTTGCTCGATAATATGGAGCAGCTCGGCTTTCTGCTGGCTGGCGGAGAGGCCTGCTTTGCTGGGCCAGTCCAGGTTGAATACGGTTGCTACCCAGGCCGCGCGGAATTCGCGCGCTGGCTCAGGGGCATTTTCATTCACCTGTTGCCAGGCCTGGGCCAGGCTGCATGCAGCAGTGAGCAGTAATATGAAAAAACGCTTCACGATGGTGGGTATACGAGGGGTGTTATCTAGCAGGGGGAGACAAGCACACTGGGAGGCATGCCCAGGCACGTGTCAGGGTAGTTCCGTGGCATCTGCAGGAATCCTGAGTTTTTGGAGCCGTTCCAGCAGCTCGCTTTCTGTCCAGTAGCTTTTGTTTGCCAGCAGTTGGGCAATGATGCGGCTGTTTTCTGCTGTTCCTGCAGCGTTAAGATGATATCCGGTGTCTGCTAACTTCAATGTATCGGTTATCCTGCCCAGTCGCTCATCCCGTAGCACAGGGATACCAAGGCGGGTAATCTGCAGGGCATGCAACAGACGGCGGGGGGTATCGTATGTATTGGTATAGCCTGCAGGCAGCATAACAACAAAATTGGCCCCGATTTTCTGACACTCGCGCTGTGCATGGTGCAGGATTTTGACACAGACCTCTCCCATTCTGATATCTGCGGGTTTGAGAGTTTCTGGTTTTGCATTTTTCATTCGGGAAAGGGTTATTTCCATCCATCCATCCGTGTGTATGGTTGATTGGGCATCATAGATATAGGCATAGCCTCTGGTCAGTTTGCGTGTGGCTGCGACCAGCATGTTGCCAGCATCAGATGAAAGGAGTGCAAGCAGGGAATCAAGATTCATGGGAATGCCGCCACGAGTGAAGGCGGAGACGCCGAAAAGCTGCGTGGCCAGTTTAATTCCGCCTTCTTTCGCTTGGCAGTTTTCGTCATTTACGCTGATGACGCTGAGCACCAGTGTGTCGCCGGGGTGGATGTGGTTGAGCGCAATGGCCGCATTGGCTCCCAGACCAAAGGGGGCAGCTGAGGCTGTATTAATGACATTGATGCCGGAATATTGCCGCATTATTTCCGGCGAGAGACTGGATCGGATTTCTGAGCCGCCGCCGAGGATGTAGCATGGCTGCCCGGTTTGGCGCAGTTGTTGCTCCCAGCGAGTGCTGATGGCATCAGCATTCCGAAAAAAACATATTTCAGGGTGAATGAAGAAATTATAAATCTGGATAAGAATCAAGGCACTCACAATGCCTCCCAGGATGCAGATGAGGAGCTTTTTCATGGCGTCAGAAGGCAAAATAGATGAATTGATTAGGTGTGGGATTATGCAGGAGTAATATAAGCGCCACCATGATGCCACAGCTGATGGGGTGAAGCAGTATTTTGTAAGGGTTGTTGTGCCTTTTCCAAGCGTAGGCTTCTATCGCAATGACAACACCAGACAGCATGATAGTAACTGGTATGAAAATACTGACGCTGATGTTGCTGATGTGAAGAAGGTTGACCATGAGTTCGGAAACAGAATAGCGGGAGGGGGCGCATATCCAGTTCAGGTGATTCCAGAGATGTGCAGGATTAGTGTCGTAGAAGAACATCCACACAAAGACCATGTATCCGAAAGTAAGCAGCCAGCCCAGCGGCGCCCAGAGCCGCAGTCCGGCATTGTGGAATACGCGGTGCACCACCAGCGCCACGCCTGCCAGGCCGCCCCAGATGATGAAGTTCCACCCGGCGCCGTGCCACAGACCGGAAATGAGGAACACGAGAATCATGTTGACCGCCCAGCGTTTGGTGCGGCTTCCGCCCAAGGAGAAGTAGATGTAGTCCGTGAACCATTGGGTGAGCGAGGTGTGCCAGCGGCGCCAGAAATCCTTGATATTGCAGGCGGTGTAGGGGCTCATGAAGTTCATGCGCAGGGTGATGCCCATGCAGCGGGCAATGCCGTAGGCGGTAAGCCCGTAGCCGCCGAAGTCAAAATAGATGCGGAAGGTGAACAGCAGGTTGTTAAGCCACACAATCCAGGCGTTGCCCCAGCGGTAGTTTTCCCACATGGCATAGGCCAGGTTATCGGCCAGGGCCAGTTTGAAGAAAAGCCCCAGAATGATGTAGGGGATACCTGTTTCCAGATTCTGCCGGGAGCAGTTCAGCTCCATTTTCTCCACCTGGGGCAGCAGGTCGGCTCGGCGTTCGATGGGGCCTGCTACAATCTGCGGGAAATAGGCGCAGAAATTCATGTAGTCCAGCCATTTGGGCATCGGTTCGTTGCGCATGAGGGTATCAATGCAGAAGCCGATGACCTGGAAGGTGTAGAACGAAATGCCGATGGGGATGATGAGGTTCCGCAGCGTGTCCCATTCCTGCTGCAGGATATTGCCGAAGAAATAGCCGTATTTGTAATACCCCAGGGGCAGCAGAAGCAGGGGAATGAGAAAACCGAGCAGCCAGCGCCGGGCTGGCATGCTCAGGCTGCAGCCCCAGCGGCACAGATAATAGGCGGCCAGAGTAACACTCAGAAAGATAACCAGCGTGGTTTCATTGGCTATGCCCAGCAGAATAAGACTGAGCAACAGCATGAGCCATTTGTGGAATAATTGCTTTGCCACCGGTCGGTTGCGCAGCAGATAATCGCCCGCCGCCAGTATCAGAATGGCGGGCAGCAGGCTGTACCAGAATGATGCTGTAGAGAAATCCATGGTGTCTTATACTTCTTCTGCCACGTCGTCTTGTGGCATGTTGTTTAATAATTCTTCTGCGCCGTCAATATCCGGTGTGGCATCCGTGTCTTCGGATACTTCCTCGGCCTCAGAAGTGGCGTCCGGGTCTTCTGCCAGTTCGGCGTGTACTGTGCAGAGCGGTCGTTGTTTGGTGAAATCTGCCATGGTTTCGATATAGGCCTTCCCTTCATATTCGCAGCCGGCGTGGGCCAGCATACCGGAGGTGCGGCAAAGGCGTATGCCGCTGTTGCGCCCCCCAGCGGGAGCGGTGCGGATACCCTTCATCTGGTAGCCGCGTGCAGCTGCGCACTGCATCACTCCCACCCACAGTGGCAGCGCTACGGTTCCGCCGTAGGCTTTATCGGCAATCATGACTGGCCGGTCGAATCCTACCCATACCGCAGCGGTCAGGTCTGTGGTGAATCCGCAGAACCAGGCGTTGGTGTAGTTGTTGGTGGTGCCGGTTTTGCCGCCGCAGGGGTGCTTGAATCCCAGCCGCTGCACGCTTCCGGCGGTTCCACCTGGTTTTGTAATCTGCTGCAGTATTGCGGAGACGGCATTGGCGGAGCGGGTAGAGCACACCCGGCGGGCGCTCGGGGTGTTCTGCCATACTACTCGCCCTTCTTTATCGGTGATGCTCTGGATGATGTATGGTGTAGGGCGCACTCCGCCATTGGCAAAGATGGTGAAGGCCCCTGCCACCTCCAGCGGCGATGCTTCCCAGGTGCCCAGGTAAATGGTGGGGCCGGGGGTGCGGGCCGTGCGGGGGAATCCGGCATAAAGAGCCGTGTTGATGACATTCTGCAATCCGGCAATGTTACCGGCTCGCACGGCCATGGTATTGCGGCTTTTCAGTAATCCCCAGGCAGCGGGGTGGTTGCCGGTGAAGCGGCCGTCAGAGTTTCGCGGTCGCCATCTGGGGGCACCGGCAATTTCTCCGCGCATGATAGCACCGTCCGATAACAGGGAACGTGGGCCGTAGCCCCGTTCAAAATAGGCGGCGTATACCAGAGGTTTGAAGATAGAGCCCACCTGGCGGCGGCTTTGCAGCGCGCGGTTCAGGGGTGATTCTGTGCTGTCGCGGCCACCCACCACTGCCAGCAGGGCACCGGTGGCGTTGTCGATGACGGCGCAGGCGGCTTGCAGGTATTTCGGGCGCAGCTTATCAGCTTCTTCTCTGGGTGTTTTGGCTTTCAGAGCCTTGAACTGTGCGCGGGTCTGGTGTTTCCAGCCCTTCTGCTTTTCGAACATGGCCGTGAGCCGTGCATCGATTTCGCGCATGGCGTCGTCCTGCAAATCAATATCCAGTGTGGTCTGAACCCGTAATCCGCCGGAGATGACCACTTCTTCCTTCAGCCTTTCGTCCTTGGAATCCAGCATGGACAGCAGGTGGTCCACTTCGGTGCGGACTAAATCGAGAGCGTAGTTATCATTACCCCGGCGCTCGGGTTTGCGGGTGATCAGTTCCTCTTTCAGGGCGTATTCGTATTCGTTGCGGGTGATTTTGCCATGCTCGTACATGAGCTTGAGCACCTTGTCGCGCTGCACTCTGGCAGAGGACAGGCTGCGATAGGGGGAAAACTGGTTCGGGCTGCAGATGATGCCTGCCAGCATGGCCGCCTCGCCCACGGTGAGGTCGCGCGGTAGTTTGTCAAAGTAGCCATAAGCAGCCTGCTTGAGCCCCAGAAAGGTGTGCCCCCAGAATACGCGGTTCAGGTAGCAGGTGAGGATGGTTTCCTTGTCGTAGGTGGATTCGATGCGGCGGGCAAGCGCCATTTCGGTAAATTTGGCATCGAAATTGCGGTCGGCGTGGTTATAGGTGTTTTTGGCCAGCTGCATGGTCAGGGTGGAGGCACCCTGGGTGGTGCGGTGGTGCTTGAAAACCTGCGCCACTGCGCGCAGCATTCCGCGCGGGTCAATGCCGCCGTGGGTCCAGAAAGAGCGGTCTTCCTGCATCACCAGCGCGTCAATCATGTAACGAGGCACCTCCTCGTGGAGATTGGTGATGCTGCGGCGGTTTTCGCCGTGCAGTGTGCCGATTTCGTTGCCCTTGCGGTCCAGCACGATGGTGCGCTCCGGCATGCGGGTCACCTGTGTGAGGTCGTAGCGACCTGCTTTCACGCCATATATAACGGCTAGAATGCCTCCCAGTATCAGCCCGACAAAAGCCATGCTGAGGATGATTTTTGTGGGTATGAGCACTATTTTCGGCAGATTCCGCAGCGCCCAGAACACAATGCGCAGCGGCAGGGTGACCATAAGCCAGATGGCTCGCAGGCAGCCTGTTCCCTTGCGTGGCGGTGCCTGGAACTCGTGGATAGGGTTCTCATTCTCCGGTAGCGGCTGGTAGGGGGTATCATCCGGTTCCCAGGCGCGGCGGGGTGCAGACCGGCCGGGGTAATCCCCATGTTCCCGCTGGGGGGCTGCATAGTCATCATCACTGGATTTGTAGCGAGCCATGGTGGATTATGCTTCAATGGGGCGGATAACTAGCTGTCCCAGGGTTTCCTGTTTCAGCCCGGGTATGTAGCAGCGGCGCAGACTGGCGGCGCTGCGGCGGGGGCGGGTGGTATAAGTGCGGTATACTTTGCCGGTTTCGCGGTGTTGCAGGGTATACTGCGGCTGGCGGCGCGGGGTCTCAAAATCAACTTCCCGGGTGCAGGCGCGTTCTCCGGGAATTCCCAGTGCGGCGCAGTATCGCTTCCAGACCAGCCCATGGCCGCGGCTGCTGTGGTGCACCCAGGCCAGGGCATGCGCCAGTTCGTGCAGCAGGGTGCGCCATACCTGCGCCGGCTCTTTGCCGGCATATGCCTCTGCGTAGTAGCGCGAGAGGCTGATGCGCCGTTGCTGCAGCTTGCAGCAGCCCAGACGCCGGGTGGTCTTATCCCAGCCGAAATACCAGTCGTGCAGGTGCAGCTGCGCCAGCCACCCTGCCCCGTACT
>JAZLDD010000062.1:0-1618 GCA_045614585.1 Akkermansia sp. | reverse complement strand
CCTGGCCAATTTCCTGAACAAGATGGGTGCCCGCATCGAAGGCGCCGGCTCCCGCACCATCACCATTCACGGCGTGGAGAAACTGCACGGCTGCGACCACACCGTCATTCCGGACCGCATCGAGGCCGGCACCTTCATGGTGGCCGCTGCCATGGTGAGCGACGGGCTCATGATTAACCGCGTCTACCGCCCGCACATGAAGGCTATCTCCGACCTGCTCATTGAATGCGGCCACCGTGTGGAATACAACGAGGACGGCACCTCCGTATTCGTAGCCCCCGGCGAAAACCCGCGCAGCGGCAAGATTCTCACCAACCCCTACCCGGAGTACCCCACCGATATGCAGGCGCAGATGACCGCGCTCTTTGCCCTTACGCCCGGCATCAGCGTGGTGAAGGACACCATTTTCCCGCAGCGCTTCATGCACTGCTCCGAGCTCAAACGCATGGGCGCCAACATCAAGGTAGACAGCGGCACCGCCATCATCACCGGCGTGAGCGGACTTTCCGGCGCACCGGTCATGGCCAGTGACCTGCGAGCCAGCGCCGCCCTGGTGCTCGCCGCCCTCGCAGCCGAAGGCACCACTGAGATTCACCGTCTCTACCACATTGACCGCGGTTACGAGATGCTCGACGAGAAGCTGCTGACGCTGGGTGCCAGGGTGCGCCGCGTGCGCGACCTGGAGCAATCCGCGCCTGAAGAAAACTGATATAAACCTGTTTTTTCTCTCCCCCCAGAGGGTCATGTTCCGGTTTCTGAGCATACTGAGTGCCATCTGCCTGTTTGCCGCTTCTGAGGTCTGCGCCAAAGAACCGGCAAACCAGGCAGACATGAGTATACCGGAATATATCGAGGCCAACCGCCGCAACCGCGACATTGTGCTGAACAACCCGGCATACGACAAGCATGCCAAGGTTTTCTACCTGTTCAATATCAGCAGCATGCTTTACAGAGGCAACACCTTTGAGCAGTATGCCGGATTCCTCTCAGATGTACACCGGAAAATATTCAGAAAGGGAGCTGAGCTGATAGTGCACATCGAGCATTCCGATACAGACGAGGAAATGGCAGCAAACCGGGGGCTGAATATTCAGCGCCAGGCAAAGTCATGCAAGCTCAAGTGCCCCATTCTCAACTCATACAAACCGGCCACCCGGAATGTTCTCTATAAATCGAGCTCGTCCTCATCGTATTCCTACATTCCCTCTTCATTGATTGCCGTAGATGCCCACGGCAAGCGGCTGGCCACATTTTATAAGAACGGCGATACGGTTGTCATGTCGGAAACGGGCTCCAGCACCAACAGCCGCACCATCGTTCCTGGTGGCGCGAAATCCGGCACATGGGAAAAAGATGCCATCCTTGCAAGCTACAAATCACTGGTAGCCAAGGTTGCTCCACAGAGCGCAGCCGCCACGCCGGCGGGTGAGGCAGAGCCCGGGCGCGAAGCGCATAAGCAGTCGGATTCCCCCAGAAAGGAACCCAGGAAGAAACGCGCCCCCCGCTGGAAAAAGGTCGAATTAGACTACTGATTCCCCCCGGCAGAGCGGCTGACGCCGACTCCATGGCACCATTTCCGCTCAGCCAGTCAGCCCCACCCCACTACCAGAACCGCAGC
>JAZLDD010000061.1:0-5418 GCA_045614585.1 Akkermansia sp. | reverse complement strand
ACCCACCTGCTCGATGAAATCACCATCGCGGCGAGCGCGGCTGTCAACGACAACGATCTTGTAGAAAGGACGGTCCTTGGACCCCTGACGGTTAAGACGGATTGCTACCATATCTAAAAAAGTATAATTTCGGTTGTTTCTGCCATGGCGGTGCTGTGATACAGCGCACTCCGGGCGCATGGCGGTGCGGAAATATACCACCGCCCGGAACCGGTGTCAAGCACAAAGGCAGAATTTTCCACACAAAAGTTTACATACAGGCAGAAAGCAAGCTTTACTCACTTGCGCGAGGTGGTAAAATGGGAGGTATGAGACACATGCTGATTCTTCTGATTGCACTGTCACTGACCTCCTGCGCCATTCAGAATCCGCCGAGAAATGTAAAATACCACTACGCAGTCAACACGCTGGAACTCGGCAACCGCATCTGGCAGAACGAATGCGCCGGCAGCATACAGGGGCTGGTTTCATGGAATGAAGGCGAAGCCTTTCCCTCTCTTGGCATTGGTCATTTCATCTGGTACCCTGCCGGAGTGCAGGAGGCTTTCGATGAAAGTTTCCCCGCCTTTGTGCGCTATGCCCGCGCCAAGGGAGCTCAGGTTCCTGCCTACTTCAGCGGCCACGCCCCATGGGCAGATAAAGCAGCCTTCCTGGCAGATCGCAGCGGGAAAGCAGACGCCATGCGCCAGTGGCTGGCAAAGCATGTGGACCTCCAGGCCCGGTTCATCATGCAGCGCTCACACCTGGCGCTCCGGCGCATGATGCAGCAAAGCAGCAACCCACAGGCCATCCGCACCCGCTACGCCGCCCTGGCTTCCACCACCCAGGGCATGTACTGCCTGGTGGATTATGTCAATTTCAAAGGCGAGGGCACCAAGCCCACTGAGCGCTACCAGGGCGAAGGCTGGGGGTTGCTGCAGGTACTGGAAGAAATGGACGGCTACCCCGCCGGCCGCGCCGCCACAGCAGAATTTTCGCGCGCCGCAGCAGCCGTGCTGACTCGCCGCGTCCACAACTCCCCAGCTGAACGCGGAGAAAAACGCTGGCTTGCTGGCTGGCTGAACCGCTGCAAAACCTACCGCTGAAGGCTCACTTGCGCAGGCTGAGCCAATTAGCCACAGCGACCACAAAAAGAAGCGCGCAGATACCGGTGTAGAGCACTCGCTCTGCCAGTAATCTATCCTGCGGCGCCAGGTACCAGTAGGCACCACCCAGCGCAGCAAAGCCCAATGCAAGAATAATAATGCTGATTTTATTTGACTGCCACATCATGCAGGAAAACAATTCACCCGCCGATTCTCAAGCAACCGGCGGGTGAAATTGATAAAATTAATAATTCACAGCCTCAATGCGGAAATAGGCCTGGGCGTGGTCGCACACAGGGCAGATGGCAGGAGCCTTCTTGCCCACCTGAATGTGACCGCAATTGCCGCACTGCCAGATAACATCGCCATCGCGAGAGAACACAATCCCTTCCTCGATGTTAGCAAGCAGCTTGCGGTAACGCTCTTCGTGGTGCTTTTCCACTGCAGCCACACCTTCGAACAGCACGGCCAGTTCTTCAAAACCTTCCTCGCGAGCCTCCTTGGCAAAAGTGGCGTACATGTCCGTCCACTCATAATTCTCACCGGCGGCAGCATCCTTCAGATTGTCCATGGTGGAGGGGATGCCACCATCATGCAGAGCCTTGAACCACAGCTTGGCGTGTTCCTTCTCATTGCGGGCAGTCTCCTCAAAAAGCTCAGAAATCTGCACATAGCCATCCTTCTTTGCCTTGGAAGCGTAGTATTGATACTTAGTGTATGCCTGAGCCTCACCAGCAAATGCAGTGGCCAGGTTCGCTGCCGTTTTTGTTCCTTTCAGTTCCATAATGATTTCTCTTTCTCGTGTGTTAGATTTTTCTATGCCCCCGTCAAAGGAGCCAGCGTGTCAAAATTAACACAGACCCACCGTCAAGTAAACTCTATTTTTTCCAGGATGACGCAATGCGCCAGTCCGCGCGCACATTGGACGCGCGAGTGCATGAAAAAGGCTTGATTTCCGCCCCAATCTCTGCTACGGTAAACCGCGTATGAGGAAAACCCTTTCGATAATTGGTCTGGGGGCCGGCATGCTTGCGGTCCTTTCTTCCTGCAGCCACCACAATGGTGATACGCTGGGTTACGAAGAGGCTATGCCCATGAGCGAACTTGCTGTGGGCGACAGTGAATTACCCCCCTGGGTACTTGAGGGCGATGATTCTTACCAGATTCCGGCTGGTGAGCGCACCCCCGAAGTTGACCGCAACCAGTTTGCCACACCTGAACCTGGTGAATCCATGGCCGTTTCCAACGGCATCGCCAGCCAGAATCAGCCCGCCGTGGCTCACGATGACACAGTGGTGGATTCTCACGTAGGCGCCGACTTCGACCCCTACGCCATGCCTGCCAGCAGCAACACCCCCGCTCCGGCAGCAAACGAGCCCGGTATAGCCGCTGCCCCGAAGCCCGCCACCAGAGCAACCAAGCCCGTTGCAGCTAACACCACGAAGAAGATAGACAAGAAGAAAGTCAAGAAAGTCAGCGAACCCACCCTCGTGGTATACAAGGTGCGACCCGGCGACAATCTGTACGAAATTGCCAAGCGCAGTAATACGACCATTGCTCAGATCCGCAAGGATTCCGGCATCAAGGGCGACATCATTCACCCCGGCCAGACCATCAAGGTTCGTTTCACACCCAAGGGATATAAGGCAGACAAGAAGAAAGCCACGCCCACTACTACCACATACGTAGTCAAGAAAGGCGACATGCTTTCCAAGGTTGCTGCGCAGCATGGTATAACCACCGCCGCCCTGCTCAAGGCCAACAACATGACCATGGCCCAGGCTGGCAAAGTGCGCCCCGGCACCAAGATTGTCATCCCCGGAAAGACCTCCACAGTCTCCAAAAAGACCAGCACATCCAAGCGCCGCCGCTGATTACAGCCACCACGCGCACTGATTGGCCATGACACCTCGCGGAGACCTGCATCTTATCCTGACCACCGCCACGGCATTAGGACTTTGCTCCTGTGCCGTGAAGGATGGGCGCCTGGATTTCACCTGGTGGCAGGATGCCGCGGCCCCCGTCATGGAGGATGACGTCATCATCGAAGCCGGCGGCGGCGGTTATTACCGCTCTACCCCGGCTCCGGCGAAAGTACCAGACGCATCCATTCCCAAGGAAGAAAGCACCCCCTCCGGAGAAGAAGCCCAGACTGTTGTATCCCAGCACCAGCCTGCTGCCGAGCCGCCCCCTGCGCCCACCGACCGGCGCTCCGGAGCGCCGGCACCTGCCCCGCGCCCGGCGGTTCACATAGTGCAACCCGGTGATACTCTCAGTGCGCTGGCCCGGCGCTATGGCACAAGTGTCAACGCCTTGGTGGCAGCCAATGGCATGCCCGATGCAAACACTCCCCTGCGCATCAACCAGCAGCTGAAGCTCCCCGCAGCCAGCCCGGCTGCCGCAGAAAAACCGGTGCGAGCACAAGCCCCGGCACCGGCTGCACCCAGGCCCAAAGCCACCAACGGTTCATACACAGTCAAGGCCGGTGATACCATCTACGGAATATCCAGGCAGCACGGCATCCCCCCCACTATCCTGATGCAAGCAAACGGACTCACCCCGGAAACAGCCAACACCATACGGGTAGGAACCATCCTCCGCATACCCGCAGCCCAATAATCATGAAACGCATTCTCACCTTCACCACCATTTCTCTCATTCTGGCCTCCTGCTCGACCCAGAAGTTTTACGATGAGAACCAGACAACCCAGGTTCCCATGCAGCCCATTGTACCCGTGCAGCTGCCCAACCCGCTGGATCTGCCCGGCAAGAACCTGCCCACCTATGTAAACCCCTATCCCGCAGGCACGCACGAGCATTTTGCAGCCCAGCCGGCCTACCCCCTCACTCTGGAACACTGGGCAAATGACGCCCTGCTGCACCAGGTTACCCGTGCCAATTCCAAACTGGTAGTCTGCATCCCCCAGCAGCGCGCCCGACTCTATGTGAACGGGAAAGTGGCGCTGGACTGGGCCGTTTCCACCGGCACGAACGGCCACGAAACTCCCACCGGCGTATTCCGTATCATTGAGAAGAACGAGGACCACAAATCCAGCCGTTATGGTAAATTCATCGATGCCGACGGTAAAGTGACCAACAGCAACGCCGACCTGGCTCACGGTCTGCCTGAAGGCCAGACCTTCGAAGGCGCCGGCATGCCCTACTGGCACCGTTTCACACCTGACGGTGTGGGGCTGCACACCGGCAAGGTAGTAGCCGGTAAGCGGCTTTCCCACGGCTGCATACGCACCCAGAACCACGTAGCAAAGAAACTCTTCCAGCACTCTGTGCTGCAGCTGCCGGTATATATCACCCGCGCGGTGGAAGACTACAACCGCGGCGGTTTTGTGAAACCCATTGATGTGAAGTACCGCCCGAAACCCGGCAACGACTACACCGACAACATCGCCCCCACACAAATCAAGATTGTGCCGGCAAACTCTCCTGAGGCCCACTTCCAGGCCTGATAAAATCCTATCAGCTGCCCTGCCTGACGGCAGGGCAGTTTTTCTCCACCATGCCCAGCTACCGCATACTCCGCTGCGCGAACGCGCAACTCTACATAGGCGCCACCCTTATCGTCCTGATATCTGCCATCTACGTACTCTGCTGCAAAGATACCCTGTGGCAGCAGATTCTCGCCGCAGGCGCAGCTGTCATCACCCCCATCTGGGCTGCATATTACGCGCTGCTCCGCTACACCGTGAACGAAACCGGCATCACCCGGCACAGCCTCACCGGCACCACGCAACTTCGCTGGGCTGAACTCACCGCAGCCAGCGTGCAGGAAAAACAGAACCAGGGAACAGCCAGCTGCACCATCCACCTGCAGGCCGGGAGCGCATGCATGGATATTTCTTCCGAACTGCTGCCACTGGATGACGTACAGGAACTCGCAGAAGAACTGCGAAAAAGCGGCCTGATTCATTGATATTGCAGGCCGTTAGGCTTTTTTTTCGAAAAAAGTCTTTCCAAATGTCAACTTTTTGGTATAATGCGCCGCGTCTGACCACGGCACCAGCCGCGCGGGCAGCTGCCGGGAACCCAGACAAGCCCATACATTTATGTCTGATTACACAACACGAGTGCTGGAACAGGTGCGCGCCAAAAACGCGCATGAACCCGAGTTCCTCCAGGCTGTACAGGAGGTTATTTCCACTATTGAACCTGTACTTTCCGCCAATAAAAAGTACGAAGACAACTGCATTCTCGAGCGTATCGTCGAGCCGGAACGCACCATCATCTTCCGCGTGCCGTGGCAGGACGACGCTGGTAAAATCCACGTGAACCGCGGTTACCGCGTTCAGTTCAACAGCGCCATCGGCCCGTACAA